>JBCCTH010000329.1:0-1536 GCA_039198835.1 Pseudomonadota bacterium | reverse complement strand
CGTGATCGATCACGAGATCGGGCGGCGCGGACATTGTCTTGCGCACGAGATCCTCGACATGGTCTGCCACGAGCGCGACGCGCGCTTCCTCCCGCAGGCTCACTGCGCGCTTGGCCAGGTCAAGCCAGCTCTCGGAGGGCGGGCCGAGCGCGCAGTGAGCCTGCGGGAGGAAGCGCGCGTCGCGCTCGTGGCAGACCATGTCGAGGATCTCGTGCGCAAGACAATGTCCGCGCCGCCCGATCTCGTGATCGATCACGATGCGGGCTTCTTTGACATCGGATTTGACTCACTCATGACGGTTGAATTGCGCAACGCGCTGCAACGCGAGCTGGGCAATACACTGGCCATTCCGGTGACGCTGGCTTTTGATTTTCCGTCGGTCTTGCGTCTGGCGGAATGGTTGGAACGGGCCGGTGGGCTCGAGGCAAAGGCGCAGGCCCCTGCCCCGACCCTTGCCCGGGCACCGACCGAGCAGAAAAGCGCTGCGCCGCGCATCTCAAACGCGCCCGCTCAGGCGGCGGATGACCCCATCGCCATCGTGGGCCTCGCCTGCAAGTTCCCGGGCGCGGAGGATGCGGGCGCATTCTGGCAGAACCTTCTGGATGCGAAAGACAGCATCGGTGCGGTCCCCGAAGACAGGTGGGATGCGCGCGCGCTCACTTCGCCCGACCCGGACGCACCCGGCAAGATGATCACGAGCGAGGGCGGCTTTGTCGCCGATATCGCGGGTTTCGACGCCGCGTTCTTCGGCATCTCGCCGCGCGAGGCGATCCAACTTGATCCGCAGCAGCGCATGCTCCTTGAGACGAGTTGGCAGGCCATCGAGGCTGCGGGCCAGCCCATTGAAAAGCTTCAATCGGATCCCACGGGCGTCTTCGTTGGCATCTCGATCAATGATTACAGCACCGTTCTCGCACGCACCGAAGACCCCGCCACCCTCGATGCCTACATGGCCGTGGGCAACGCGACATCGATGTCAGCGGGGCGGCTCGCGCATTTTCTGGGCCTTGAAGGGCCCGCCATCGCGGTCGACACGGCCTGTTCGTCCTCGTTGACGTCTCTCCATCTGGCGGCAGAGGCGCTGCGCAAGGGCGAATGCCGCGTGGCGCTTGCGGGCGGCGTCAACTCCGTGCTGGCACCGGAGATCAATATCAGCCTGACAAAGGCGCGAATGCTGTCGCCCGACGGTCGCTGCAAAACCTTTGATGCATCGGCCAACGGCTATGTGCGCGGCGAAGGCTGCGGGATGCTCGTGCTCAAGCGCCTCTCGGATGCCGAACGCGACGGCGATGAGATTATCGCTCTTCTGCGCGGGAGCGCGATGAACCACGACGGCCGCGCCTCGGGCCTCACCGTGCCCAACGGCATGGCGCAGGAAAAGCTCATTCGAGACGCGCTTGACCGTGCCGGGCTCGAACCGGGCGATATCGATTACATTGAAGCCCATGGCACCGGGACACCGCTGGGCGATCCGATCGAAGTTCAGGCGCTGGCGGGGGTCTATGGAGCGGGGCACAGCGCTGACGCGCCGCTTCT
>JBCCTH010000328.1:0-1581 GCA_039198835.1 Pseudomonadota bacterium | reverse complement strand
GCTTTTAACATCCAAGCTCTCCCGGTTGGCCCTTCACATCTCAAATCAGGGCGCACCGCGCAAGGCAGGCGCGTTCACAAGCGCGTCTGCGCGGTGCTTTGCGCATCTTGTGCCATCGCGCGCTGGCGCAGGGTTGAAAGGCGCCGAAAGACACTGCGGCGGTCTTGGTTGAGGGCTGTCATCAGTTCGGCTGCGAGCGGGGCGAGAGCCGGGCCCGCGCCCGCGGCGGCTTCCCACACATAAAGGATCAGATTTGCATCGAGATCCCCCGTTTTCAGCGCGAAAACATCCTGGTTGAGCGCCAGCTTTTGCGTGGCGCGTTTGCGGCGCGGCTCAGGGCGCGCCGGATGCAGGCCAGACAAGGCGCGCTCGCTGTCGGTGAGCTTGAGAAGGTTAAAGAGAATAGCGAGCGCCATGCCCGCGCGGCGATCCTCTTCGGTTTCACCAATGTCGCGGAACGTGGCCGCTGCCGAGATCTTCCACCGGAAATCGAGGCGCTCGAGCAGGAACGGCGTTTCTTCCGCCCAGAGGCGCAAAAAGAGCCTGCGCGCCTGGTCTGGAAGCGGGTCGCGGCGCGCCATGGCGATCAGGAGGGCATGGAGCCACAGCACAATAGGCGCATCAGCGAATTCAGCCGAGAGCTGCGCGGCTTTGGGAATAATGTGGCCTGAAGGTTCATCGCCCTTCATGATCGGTGCCGTCAGCGCGGCTTTCCATTCCGTGAAATCGATGTCTTGGGCTGGCAGGAGCCCTTCCCAGCCGTGATATTGCTGCCGCCGCGACGCTGCCTGCGCTTGCAGCGCTGGCAGACCTCCCGGGAAGCTCTCTTGAGTCATCTAGACCATCATTTCCTTCGTCGCCGACAGCGTCAGATCAGGGTGATCGCGCGCGACACGGTCGATATCCCATTGAAGGCGCGTGAGAAAAACGGTGTCGCCGTCATGATCGGTTGCCATGTGCTGCTTGTTGGATTGCGCGAAGGCGTCAACCTCGGGCCGCGGCCCATGGACCCAGCGCGCCGAGGTGAATTGCGACGCCTCAAACCGGACCGGCAGCCCGTATTCAAGCTCGATCCGGGAGGCGAGAACCTCGAATTGCAGCGCGCCCACAACCCCGACCACAAAGCCTGAACCGATCATCGGCTTGAAGACTTTCGCGGCCCCTTCCTCGGCGAATTGCATGAGCGCCTTCTCAAGGTGTTTGGTCTTCATCGGGTCGCCTGAGCGCACGCCCTGCAACAGCTCGGGTGCGAAAGAGGGGATGCCAGTGACCTTGAGCGCCTCGCCCTCGGTGAGCGTATCGCCGATGCGAAGCTGCCCGTGATTGGGAATGCCGATTATATCGCCCGCCCAGGCCTCTTCAGCGAGTTCGCGATCTGAGGCCAAGAACAGCACCGGGTTTGAGACGGCCATGGGCTTTTTGGTGCGCACATGGGTGAGTTTCATCCCGCGCGTGAAATGGCCCGATGCCATGCGCAAGAACGCGACGCGGTCGCGGTGTTTGGGATCCATATTGGCCTGAACCTTAAACACAAATCCCGAGACCTTCTTTTCCTCCGGCGCGATCTGGCGCGGCTCGGCG
>JBCCTH010000327.1:0-1599 GCA_039198835.1 Pseudomonadota bacterium | reverse complement strand
CGCCTTGCGTGCTGCGCCGCCCGCGGCCCTGGCCCCGGCGCCTGAGCCACGCGCCGCCGCGCCGATGGAAGACGATGAGGCGCCAGCTCTTCTCGCCGCGCCGCAGCCTGCCCCCGCGCCTTTGGCCCGCGAGGAAAACGACGGTCTCGCGGATCGCTATCCTGAATTCGTCGCCGGGCTCGGCGATTGCCTCGCCTATCTTGCCACCGGCGCGGTCGATCCCGGTGAGGCCGGTCAGATCATGGGCGGAGGGGCCTCGTTTACGGCGTTTTATCCCGTGATGAAGCAGCCGTTTGATTTTGTCGTGGCCTTCTCGGAAACCGGAGAAGAGCGCAGCTGTTCGGGTCAGGGGCCGGTATCGGTGCCGAGCGAGCAGGTTGCGGAGGAGCTTCCCGCTGTCGCGGCCTTCTTTGCGGGGTACACGATGGTCGAGCTGAACTTTCCCGCGCCCAACCGGGCCTTTGCGGATTGCGCGCGCGATATCGGGATGCTGCTCACCGATAGCGGCGGTCTGACGGTCTTCGCTGGGTTCTCCGGCCAGAATGCGACGACCTATTGCACCAGTTTTGGGGCGAAGGAGTGAACCTGTGCTGAAAGATATCTTTGTCACGCCTTTTGTCGATATGGTCTCGGCCCCTGATTTTCTCATGCAGGTGCTATGGGAAGGGCTCGTCTCAGGCATCCTTTACGCGCTCATCGCGCTCGGCTTCGTGCTTATCTTTCGATCCTCGCGCATCTTTAACTTCGCGCAGGGGATCATGGTCGTTTTCGCGGCGCTCACACTCGTGGGCTTTCATTCCATGGGGGTGCCCGCCTGGATCAGCGTGGCGCTCACCTTGGCTGTGATGCTGGCCTTGGCGGTTACGATTGAACGCGTGGTGCTGCGCCCGCTTGTCGGGCAGCCCGATATCATCCTGTTCATGGCGACGATCGGGATCACGCTCTTTTTGATCGGCTTCGGTGAGATCATCTTTGGCGGCGAGAACAAGCAAATGATCACGGGCGAGCTCGGGATCCCGACGGATGCCATCGTGCTCGAGCCCTTTGACGGGCTTTTGATCCTCGAACAGCAGGATGTGACCGCCGTGATCGGGGCGGCGCTGCTCGTGGTCGGGCTTTTGGCATTTCTCAATTACACGCGCATGGGCCGCGCTGTCCGGGCGCTGGGCGATGATAGCCAGGCGGCGCTTTCGGTGGGGATCTCGCTCCAGACGATCTGGGTTCTGGTCTGGTTCATCGCTGGTATCATCGCTTTGGTGACGGGCATCGCCTGGGGGTCGCGCGCGGGCGTGTCCTTTGCGCTTGAAGTCATCGCGTATAAGGCGTTGCCGGTGCTCATGCTTGGCGGGCTCGAGAGCATCACAGGCGCGATTGTCGGCGGGCTCATGATCGGCATGCTTGAAAAGCTCTTCGAGATTTATTGGGGTCAGCCCCTGCTCGGTGGCGGAACGGAGGCCTGGTTTGCTTACCTTCTGGCGCTTGGCGTGTTGCTCTTCCGGCCCCAGGGCCTCTTCGGGGAGAAGATCATTGAGCGCGTTTTATCGGGGAGCGGCGAAATCCTATGAGGATTTCGGTCCGATTTCTTCCAAAGAAATCGGG
>JBCCTH010000326.1:0-1605 GCA_039198835.1 Pseudomonadota bacterium | reverse complement strand
CGGTTAAGTGCGCGCACGCCCCAGCCGGTCGCGCCTTTTGGCGCGAAGGCAGTGTCGGACTTCACCCAGGCGACGCCTGCGATGTCGATATGCGCCCAGGGCATCTCATCCAACACGAAACGCTGAAGAAACTGCGCCGCCGTGATCGAGCCTGCCGGGCGGCCGCCGACGTTCTTCATATCCGCACTTTGGCTCTTTAACTGCTTGTCATAGGCGGGGGAGAGCGGCATCCGCCAGGCGCCTTCCCCCTCCGTTTCGGCAGCGCCTAGAAGCTTCGCCGACAAGTCATCGCTATTTGAGAAGACGCCGGCCATCTCGTGGCCGAGCCCAATGATGATCGCGCCGGTCAGAGTCGCAAGATCGATCATGCCCGACGGCTTAAACCGTTCTTGCGCGTACCAAAGCACATCCGCCAAAACCAGGCGGCCCTCAGCGTCGGTGTTGATGATCTCGACGGTGTCGCCTTTCATAGATGTAACGACATCGCCGGGTCGCGTGGCATCGGGGCCGGGCATGTTTTCCACAAGCCCAACGAGGCCCACAACGTTGGCCTTGGCCTCGCGCAGCGCCACCGCGCGCATGACGCCAGCAACGACCCCCGCGCCGCCCATATCCATGATCATGTCTTCCATGCCGCCGGCGGGTTTCAAGCTGATGCCGCCTGTATCAAAAACCACGCCCTTCCCAACGAGAGCAAAGGGCGCTTCTTTGCCGCCGCCTTTCCATTGCATCACAACAACTTTTGACGGTGCGGACGACCCTTGCCCGACACTCAAAAGTGTTCGCATCCCGAGAGCCTCGAGCTCTGGCTCCTCAAGCACCTCAACTTCGAGCCCGATCTCGCGCATCGCGGCCAGCTGGTCTGCGAACGCTGTTGTCGTCAGATGATTTGCAGGCGCGCTGGTCAAATCCCGGGTAAAGAACACACCCTGCGCGACTGCCAACGGACCCTTTGCGGTCTCGGACAGCTCTTCGGGTTTGGAGCACATGATGGTCACACCGGCCTGCGCCTCCTCCTGTTCGCTCTTCATATCGGTATAGGCGTAAGCGCGGAGCGCGATGCCCTCGACGATCTCCGCCGCTTTCTGAATATTGCCTGCGAGCACGAGCAGCGCGTCTTTGCGTTTCGCTTTACCGATTGCGGCCCCCGCTTTACGCGCGTCTGACGCATCGGGTTTGCGGTCGAGTTTGGCCACCAAAATACCAGTCGCCGCCAGGCCGGTCGGGAAGGCGAGCTCACGTACATCGCCCGTTTTCATGTCCGCAA
This sequence comes from Pseudomonadota bacterium, assembly GCA_039198835.1. Classification (GTDB taxonomy): domain Bacteria; phylum Pseudomonadota; class Alphaproteobacteria; order Rhodobacterales; family Rhodobacteraceae; genus Shimia_B. The sequence continues at coordinate 338 of JBCCTH010000326.1, read as the reverse complement.
ATGCTTCGCTATCTGCAAAGCGTTCTACAGCCCCTTTCGTAAGGCGGTTCAGGCGCCGCGCGGTCTGATCGAGCTTGCCTGATTCTTCTACAAACACCGCCACTTGCCCCCAAAAAGGAGCGATTACCTCGAGATCAGTTTCTTGAAAATCAAACGCGAGAATCGATGTCATCGCCGCCTCCCTTGGACTTTGAGCCGTTCTAGCCCTGCCACCCCGGCGATACCAGCGGAAGGGTGCCGGGTCGGCTTTTCCACGCGCGGTAAATCGGTTAGCGTTCGCGAAAGAGGCGGCAGGGGGACAAAGGCGCGTGGCTCGGTTTGACAGGTATATGCTGTCT
>JBCCTH010000325.1:0-1615 GCA_039198835.1 Pseudomonadota bacterium | reverse complement strand
ACATCGCCGCGCCCGCCAAATTGATCGCGGATCCAACCTCCGATCAGTCCGTCACGGTCAAGGCAAAACTCATTGTTCCAGAGCCCAAAGACAGGAACGAGCAGAACAGCTGGCGGCACCATGCGCACCATGAGCGTTGTCAGGGATACGGTATCGCGGCCCATGAACTTGAAGCGCACCAGCGCATAGGCCGCCATGCAGCCGATGATGAGCGTCAGTGCTGTCGAGATAAGCGCGATGATGAGCGAGTTGATGAACGCGCCGCCAAACTTGAGCGAGCAGAAATCGATGTGATCGGGCTCATACCAGAGGACGTCACAGAGCGCTGTCTCATAATTCTGGATCGTGGGCAGGAAGAGCAGGCCGGTTGTCCCGCCGATGATATCGACATCGAGCTTGAAGGAATTGGCCAGCATCAAAACGATGGGGCCGATGGCCATGAAGATCAGCGCCACGAGAAGCGCATAGAATGCCGGATTGGGGCGGTCTTGCATCAGCTTTCCTCCTCGACCTGGCGGGCGAGCCTCTTGGCGCGCGCCTCTTGAACGCGGGTGATCGCAAACATGGCGAGCGTGAAGATCAAAAGCAGGATCAGCAGATAATTCGACATGGCGGCCGCTGTTCCAAGTTCGCGGAATTCTGTTGCCGTGCGCGAGATGCGGAGCGCGACGATCTCGGTTGAAAGACCGGGCCCGCCCTCTGTCATCACCAGGATCACCTCAAGGACCTTGAAGGCATCGATGAGGCGCAGGAGCATCGTCACGATGAGAACCGGCATCATCAAAGGCAATTTGATATAGATGATCTGCTGCCATGCCGTTGCGCCATCGATGCGCGCGGCCTCCAGCGCCGAACGCGGCAGTGATTGCAGGGCGGCGAGCGCGAGGATGAAGATGAAGGGCGTCCATTGCCAGATATCGGCGACGATGACCGAAAAGAGGGCGTGTTGCCCGAGCCAGTCAACGCCTTCAAAGCCCCAATCCTTGAGAAAGCGGTTAAAGGTTCCGACGGTCGGGTGATACATGTAGCGCCACATCAGACCGACGACGACGGGCGCGATCATCATCGGCAAGATAAAGAGCGTGCGCAGCACGGACATGCCGCGCAGGTTGCGATCAAGCAGAAGCGCGAGGCCCACGCCGAGCACCATTTCAGCAATCACCACCGAGAACGCAAAGATCAGCGTGACAGAGAGGCTCTCGCGGAAGGCAGGATCGTTCCAGAGGGAGATGTAATTCTTCAGGCCGACGAACTCAGCCTCATAAATCGCCTGGCTCGGATCCCAATCGAGAAAAGAACCGTAGATCATGTAGCCCAGCGGATAGAGCAGCGCGATGCCCATGATCACGGCGGCGGGGGCCATGAAGAGATAGGGCGTCATGCGATTGGCGCGGGCGGTAAACATCAAAAGCTCCGGTCGAGGTGGCGGTAGGGTGCGCGGTCTCCGCGCACCGTTCCTGAGCGCACCGCTTGCGTGTTTGACACACAATCGGTGCGCCGGGGCTGAGCCTGGGCCCACCCCCGGCTTGGGAGGATCAGTTCCACGAGTAGTAACCCGCCACGTCCATCACGGCCCGCGTACGCACGGCGACGCCATCGAGCGCTTCCTGGATGT
>JBCCTH010000324.1:0-1634 GCA_039198835.1 Pseudomonadota bacterium | reverse complement strand
GCTGCGCACCCACCAATAGACGCGCCCCGGCCGCGTTGGGGCCGCGAAGGCCACGGCCAAAGCGGGCGTGATCCCGATGCCGCAGGCCAAAAAGACCGGTCGATCCTCGCCGCCGAAAGCGATGCCGCCCATGGGCGCGGTCATCGCGAATTCATGCGCCGGTGTCGCCTCATCATAGAGCCATCTCGAGACCAGTCCGTTGGCTTCGCGTCGCACGATGAGTTCGACGGCCTGATCTGTCAGTCGGGTCGCGGTATAGCTTCTTGGGTGTGCGGTCTGCCCGATTTGCGGCTGCAAGACGATGTCCGCGCCGACCAGGGGCGCGGTGTCTTGCGAGACCCGGCTCAAACGCACGCGACAATGATTTTCATCGAGAGCTTCTTTCTCAAGCAGGCGGGCCGGAGCCATGGCACCATGGCCGATGAGGCGGCTGATCTGCGCAGTGCATCCGCCGCACACGCCGCCTGCGCCTGTTTCTCGCGAGATCGCGGAAAGATCAGGGCCGAGGCGGGCGGCGGCCTCTTTGAGCGCGCGCCGTGTGACACCATTGCAATGGCAAACGACAGCATCATCCGCGTCAAAGCGGACTTTTCCTAGCAACTTGTTCAACGGTCATCCCTCGCGTCAGAGGGGCCAAGAGCGCTTTGATCTACGGAAAGCGGTTTTCAGAAATACAGTCACAGGTTCGCGCTCAAAACCCACCCATTGCGGAATCTATTCGCTCCTCTGCGGTGTGACGCCTCGCCAATTTTGGTTAACACTGAATGTGTAAGCATGGCTAGACAATCTGTGCGGTCGCGGGCGGGGCGCGGGGCCTCGAAAAGCCCACGGATTCCGCTTTACGTCGCGCGCGCTGTCTAGATGCCCGCATAGCTTGGCCCGAAGACCGCGAGGCCTTCGGGCGTTGTGAATATCTCAGGGGCGGGCAGGATCATGATCGCGATGTCTCGCCCAATCGAGACATGGGGATTGGTGACGACTTCGCATGTCTTTGTGTCGAAAACGGAGATTATTTCGGGGATAGAGGAGTCAATTTTGCCATCACGCCATGCGGCCATGTTTTCATTCTTGAGGCTCACGCGGTAGGTTTGGCCGATAAATGCGTCTGACCCGGCGATAAAGAAATCTCCGACGGTAAAGCCCGCCTCTGTTCTGGCCCGGCTGTCGACAACGCGCCCCCGGAATGCGATCCGGCCTTGCGCCGCGTCGGCGATTGAAAGCAGTGCCTCACGAGGGTTTTTGCGCAAATCTCGCCAGAGCCTTCCCAACTTTTGAGCGCGCCGCAATGTCCCCGGGATCACCCCTTTTTGGAGCGTGGCGGCGGGCAGGGCATGGTCGACAACGGCGATATCATTGCGGCTTTTATGGCAAAGCGCGCGCATGAGTGCCTCGGCGCGGCGGTCATCGGCGATGTGATCGAGCACAAAAACCTCGCCAAACGCATTTGCGGCGACAATCGGGCTCGCGGGCAAGCCAGCAAGGTAATAGCCGGAATGCGTGATCTCGGGAACAGCGCGGCCCGCCGGATCAGCATCGATGGCAAACCCGCCCGTCATCGCCGCCACAAAGAAGGGGACGGCGGTGTTTGAACCCCCAAGCTCGCAAGGAACCGCAGCGACAAGTCTTTGACCCAG
>JBCCTH010000323.1:0-1667 GCA_039198835.1 Pseudomonadota bacterium | reverse complement strand
ATTGGATTTGCCACTTCGCCGAGAACCCAAGCCCTCATCTACGCCGCCGTGCTCTCCTTCGCCTCTGCCGTCGGCGACTGTTGATAAAAGTACCCCGGCTTCAGGATCACGTTCTTGAGCTTTGCATCGTGCCAGACATTGCTCAGATTGCCGGCCATGGGCGGCACGATCCAGGGCCAGTGGCCAAAAACGGGCCGGCCCTTTGCGGCTTCATCGGCGCGGAAGCGGTCAAACCAAGATGAAAGCGAATGGTGATCAAGGATCCGCACACCTTGCGCGCGAAAACTGTGGAGTACGGCGCGGTTGATCTCGGTGAGCGCTTGGTCGCGCCACATCGGATTGCTTTCGCTGCGATCTATTCCGAGCGCCTCGGCGGCGGGCACGAGTTTGTCATATCGCTTGGGATCGGCCAAATTGAACGAACCGATCTCCGTGCCCATGTAAAACCCGTTTGAGGGCGCGGCGCGGTAGACCACGCCGCCAAGATCAAGCGCCATGTTGGCCACGGCGGGAAGCGCGAACCATTTCAAGCCGAGCTTTGCGAAGGTCTCTTGCTCGGGATGCGAGAGCGCCACTTCGAGGATCGCTGTCTCCGGCAACTTGAAGAGATGGGTCTCTTGGCCGGAGATGGTGATCATGATCGGAAGAACGTCGAATTCAGTTTTATTGCCGTACCAGCCGAGCGATATCGCCTTCTTTGTCAGCTCAACATTCTTCGGGTCACCCAGGATCGTGCCGTCTTTTTGGGGGTAGCCCGCATAGAGGATGAGCTGACCATTCTCGATGAAGACGTCTTTTTCGCTGGGAAAGACCGTGATTGACGGGCGAAGATCGCCGCCATTTGTCCCAAAGGTCATATGCGCGACAAGCTCATCGAATACAGCTTTGGCGAGCGCGCGGCCTTCAAGGCCTTCGAGCGGTTCGCGGCGATCGCGCACGACGAGGCTCTGCCAGAAATAGCGCCCGATGCAGCGGTTTGAATTGCGCCAGGCGAGGCGTGCGCCGAAGGCGAGCTCCTCTGGCGTGTGCCTGTAGCTGCCAGTGCGGCGCAAAGCGCGCGTGACGGCCAGAAGCCTGTCTTGAAACGGCTCGGGCGCGCCGATCTCGTGGTAGAATTGCGCGAGAAACGCGCGCGCCTCGCGCTGCTTTTCCACAAAGCTCCTGGCCTCGCGCAAATGAAAGCTCTCGGTTACGACCGTATCGTCAGGCACGCGGAACTGCTCAACGCGCTCAAGCGGGGCTCTGGGCTCATCGGGCTCGATCCCGGCGCCGTAGACAAAGCTCGAAAGCTTGAGCCGCTCCCGGGGCCATTCCAGGGCATCGAGCGCGCGTTCGATCTTGCTTTGAAAGCCCACTGGCCCGCAGACATGCGGCAGGTCATGGGCGCGCATAAGGCGAGCGCGGAGCCAATCCGCGCAGTCCTCGCCAAGCCGCGCGCCGTCTTTCGATGTGTCGATGAGCACGAGGTCGAGCGCTGACTGCGCGAGCCTCTCGCGCACATGATCAATGAGCCCGGGCGCTTCGGTGCTGCGCACCCACCAATAGACGCGCCCCGGCCGCGTTGGGGCCGCGAAGGCCACGGCCAAAGCGGGCGTGATCCCGATGCCGCAGGCCAAAAAGACCGGTCGATCCTCGCCGCCGAAAGCGATGCCGCCCATGGGCGCGGT
>JBCCTH010000322.1:0-1672 GCA_039198835.1 Pseudomonadota bacterium | reverse complement strand
GGCGGCTCGGATGGCTTCCATCTCCTTGCCCGGGCGCGGTTGGGTCGAGCCTATCCCGAACATTTGCGCGAAGCTTTCATTATCCATGCCTTCGGGCAGGATGATCCCCGCTGCTTCGACCTCCGCGCGTTTTTCAGCGATCTTTTTGGGCCCGACGGGCAAAGCCACCGGGTTCATGATCGCGCTGGTCATCCCTGCGGTCATGGCCATCGGCACAAACGCGGTGTTGATCCCGTGGCGATTTGGCAGCCCGAACGAGATATTGGATGCGCCGCAGGTCGTGTTAACGCCGAGCTCTTCGCGAAGCCGCCTGACAAGCGCAAAGACCTGCTGACCGGCCGTGCCCATGGCTCCGATGGGCATCACGAGGGGGTCAACGACAATGTCATGGGCCCCGATCCCGAAGTCAGCCGCCCGCTCGACAATCTTTTTCGCCACCGCGAAACGCACATCGGGGTCTTCTGAGATGCCGGTGTCATCGTTCGAGATCGCCACGACGGGCACATTATACTTCTTGACGAGAGGCAAGACGAGTTCAAGCCGCTCTTCTTCTCCGGTGACGGAGTTCAAAAGGGGCCTGCCCTCGGCCGCCTCAAGCCCGTTTTCGAGCGCGCCAGGCACCGAGCTATCGATGCAGAGCGGGCAATCTGTGACCTCTTGCACCTTTTCGACAAGCTGGCGCATCAGATCGGGCTCGACAAAGTTGTTGTCGGCATAGCGCGGATCCTCGGCCATCTTGTTTGAAAAGACGGCGCCAGAATTGATATCAAGGACATCCGCGCCAGCACCCACCTGGGCGAGCGCGTCTGACTGGACGCGGCTGAAATCGCCTCGCTCCAGCTCTTCACTGAGGATCTTGCGGCCCGTCGGGTTGATCCGCTCGCCGATCACGCAGAATGGTTGATCGAAGCCGATGATCGCGGTTTTGGACCGCGATTCAATGATAGTGCGGGTCATGGTTGATCCTTTACTGGGCGGGAGCGCCAGATGCGCCGCCGTTCTCTTTGGTCCAAGCAGCGCTGGTTTTGATGCCGCCTAGGGGAAAGATGTGAACGTGGCTTATGTTGAAGTCTGGGTGAGCGGCCTTGTGCGCGGCCAGCTCTGACAGAAACTCGGTTGGCTCAAAGGGCAACAGAAGTTTCGTGACGTCGCGGGCACGCCGCTGAAGCACACGGAGCGACGCCCCAACCCCGCAGGCGATGGAGAATTTGATGAGCGTTTGAAGCTTCGCTGGTCCGGCCACGCCGATATGAATGGGCAGATCTATGCCGCTCGCCTTGAGCCGATCCGCCCAAGCGATGACAGGCTTCGCTTCAAAGCAGAACTGCGTCGCGATCGCGAATTCCGCATCAGATGTGTCGGAAAATGTCTGTTTCCAACGCAGAGCCGCATCAACATTGGCTGTGCCGCCCAATGCATCAATGTCTTTGTTGCCCTCGGGATGCCCCGCCACATGGAGCCGCTTGAAGCCCGCTTCGCCAAATGCGCCGCTTTCGAGAAGCTGCATCGAGCTTTCAAAATCGCCGTGAGGCTTTGTGACACCGCCCGCCAGAAGGAGCGCCTGATCAATACCGGCTTCGCCCTGATAGCGCGCGATCCAGTCGCGGAGCGTGGCCGCGTCTTTGATGATCCGCGCGGGGAAATGCGGCATGACCTGAAAGCCCTGCGCGGC
>JBCCTH010000321.1:0-1682 GCA_039198835.1 Pseudomonadota bacterium | reverse complement strand
CGCCGTGGGGCGCGGGCGCTTGCGGATTCTGGCGGGGACGGGCCGCCATGCCACATGGGTGCCTTCGACGAAGCTCAAGGTCTCTGCCCAGGGCGCGCGTCTGCTTGAGCTCATCTACCACGATGATCCGCTCTTTCGAGATGCTGCCACGCTGGCGATGGATATCATCGAAGGCATCGAGGATGCGCCCGATCTCGCGGGCGACGCGGCTCGCGACCTGGCGAGCATGGATGCGATGGCCGAGCGCAGTGTGATTGGCCCTGCCGCGGAAGAGATTACGCAATTCATCGTCGAGCAGATGCGTCTCGATACGCGCATCGCCTCGTTCTCGCTCAATGGATGGGACACACATGCCCGCCAGGACAAGCTTTTGCGCAAGCGCTTTCGCCAGCTCGCTGAAACGATCCTTTTGCTCCGCACGGGGCTCGGCCCGGTTTGGGAGAAGACGGCGGTGCTTGTGATGACAGAGTTCGGGCGCACCGCGCGCATCAACGGCACCGGCGGCACAGATCACGGCACCGGCGGCACGATGCTTTTGGCGGGCGGGGCGATCCGGGGGGGGCGCGCCTATGGCGATTGGCCGGGACTGGGCGAAAGCGATCTTTATAATGGCCGCGATCTGATGCCCACGCGCGATATCCGCGCCTATGCGGCCTGGGTCATGCGTGCGCTTTTTGGCACGTCTGTTTCAGACATGGAGCGCGTAATTTTCCCCGGCGTGGATATGGGAAGCGACCCGGGGCTCATTTTGTAACCCGCGCTCTCACTTTGGCGCGTGCGCGGCCAAGGGCGCCCCGCGTCGCGCCGCCCCCCGGCTCTCGCGCGCCGCGCGTGATCTGGCGTGCCTTTGCGACAGCGCGTGAGCAGGCTGGGCCGAGATGGGCCTAAGAGAGATTTTGGGTGGTCCATGGGGTGTCTTTGGCTGGTCTCTGGCCGGGCAGCGGCTTAAGAAGCGCCGAGCACCGCCCCTAACGACCCGAGACCGATGTCAGCCCCTGCTGCAAAGCAATATCGCGAAGAAATCGACGGCATCCGCGCCATCGCGGTTTTGTCGGTGATCGTCTATCATCTCAAGATCGCGGCCCCGTATGGGTATTTCATGCAGGGCGGCTTTTTGGGCGTGGATGTTTTCTTTGTCATATCCGGGTTCCTGATCACGCGGATCATTTTGGCTGAGCGCGCTGAGACCGGCAGATTCAACCTTTGGACATTCTATGTGCGCCGCGCGCGCCGGATTTTACCGGCGCTTTTGCTTGTTATCCTGGCCTCGTGCGTCGCGGCATATTTTCTGATGCTGCCCTCTGAGCTCGACCGTTTCGCGAGCTCGATCCTCGCCGCGCTCGGCTTTTTCAGCAACGTTTTCTGGTTTTTCACGCTGGGCGAATACGGCGCGCAATCGGGGCTGGTGCAGCCGCTGTTGCACACTTGGAGCTTGGCGATTGAAGAGCAGTTTTATCTGGTTTTTCCGCTTCTGCTCATGCTGATCCCCTCGAAACGGTTTCTCTTGCTCGGGGGTATTCTCGCCTTTCTTCTGGTGGCGAGCCTTGTTCTTGCGCAAATCACGACGCAGTTTTCCCAAGAGCTTTCGTTCTTTTCGCCCGTGAGCCGGGCCTGGCAGCTTTTGGCGGGATCCTTGCTTGCCATGGCGGATTTGCGATGGTCGCGGGCGGCGCGCGGGCCGG
>JBCCTH010000320.1:0-1703 GCA_039198835.1 Pseudomonadota bacterium | reverse complement strand
GCCTTTGAGCGGTTTCACTTCGAGATCGTTGTCGCGGCTATGCTCGCCCAGGATCATGCCTTGATAGACATCCTCTTGCGCGCCGATGAAAAAGCGCCCCCGATCCTCGAGGTTCCAGATCGCATAGGCCACGCTCACACCCGTTTCCATCGAGATCAAGACACCCGCGCGGCGCCCGGGGATCGGGCCCTTGTGGGGGGCCCAGTCATGGAAAACGCGGTTCAAGACGCCAGTACCGCGCGTATCGGTGAGAAACTCGCCGTGATAGCCGATCAGCCCGCGCGAGGGCACATGGGCGATAATGCGCGTCTTGCCCGCCCCAGAAGGCCGCATCTCTGCCAGCTCCCCTTTGCGCACGCCGGTGATTTTTTCGATCACCGTGCCGGAATATTCATCATCGACATCGATCGTCACTTCCTCGACCGGCTCGATCATCTGACCATTTTCATGGCGCAAGATCACCTGGGGCCGTGAAATCGAAAGTTCAAAGCCTTCGCGGCGCATGTTTTCGATGAGGACGCCCATCTGAAGCTCGCCGCGCCCAGATACCTCGAACGCTTCGCCGCCCGGCGTATCTTCCACGCGGATCGCCACATTTGTTTCAGCCTCGCGCATCAACCGCTCGCGGATCACACGGCTCTGGACCTTTTTGCCGTCGCGCCCGGCGAGCGGGCTGTCATTGATCCCGAAGGTTACCGTGATGGTCGGGGGGTCGATGGGTTGGGCGGGCAACGGCGCGGTCACCTCAGGCGCGCAGAGCGTATCTGAAACGGTGGCTTTCGCCATGCCCGCAATCGTGACGATATCGCCCGCTTCTGCCTCGTCGATGGGCTGTTGCGCGAGCCCGCGAAAGGCGAGAATTTTCGTCACGCGAAATTGCTCGATCCGGTCGCCTGAGCGCGAAAGGGCTTTGATTGTCTCGCCGGTCTTGAGCGTTCCGGCTTCAACGCGGCCCGTCAGGATCCGCCCGATAAACGGGTCAGCGCCGAGCGTTGTCGCGAGCATCGTGAACGGCGCGCCTTTCCGGCTCTGCTGCTCGGGCGAAGGAACATGTGAAACGACAAGATCAAAAAGCGCTGAAAGATCCTTGCGCGGCCCGTCAAGTTCGGCATCTGCCCAGCCAGACCGGCCTGACGCGTAAAGCACCGGGAAATCGAGCTGCGCATCGTTTGCATCGAGCGCCACGAAGAGATCAAAGCATTCATCGAGAGCGCGGTCGGGCTCGGCATCGGGTTTGTCGACTTTGTTGAGCACAACGATGGGCTTGAGGCCCAGCGCCAATGCCTTGGACGTCACAAACTTCGTTTGCGGCATCGGGCCCTCAGCAGCATCGACAAGCAAAACCACGCCGTCGACCATCGAAAGGATGCGTTCAACCTCGCCGCCGAAATCAGCATGCCCTGGGGTATCAACGATGTTGATGCGGGTGCCTTGCCATTCAACGCTCGTGGCTTTCGCCAAAATCGTGATGCCGCGCTCGCGTTCGAGATCGTTTGAATCAAGCGCGCGCTCGCTCACGGCCTGATTTTCGCGAAACACCCCCGATTGCTTGAGAAGCTCATCGACAAGCGTGGTTTTGCCGTGGTCGACATGGGCAATGATGGCGATATTGCGCAGCTCCATGGCGGCGGCTCCTCAACGTTCTTGCGCCCGCGCTTTAGGCGGCGCGGGCAACAATGGAAAGCGGCTTTCTTGAAAGCGGC
>JBCCTH010000319.1:0-1726 GCA_039198835.1 Pseudomonadota bacterium | reverse complement strand
TCCGAGCGTGGCATCGCGATGGTCTTTCAATCTTACGCGCTTTATCCGCATATGACGGTGCGCGAGAACATGGCCTTCGCGCTTAAATTGGCCAAAAAGAGCCCCGCTGAGATCGACGAGGCGATCAACCGCGCGGCAGACAAGCTTCAACTCACTGAATATCTTGACCGCCTTCCCAAAGCGCTTTCGGGCGGTCAGCGCCAGCGGGTTGCCATCGGGCGCTCTATCGTACGCGACCCGAAGGTCTATCTCTTTGACGAGCCGCTCTCTAACCTTGATGCGGCTTTGCGCGTTGCCACGCGCATTGAGATCGCGCAGCTCAAAGAGCAGATGCCAGACTCCACCATGATCTATGTTACCCATGATCAGGTCGAAGCGATGACACTGGCCTCGCGGATCGTTGTGCTCGCCAACAAGGGCATCGCCCAGGTCGGGACCCCGCTTGATCTCTATGAGAAGCCGGAGAACGAATTTGTGGCCCAGTTCATCGGCTCGCCCCAGATGAACCTGCTCTCTGGCGAGATCGTCGAGACAGGGAAAACGACGAAAGTCAAAGTTCATGACGGGGCAGGGATCATCGAGGCGGCGATCCCCAGCCAGGCCTCCGATAAGGGGATGGCCGTCAATGTCGGTATCCGCCCGGAAGACATGATACAGACAGACGGCGATGATTACGCCTATGCGGGTCAGGTCGAAATCACCGAGGCGCTCGGCGAAGTCACACTGCTTTATTTCGCCAAAGAGCCCGGTGCCGAAGCCCCGGTGATCGCAAAATTGCCGGGCATCCACCGCGATCTGAGGGGCGCATCGCCCAAGCTGACAGCGGCGAAAGACAAGATCCATCTCTTCTCGAACGGGGTCTCTTTGCTCTACCGCTGAGGCGCGCGCGCTTGCAGCGGCGACAGAGGCCGCGCGCCAGGAGATAGAGGCGCGCACGCGGTCTTGTTTCAAGTGCTTCTTTCGGGAGAGCCCGGCACTTGGCTGTGCGCGGCTCGGGGCCAGGCGCACCCTGACCCAATAGGTCAGACACTCGGCCCCTTTGTGGCGCAGCCATCACAAAAAAAGTGGTTCTGCGGCTGTAGCGGATTCACAGATTCCTGCTTTTGCGTTAACGTTTGGAAAACAAACGAGCAGGCAGAGCAGGATTATAAGCAAATGCGAAACGATGTGACCATGTGTTTGACCATGGGGCTTCGTCCGCGCGAATTGCGCGCGACGGCCCAAAGCATGGGTGACGAGCTGAGATACTTGCCCGTCTTGGCGGTGAATGATTTCGGCGATCAAGAGACCAACGACACCTTCCACGATGTCTTTCCGAGGGGGCGGCTGATCGATCTTGGCGGGCATGTCGGGCATATCAAGGCTTTGCGCGCGCTCTACCGAGAAGTGGAGACGCCATATGTGTTTCACTGCGAAGATGATTGGACCTTCACGCGGAGCAACTTTCTTGATGAATGCATCGCGATCCTCGATCAAACGCCCGAGATATCGCAGGTGGTGCTGCGCAAGGCTGATGATATCCGCCACGCGCGCGAAGCGGGGCCTGAGCTCAGCGTCGAGACCCACGCGGGCACAGAGATCTTCAGGCTCGATGACCGTGACGAGGTTTGGTTTTGCTTCACGTTCAACCCCCATGTGGCGCGACTGAGCGATTGGCAAAGCATCATCTCGAGGCGTCAGTTAAGGGGCGAAAAACCGGCGTCACGGCGCATGCGCAACCGTGGCC
>JBCCTH010000318.1:0-1822 GCA_039198835.1 Pseudomonadota bacterium | reverse complement strand
CTCGGCGCGGTTCTGTTCAATGGGCGTGAAAACACGGTTGCGAAAACGGTCGCCAAAGCGGTCAAGGACGCCTTGGATCCGCTCGATATTGGCCAAGTCTGTGCCGATCCCTAAAATCATCAGGGCCCCGTGGTCGTTCACGCGTGAGCGTAGGAGGTTTCTCAGCGGGCCGAAAGGACGTTCGATCATCCTGCGGCAAGGCGCCCGAGCAGGCTCAGGCGGCTTGCGGGCTGCGCGCCTCGTCCATGATCGCCCGCATACGCCCGATGGCGGCCTCAAGCCCCACAAAGATCGCCTCACCGATGAGGAAATGCCCAATATTGAGCTCCATCAATTGCGGGATTGCTGCTATTGGCCCGACATCGCCGAAGGTCAGGCCGTGGCCCGCATGCACCTCGAGGCCCAGGTCATGGGCAAAGGCCGCCATATCGCGGAGGCGCGCAAGCTCTGCATCGCGCGCCGGCAAATCCCCCTCGGCATGGGCGTCGCAATAGGCCCCGGTGTGCAGCTCGATCACCTGGGCGCCGATGCGATTGGCCGCCTCGATCTGGGACCTGTCGGCGGCGATAAAGATCGACACGCGACAGCCCGCATCCCTGAGCGGCGCGATGAAATGCGCCAGGCGGTTTTCTTCGCGCGCGACTTCCAAACCGCCTTCGGTCGTCCGCTCCTGGCGCCGTTCGGGCACGAGGCAGACCGCGTGCGGCTTATGCCTGAGCGCGATTTTCTGCATCTCGTCCGTCGCAGCCATCTCGAAATTGAGCGGCAGGCTCAGCGCGGCCATCAGACGCTCGATGTCGCCATCGGTGATATGACGGCGATCCTCGCGCAGATGCGCGGTGATCCCATCGGCCCCGGCAACCTCGGCCAATTGCGCCGCGCGCACCGGATCAGGCACAGCCCCGCCGCGCGCGTTTCGCACAGTTGCCACATGGTCAATGTTCACACCCAGGCGCAGCTTTTGCGACATCGCTCTCTCCCTCCGGTTCCGCTCAAAATGTAACGTGGCTAGACGTTGCTTCCAGCCTGCGATCGCAGCTTGGCGATCTTCTTGCGCAATTTCATCGAGCGGCGTTTCTTGTAGGCGCGGATCACTGGCACGCTGAGATAGTAGCACAAAGCCCCCAGGATGATGCCCGGAAGGATGCCGCCAACCATCCACGGGAAGAAGATTTGATCATAGAAAATCGCCAGATCGTCCCAGCGAGCGCGATCAGCCGTGAAGATCGACTTGAAATTGTGCCACAGATCCCGGCCCGCATTCGCAAACGTATCGAAAACCCGGCCATTGAGCTCCCGCAGGGGAGGTCGACCCAGCATCCAATTGCCCAGGCGCAGAGACAGGATCGAGATCGGCACATAGGTCAGCGGGTTGCCGATGAAGGTCGCCAAAAGTGCGGCCAGGATGTTCCCGCGCATCAGCTTGGCCAGAAAGGCCGCGAAAAAGAAGTGCAACCCGTAAAGCGGCGTGAAGATTGTGAACGCGCCCGCGAAGATGCCACGGGCGATCTCTTCCGGAGTGCCGGGCAGACGATTGATGCGATGACGCAGATACCGCATCGCGCGGGCCCAGCCTCCTCTGGGCCAGAACCATTCGGCAACCGCACGCGGGAAAGACCGCGTATCGCGACGCTTAAACACCACGGCCTTGGCTCCTCCTTTCCCTCGGGCTAGGGCCTACGATCGAGCGATCTGAAACGCCCTGAAGTCGCGACGTCGGAATCCGCCTCAACCGCCATCATGACCGCGTGCAAATGCTCTGCATCCCGGACTTCTACATCGATCAAAACGCGATAGAAGTCGGGCTTACGGTCGATGAAAT
>JBCCTH010000317.1:0-1937 GCA_039198835.1 Pseudomonadota bacterium | reverse complement strand
TGAAGAGCGTGGCCTCGACGGCATCAAACTCTTCCTGGCTGATCGTGAGCGGGACCTCGACAACAGTGCGTTGAAAGGCGGGAATGCCGTTTGACAAGATCGCCCACAGCAAAACGACCAGCGCCATGAGGCCGATGATGATCGCGCCGAGCCCATAGGCCTTGAAGCGCGCTTCTGCTGACTGACGGGCCTTTGTGCGCTTGTCTTTAATGAGGAGCGACCCCGCTTTTGCTTCGAGCGCGGCCTTCGGGGCGCTTGGCGCGGTGGCATCTGTCATTCGTATTGCTCCCGGTATCTGCGGACGACGTAGAGCGCAAAGACATTGAGCCCCAGAGTGATCACAAAGAGCGTCATCCCAAGCGCGAAGGCAACGAGCGCCTCGGGTGAGGCGAAATCGCTGTCGCCGGTCAACTGCGAGACGATCTTCGCGGTCACTGTTGTCATCGCTTCAAAGGGGTTGAGAGAAAGCCTTGCGGCGGCCCCTGCCCCAAGCACGACGATCATCGTCTCGCCGATGGCGCGCGATGCCGCGAGCAGGATCGCCCCCACGATGCCCGGCAGCGCGGCAGGCAAAACCACCTGACGGATCGTCTCTGATTTGGTCGCGCCAAGCCCGAGCGAGCCGTCGCGCATGGCTTGGGGGACGGCGTTGATGATGTCATCGGACAGCGATGACACAAAGGGGATAAGCATGATCCCCATGACAAGCCCCGCCGTCATCACAGCCGTCCCGCCCGACATCCAGCTCACGCCAAGATACCCGTCTTGCCCGAAAACGCTGACAAGGAACGGCCCCACCGTCAAAAGGGCGAAGAGGCCGTAGACGATCGTTGGGATGCCCGCGAGTACTTCAAGCAGCGGCTTGGCCACCGAACGCACCGCGGGAGAGGCATATTCAGACAGATATATCGCTGAAAGAAGGCCAATCGGCACCGCGACAGTCAGCGCCACGAGCGAGATATAGAGAGTGCCCCACAGAAGCGGCAAGACCCCGAGCGATGATGCGCCACCTCGGCCGGTGAAGCTCGGCGCCCATTCAAGCAAGAGAAAGAACTCCGACGCCGGATAAAGGCGAAAGAACTCAACCGTGTTAAAGATGAGCGATAAAACGATCCCGATCGTGGTCAAAATGGCCACAGACGCCGCCGCGATCAAAATCGCCAGGACAGCCCGTTCAACGCTGTTGCGCGCGCGAAAATCGCGATGCGTTTTCATCCAGGCCCAGGCAAAGCCCGCCACCCCCAGAGCCAGCACGACAATCATGCGCAGCACGTTGCCTGTCGCGGTCATCGCGCGAAAATCCTGGGCGGCGCGCAAAATGCTCTGATCAACATCCGAGCCAAGCGCCACGCCGATTTCGCCCAAACGCGCGCGCACATCGTTGAAATCTGTGCGCATGCTCTCGGCCTGCTCCACACTCATCGCCCCGCCGGCCACCGCCAGATCAAGGCCGTCGGCGACGCGCCGCACGTCCGACATCAAGAGGCTCATATTCGCGCCGCCGCTCAAAACCTGATCTGAAAGATCTGAGCGGATCGACGAGCCGATTATGATCGGTTGAAGGATGAGCCACGCCGCCAACACCAGAAGCGATGGAACGAGGATGAACAGCATGGCATTGAAGCCATAATATGTCGGCAGGGAGTGGAGCGCGCGCGCATCTCCCCCCGCTGACGCAACGGCCCGACCGCGCGCCAGGACATAGCCCGCCAAGGCTATCACGAGCAAAATGACAATGAGCCAGAGAGCGGACATTATGATGATCCGGAAATAAAAGAAACTCAGGTGAGAGCGGCCCGGCAACCGGGCCGCTCAAGAGCCAGAGGGCTCGCTTACATGCCGGTGCCCATGGTCTCTTCGGCTTCGATCATTGCTTGCGTCGCGGCAAGTTCAGGATCGGAGACGAGGCCGTAGGCTGCGAGCGGGCCAGCGGGGCC
>JBCCTH010000316.1:0-1950 GCA_039198835.1 Pseudomonadota bacterium | reverse complement strand
GTGATCAGCTCTTGTCACGCTCAAGCAGCTGGTTTGAGGAGAATGCCGCGCGCCAGATCATCTTGCGGCGCGGGCCAGCCCGGCTCGACGGGCTGCGCGATGTCTCAACGCTGCGCGATTTTATCAGCCACCGCGCCAAAACTGCGCTCGATATCCCTTGGATGCCGTTTTTTATCGCGGCGGTCTTTCTGATCCATCCTGCCTTTCTGCTCCTCCTGGCCTTGGGCACGCTCGCGCTCGTCGGGCTCAAGGCGGCGTCGTCTTTTCTGGCGTCGCGCGACGCGTCGTTGGCACAGGCCGCGCATTCAAAGAGCCTTGAGGCCCTGCGTGCGCTTGAGCGTGAAGGCCCGATGGCGGATCTCATGTCAATCGGGCAAAACCTTTCTGGCAGGTATGTCTCGGCGCTCGAAGCGCAGGCGAGCGCCTCGGACGCCGCAAGCAGGGTTGAACAGAGCTTCGATGCCGCCGCCCGTTTCGTGCGCCAGGCCGTTCAACTCGCAACCCTGTCGCTCGGTGCCTACCTTGTCACCCAATCGGCGCTTTCGGCCGGGGGCATGATCGGCGCGTCGATCATCTTATCGAAGACCATCGGCATTATAGAAGGCAGTCTGGGCCTTGCGCCGCAATTACGCGCGGCTTTGGCCTCGGGCCTGACGCTTTGGAAAGATTCGCGCACCGATGACGGCTTTAAGACCGCCGTTCACGATCTCGGCGGGGCGCTCAATGTTCAGGCTCTCACCTATCCTAAAGCGCCGGGTCATGCGCCGCGCCTCGAACGGGTGACCTTCAAACTGGCGGCGGGCGAGTGTCTGGCGATCCTTGGCGAAAGCGGCTCGGGCAAGACGACGCTCTTGAATGCGCTGTGCGGGGCCGATCCCGCGCCCATCGGAAATGTCTTTCTCGACGAGACGGATGTGCGCACGCTCGATGAAACGACACGCGCGCGCGCCATCGGGTATTTGCCACAACAGGCGCAGCTTCTTTCGGGCACGGTGGCAGAAAATATCGCCTGCTTCGCGCAAGACCGCGATGATGCGAAGGTCGTGCGTGCCGCGCGGCTCGCAGGCGTCCATGGGCTTATCTCAGCCCTGCCCAACTCCTATGAAACCGATATCGGTAAAGAGCCCTTCGCGTTGTCAGCAGGGCAGGTCCAGCGGATCGCCTTCGCGCGCGCGATCTATCAGGAACCGAAATATCTCTTTCTCGATGAGCCCAACGCCCTTCTCGATCACCTGGGCGAACGGCAACTCGGCGATGCGATAATGCGTCTTAAACGGGCGGGCGTTACCGTCGTGATGACAGTCCACCGCATGGCGATTGTGAACCTAGCTGACAGAGCCGCCGTGCTCGAACGCGGCCGCATGATCGAATTTGGCCCGCGCGCCGAGATCGTGGGGCGCATGGCCAACAGCCATCGCCGCCTCAAGCTCGCGGCGACGCGCACCGATGTCAACGATCTCATCGATTGGGTTCAGGGGCAGTTCGTGCGCGATGGCGACGAGGATTTCCGCCGCCGCGCCGCTGTTATCGCCTGCGAGATGTTCAATTTCGCGCGCACGAACGGGCCCATCGAGGATGACCGATATCTGAGTTTCGAGTTCCAGTTCGTTGACGACACGACCTGCTCGATCACGATCACCGAGCCGCGCAAATCGAAGCTTGAAAAGAAGGTCCACAAAGTGCGCGGGCTGTTGCGCGACAATAGTGAAGAGGAAATGCCGGGAGATGAGGCATCGCTCGCGACGGTCATCAAACTTTCCGAGCGTTTCGAGCACCGCAGCAAAGGCGATGAAAGCGCGTTCTTCGCCGAGATCGCTGAGCATCAGGGGAGGCAGTCAGCATGAGCGCGACAGGAAAAACCAACGGCCTGCCGAAAGAGATCATGCGCCTTTTGTGGCTCGGAGGCGGTGCCGTGGGCGCGTTTTTGATCTTCACGATTGGCTGGGCCGT
>JBCCTH010000315.1:0-2011 GCA_039198835.1 Pseudomonadota bacterium | reverse complement strand
GCCCCGCCGGTCGATTTGGTATCATACCATTGATCGACCCATTTCCCATCTACCAGTAAGCCCATGTCGCGTCTCCTTAGATGGCACTGAGGTAGACCGCGCCCGCCGCCCGGAAAACACGAAGGCGCGCGCGGCGGGGCTGCGGTGGCGCACAGCGGCACGGGCTGTTAGGCCTCTTCCATGACCAAGGCCCCCCATCTCGCGACGCTCATGGCTGTCTCCGGTTTGGCGGTCTTGTCGCTCAATATGTTTTTGCCGTCGCTCGCCCAGATCGCCCAGGAATTCGGCGTCAGCTATGCCACGGCGAGTTGGGCCGTTTCGGGCTATCTGGCGCTCACGGCCGCGTTGCAGCTCGTCTTTGGCCCCGTCTCTGATCGCCTTGGCAGGCGCCCGGTCGTGCTTTTCGCGCTCGCGGCATTCGCCTTGCTCTCAGGCGTCTGCGCGCTCGCGCAGGATTTCACGACATTCATTTGCGCGCGCCTCTTGCAGGGTGTTGTGATAGCTGGATCGACCATGGCGCTCGCGTCCGTTCGCGACACATCCGAGCCCGCCGCAGCGGCGAGCCGCATCTCTTGGGTTGCCATGGGCATGGCCGTGGGGCCGATGATCGCGCCCATGGTGGGGGGCTTTCTGGATACGAGCTTTGGGTGGCGCTCGGTATTCTGGTTTCTGGCAAGCGGGGGAGCGATCCTCTTCGCGGTGGCTTTGCTCGACTGGCACGAGACCAATTTCCACAGGTCGTCGAGCTTCAAAGCCCAGTTTCAAAGCTATCCAGCGCTTCTTCGCGCGCCCGCCTTCTGGGCCTTTTCGGGCGCGGTGATCTGCGGCGTGGGCATCTTCTACATCTTCATCAGTGGCGTTCCGTTCGTCGCAGAACAGGCGCTCGATATCACCACAGCCCAGCTCGGGCTCGCGATCGGGATCATCACGATGGGCTTTTTCGTGGGCAATGGTGTCTCGGGGCGGATCGCGGCGCGCGTGGGGCTCGGGCGGATGGTGCTGGCGGGGCGGGCGATCCAGGTCGTCTCCATTCTGATCAATCTGGTGCTTTTGCTCCTCGGGCTTTTTCATCCGCTGAGCTTCTTTGGCCTGATGTCTCTTGTGGGCTTCGGCAACGGTATCGGCAGCCCGTCGGCCAATGCCGGTCTGATGTCGGTGAACCCGGCGCTCGCGGGCAGCGCGGCGGGGCTTTCGGGGGCGATGGTGTTGGGCTTTGGCGCTTTGTTCACTGCCGTCTCGGCGCGGCTCCTTGAAGCGGGGCCTCCTGCGCTCACGCTCCTACTGACGATGCTTGTCGTCTCGCTCTTCGGCCTCTGGGCCGGGATCGCGGCCTATCGGCTCACAGCCTCTTCCGCGAGCACGGCGAGAATTTGAGCGGCCACCTCTTCGGGCGCTTCTTCATGGGCCAGATGCCCCAAATTGGGAAGCTCGATGACGCGGGCGTTGGGCATCCGCGCTGCGGCCTCATGCGCGACGCGCGGCGGCACCGTTCGATCTCTTTGCCCGGCGAGGAGCGTCGTTCTTGCAGGGTTGCGCGGCAACCGGGCAATGAGCGGTGCAAGGTTCCAGGCCGCCATCATGCGCAAAGTGCCATCCACATGGCGCGGGTTGGCCACGAGGTTTTGATATTGCTTGAGCGTCTCCGCATCGATCCGCGATCCCGTGCTTCTCAGGATCTGCCTGACCGCGAGCGGCGACGACGAGGCGGTTGAAAAGGCGAGCGCCGTGAAGGGATTGAGCGCCAGGAGATTGGCCGCGAGAGGAAAGGCCCAACCAGCGGCCCCCTCGAACTTGCCGAGCGCGGCATTGATCCCGATGACGGCCTCGCCGAGGCCTGTCTCGGCAAGGCGAAGCGCCAAAGCCGCCCCTGCGGAATGGCCGATCACCGCCACGGGATGCCACCCTTCGCGCGCGCTAAGGGCGGTGATGTCGCTTGCGAGGGGATCAAGCCCATACCGGCCCGGCGCGGAGGCGCGGGAATATCCTTGGCCGGGCAGATCGAGTGCGATGC
>JBCCTH010000314.1:0-2027 GCA_039198835.1 Pseudomonadota bacterium | reverse complement strand
CATGTCCAGCTCGGGCTCGAAAGGCGCGGCCACCGGATTGGGATTAAAGAACCAGGCAGTGCCGCAATTCGAGCATTGCACATCGCGCCCCTCGGGCGGGATCACGCTGTCGGGTACCTCGTAGGTCGCGTCACAATTGGGGCATTGAAGCCGCATACGCTCCCACCTCCGCCATTTTCGCCGGGCCATACATCAACGGCCCGGTTCCCTTGTCTTATGATGCGCGGGCAAAAACAAGTCATGCGCAACCGCTTGCCGAGGCCAATTGCAACCGTGGCCCCCTTGCGGCAGTGTCGCGGCAAAAGAAATGGGACGGCAAGCAGGTGATCGAGCTCGATAAGGTGGCCTATTCCTATGGCGGGGGCGAGCTTCTTTGCGATCTCTCGCTGAACCTGCCTGCCGGGTCCTTCCATTTCCTCACCGGGCCATCGGGCGCGGGGAAGACGACGTTTTTGAAATTGCTCTACGGCGATCTCCTGGCCACGGCCGGTCAGGTGCGGATCGGCGGGCTCGACACGCGGGCGATGTCGCGCGATCAGATCGCGCTCATCCGGCGCAAGATCGGCGTGGTTCCGCAGCAGACGCAATTTCTCGATCACTTGCGGATCTCCGAAAACATCGCCTTGCCGCTCCTCGTGTCCGGGCGGGATGCAGGCAGCGCGCGTGAGAATCTGGATGGTCTTTTGGCCTGGGTCGGGCTGACCAGCCACAAGGATGCCTATCCGCCGCAGCTTTCGGGCGGAGAGCGTCAGCGCGCCGCGCTGGCGCGCGCGGTGATCATGTCGCCCGAGGTCATCCTCGCTGACGAGCCCACCGGCAATATCGATTGGGAGATGTCGCAGCGGATTTTGAAGCTCTTGGTCGAGCTCAACCGCATGGGCAAGACGGTGATGATCGCCACCCATGATCTGGCGTTGATCCGGGCCTCGAAAGCGCAGGTTCAGGCGCGGGTGTTGCGGATCACAAACCGCCGCGTGCAACTCGCGGGGGCGGATCTTTGAGATATGTCGCGCTGCTTATCGGGTTCATCGTCGGCGATGCGCAGGCTGACCGTGTTGTCCCGCCATCGGGGTTCACAGCGCGGCTGACGAGCTTTTCGGCCGGAGCGATGGCCTTTCTGGCCTGTTTCGCGCTCGCGCTTTCGGTGTCGAGCGGGCGACTGGCCGAGCGCTGGGCAAACGAGCTTGCGCAATCGCTCACCATCCGCATTTCAGCGCCCGCCGATCAACTGGTGCTTCAAACCCAGGCAGCGCTTGCGGTGTTGCGCACCACACCGGGGATCGCCTCGGCCCGCCCCCTCAGCGATGAGGAGCAGCGCGCGCTTCTTGCCCCATGGTTTGGGGGGGCGTTGCCTGTTGAGACGCTCGCGATCCCGCAACTCATCGATGTCGTGGAAGACCCCGGCGGCGCGCTTGACGTCGGCGGTTTGCGCTTCAGGCTCCAGGCCGAGGCGCCGGGTGCGATTGTCGATGATCATTCCCGCTTCCGGCGCCCCTGGGTGGCGGCTGCGGGACGCTTGCGGGGGCTGAGCATCCTTTCACTGGCGCTGATCGCGGCATCGATGGCGGTCATGGTGACGCTCGCGGCGAGCGCGGCGCTCGCGGCCAATCGCCCTGTGATCGAGGTGTTGCGCCAGGTGGGCGCGCGCGACGGCTATATCGCGCAGGCTTTCACGCGCCGCTTCACCCTGCGCGCGCTGAGCGGCGCGGCCATCGGAACGATCGCGGGCATGATCGCCGTGGCGCTTTTGCCATCAACCGATGCGGCGGGCGGCTTTCTGACCGATCTCGGGTTTCGCGGCTTGGGTTGGCTCATGCCCGCGATGATCCCGCTGTTGGCGGCCGCCGTCGCTTTCGCGGCGACCCGATTTGCGGCGCTGCGCACCCTGGGGACAATGTCATGAAAAATGCCGCGCGATGGGTCCTTTCGCTGCTCTTTGTCATTCAGGTCTATGTGGCGATGCTCGTGTTGGGCATCGTCTTTTTCCCCTGGGCGCTTTTCTCGCCGAAGGGTGCCTGGAAGGCCTG
>JBCCTH010000313.1:0-2056 GCA_039198835.1 Pseudomonadota bacterium | reverse complement strand
TCATGGCAGGCGATTACAACATCATCCCCCAGCCCGAAGATGCAAAGCGCCCCGAGGCCTGGGAGAACGACGCGCTCTTTTTGCCCGAGGCGCGCCGAGCCTGGCGCGAGATCGTCAATCTCGGGTTCACGGAAGCTTTTCGCGCGCGCACGCCCGGGCCCGGCCATTACAGCTTTTGGGATTACCAGCGCGGCGCCTGGGAGAACGATGACGGTATCCGCATCGATCATTTCCTGCTGACACCGCGCTGCGCCGACCTTCTGGAAACCTGCGAGATTGACCGCGATGTGCGCGCCGGGGCCAAGCCTTCAGATCATGTCCCGATATGGGTTGAGCTGCGCGCTTAACCCCCTGACGTCACATCAAAATTATAAAGCCAGTTGAAGCGCGCCGAGATGAGACCGGGCGCCAGGCTGCTGGCCGCGCGCAATCCGGAATAGCCGATAAAGCGCGCGAGCGGGCTTTGATGATGAAAGCGCGTTGCATTGGCGCGCGCCTCCTTCATGACCCGCTCCACGCGCGGCGCGCGGCGGCGCTCATAGGCCCCCAAGGCTGCGTCAGGGTCATCAAGGGCGGCCCATGCGCGGGCAAGCTCATAGGCATCTTCAAAGGCCATCGCCGCCCCTTGCGCGAGATAGGGCAGCATTGCATGCGCCGCATCGCCCAGAAGGGCGACATTCCCGTCAGACCAGCGCGGCGGCAGCGCATGGTTGAAAAGCCCCCAGCGATGCACCTCGGTGGCGCGCGCGAAAAGTTCGGGAAGCGGGCCACCAAACTGAGAAAAGCGCTGCGCCAGATCGTGTTGCGCCGCTTGCTCGCGCCAGCCTTCGGGCGCGCCTTCCCGGGCGTCTTCGGCGGCAACGATGTTGATCTGCTTTCCGTCTCTGAGCGGGTAGACGACCACATGCTGACCCGCGCCCATATAGACATTCACGCCAGCCTCGGCGATGCCCCCCGGCGCAGGCACGAGGGCGCGCCAGGCGATCTGGCCGCTGAAAGAGGCTGTTGCAAGATCAGGGCAAACATGGGCGCGAAACCGCGATTTAACCCCGTCGGCGGCAACGATGAGATCCGCCTCAGGCGGGTTTGCCGGATCAACACGCGCACCAAGGTTGATCTCTATCCCGCGCGCTCGGCAGGCCTCTTCGAGAAGCTTCAGGAGATCGGCGCGATGAAAAAGCCTGATCTCTCGCCTGCGCTCATTGGGCAGGATCGCCACGCGCCGGCCCGCATTATCATTGAGCGTCATCCCCTGCGAGCGCATTGCCCTACCCGGGTCGATCCCGATTGCGCGCAGAACACGCAGCGCATTCGAGGGGGCCTGGATGCCCGCGCCGACGTCACCAAAGGACGGTGACGCCTCAAAAACACGCACGCGCGCGCCCCGCGCCGCAAAGCAAAGGGCGGCGCAGAGGCCGCCCAAACCACCGCCGATAATGGCGATTTTTTCGTCACTGAGATCGCGCAAGGCCAAACCCAGATCGCAGCTTATCGCTTAGTCGTCGCGATGCACCTTTTCGCGGCGCTCATGGCGTTCTTGCGCTTCAAGCGACAAGGTCGCGATGGGCCGGGCATCAAGCCGCTTGAGCGAAATCGGTTCACCGGTCTCCGAGCAATAGCCCTATTCGCCTTCATCGATACGCCGCAACGCGCTGTCGATCTTGGCAACGAGCTTGCGCTGACGGTCGCGCGTGCGCAGCTCAAGTGCGCGATCTGTCTCCTCGCTGGCACGGTCCGCAATATCAGGAATATTGCGCGTTGTGTCCTTCATGCCTTCGATCGTGTCCCGGCTGTCCGACATCAGCTCTGACTTCCAGTTCAGGAGCTTGCGGCGGAAATATTCGATCTGACGGTCGTTCATGAACGGTTCGTCTTCGGCGGGGCGGTAATCGTCTGGTAGAAACGTCTCTGCTTTCATAGCGGCACCATTCCTTAATATCGCTGAACGATTTATCGGCGCACCGGGCCCCCCACTGCGCCCTTATCTTGGGGGCGATGTATCCAGTTGCCTGAGCATTGTCACTATCGAAAAGCGCTGGAAAGCGCGGCCTGAACC
>JBCCTH010000312.1:0-2102 GCA_039198835.1 Pseudomonadota bacterium | reverse complement strand
CGGCGCGCGGGCCCGCGCGCAAGAGGTGACCGATGCGCAATACTGGGTCGATCACATCCGCAAGCCCGTGCGCTTCGCGGCCGCGCTCGCCGAGGCGCACAAGGCCGGGGCGGGGCTTTTCGTTGAGATCGGGCCGAAACCTGTCTTGCTTTCTTCGGCGCGCCGCACGCTTGGCGACGATCCAGCGCTGAAATTCCTTCCGGTTTCGCAACCGCCCGCTCCCGATTGGGCGCGCCTTCTTGAGACCGTGGCCAGCCTTTCAGCGGCTGGGATTGCGATTGACTGGGATGGGTTTGACGCGCCTTACGAGCGCGCTCGCACGAGCTTGCCGAGCTATCCTTTCGAGCAAAAGCGGTTTTGGCGCGACCTTGCCGATAGGAAAGACACACAAGGCGAGACCGCCCAGCAAGAGCCTGTCGCGGCGCAGCATGAAGACGCGCTCGAAGACCGCCATATCACCAATTTTCTTTACGGGATAAACTGGGAAGACGCCCCAGACCCGGCCCCTTTGAGACGCCCAGGCGGGGCCACCTTGATCTTTGCCGATGCAAAAGGCGCTGCCAATGCCCTTGTCGACAGCCTGAAAGCCGAAGGCGCGCGGGCCATCACTGTCAGCATGGGCGATGGCTTTGAGATAGAGGCGGAAGACGCTTATCGCGTTGACCCCAAGAAGCAATCTGATTTCGACGCGCTATTTGCAGAAATCGGCGATGAGATCACATCGATCATTCATATGTGGTCGCTCGAAGAGAGCGCGGAGGCGCTCGGCTATGAAAGCGCACTTTATCTGGGCAAGTGCCTTGCCTCTCAGAGCCCGCGCCTTCTTGATACTCTTGCTCTGGTGACACGCGGCGCGCAGAAGGTGGCCGATCTCGACACCGTTCCCGCCCCCGCACAGGCCGCTCTCTGGGGTCTGGGGCGCGTCTTTGCCATGGAATTACCGCAGCTTCGCGGCGTGCTGATCGATCTTGATGAGAATGATGGGGCACCCGGCCAGGATGCCGCGCAAGAAGGCGATTGGCTTGCGCGCACGATCTTTGGAAAGCGCAGTGAAACGCTCATCGCGCGTCGCGCGGGCAAGGGGCATGTGGCGCGCCTTGCCCGTCGCCGTCAGACGCAGGCGGCAACGCCTGATGCCACGGGCGCCTGGCTCATCTCCGGCGGCCTCGGCGGGATCGGCCTCGATCTGGCCGAATGGCTCGCCACGCAAGGTGTCTCAAAGATCGCTCTGACCTCGCGCTCCGCGCCAAAAGCCGCAGCGCAAGACCGCATCGAAGCGATCGAAAATCTGGGCGTCGAGATCGCGACCATCGAAGGCGACGTGAGCAGCGCCCAAGGTGCCAAGCGCATCGTCGAAGAAACGCGCAAGCGGCTTGGCAGGGTCAGTGGCTACATCCATGCCGCGGGCATCATGGAAAATGCCGCGCTGCCTGATCTGAGTTGGGAGAGTTGCGAAAGGGTGCTTGCGCCCAAGCTTTCGGGCACCCTCAACATGGCCGATGCGCTGGCCGAGGAGGAGCTTGCGAGCTTCATCCTTTTTTCGTCTGCAAGTTCGGTTCTGGGCTCGCCCGGCCATGGCAATTACGCGCCCGCAAACGCCACGCTTGACGCGCTCGCAGCCCATCTCAAAGCACGGGGCATGCCGGCGATATCGGTGAATTGGGGGCCTTGGGCAGGCACGGGGATGGCCCAGCAGCTCACCGGTGAAGCCCGCGCACGGTGGGATGCGATGGGCATCTGGGGCTCGCTTTCAACCGAGGAAGCGCTTGACGGGATGGCCCGCGCGCTTGGCGCGACCGAGAGCCAACTTGCGATCATGCCGACAGACTGGACGCGCTTTTTCCAGGCCTTCCCGGTGGGGCTAGAGCCGCCTTTCCTGGCTGAGATCGGGCAGGAAGTGGATCGGCTCGGCCCGCCCTCCGAGGGCTGGCTTGACCTGACCAAGCGCGCAGTGAGCCTGCGGGAGGAAGCGCGCGTCGCGCTCGTGGCAGACCATGTCGAGGATCTCGTGCGCAAGACAATGTCCGCGCCGCCCGCTCTCGTGATCGATCACGATGCGGGCTTCTTTGACATCGGATTTGACTCACTCATGACGGTTGAAT
>JBCCTH010000311.1:0-2125 GCA_039198835.1 Pseudomonadota bacterium | reverse complement strand
GGGAAATCGGTTCTCGTTGCGGGGCTCTGCCGATCTCTGGCGCGCAGGGGCTTGAGCGTCGCGCCGTTCAAACCGCAGACCATGTCAAACAATGCGGCGGTCACGGTTGACGGCGGTGAGATCGGCCGCGCCCAGGCGCTTCAGGCGCGGGCCGCGGGCCTTTCACCCCACACAGATATGAACCCCGTTCTCCTGAAACCCGAAAGCGAGACCGGCGCACAGGTTATCGTTCAAGGCAAGCGCTTCGCGACGGCCAAGGCGCGCGCCTATGCCAAGCTCAAGCCAACGCTCCTGCCCCACGTCTTGGAGAGCTTTCACCGCCTCGCCCAGGCCCATGACTGGATCATCGTCGAGGGCGCGGGGTCTCCCGCCGAGGTCAATCTCAGAGCAGGAGACATTGCCAATATGGGATTTGCCGAGGCTGCTTGTGTCCCCGTCGCGCTCATCGGAGATATTGATCGTGGCGGCGTCATCGCTCAGCTCGTCGGCACCAAGGCCGTTTTGCCGAAGCCGGATGCCGCCCTGATAAAGGCTTTTGCAATCAACAAATTTCGCGGCGACACGACGCTTTTCGATGACGGCATGGTGATGATTTCCGAGGCGACAGGTTGGGCGCCTCTGGGCATCATCCCATGGTTCGACGCGGCGCGAAAGCTCCCTGCGGAAGACATCATGGATCTCGCCGGTTCGGCCGGTGACGAAATCAAGATCGCTGTGCCAAGGCTGCCGCGTATCGCCAATTTCGACGATCTCGACCCCCTCGCAGCAGAGCCGGGCGTCGCGCTCGACATTGTTGAGCGTGGGCGCGCGTTACCCGGCGACGCTCATCTGATTATCTTGCCGGGGTCAAAATCGACGATTGCCGACCTCGCCGCCCTGCGCGCCGAGGGATGGGACATCGACATCGCGGCCCATATTCGACGCGGCGGGCATGTTTTGGGGATTTGCGGCGGATATCAGATGATGGGTCGCAAGATCGATGATCCCGGCGGGATCGAAGGCGCACCCGGTGCGGTTGACGCGCTCGGCCTTCTTGACGTGGAGACGGTCATGGAGCCGCAGAAGCGCCTGGCCATCACCGAGGGTCGCGCCGCGAACGGCGCGCCCGTCACCGGATATGAAATTCACATCGGACGCACATTCGGCCCTGATACCGCCAGCCCGTGGCTGCATCTTGATGGGCGCGCCGAGGGGGCCGAGACAAAAGGCGGGCGCGTGAAAGGCTGTTATGTCCACGGTCTTTTTACCAGCGACACGTTTCGCGCGCGCTTCCTTGAAGATCTCGGCGGCGCGTCTCGCGTTAGCAATTACTCTGATGAGGTGGACGCAACGCTCGATGACCTCGCCGACCACCTGGAAAAGCATCTCGATCTTGAGGCGCTCTTCGGCTGCGCGGCACAGGTCTAGATCAGATCCTGCCCGGCAAGTGCGCGATTGATCTCGCGGCGCACGAGCTTGCGCACATTGCGCGTGATGCGCTCGCCCAGTTCGCCTTGAAGTTCCTTTCGCACGATCTCAGACACGAGTTCGCGCAGCATGTCGGGGTCGATCGCGACATCGCGATCAAGCCCTGCCTCCAGGTCAAGATCGGCCACGTCTGGGCCGAAACCGGGGAAGTGATCGTCGCGGCGGGAATCAAAAGGCGGTTGCGGCACGTCGAACTCTTCTTCACCGGGCCGGGGGGAGAATCGGGCCGCAGTGCTCGTGGCCCCTGACGCAGACTTCGCCATCAGATGCGGCGGCACCGACGCATCTTCTTCATAATCGGCATCCTGGTGGGCGCTTTCGCTCACAGCGACAAGCTGAAGCGCTTCGATCGCGGCCGTGGCAGGGCGCGCCTCGCGCAGCGAAGTGAAAGCCAGAGGCTGTTGCTCCTCCGCGCTCGTGACGGCTTCCACCATGGGCGCTTCGGGCTCAAAGAGCGGTTCAGCTTCGCGGGGCGTCTCAGGCGCGGCATCGGGCGTGTCGGGCGTGCCGCCGGTTATGTCTTCGGACCTGTCGGGGGCAGGACCGTCCATTTTCTGACCAACGGGGGCCTCCCAATCCAGCTCTGCTTCGAGCGCGTCGAGCTCTCGCTCGAGCGTGGAGCCTTTGGAATGGTCGCCGCTCGGAGCACCTGGGTCGC
>JBCCTH010000310.1:0-2143 GCA_039198835.1 Pseudomonadota bacterium | reverse complement strand
GCAGCGCTGCCCGAAGGCACTGTCGAGAGCCTCCCTCTCCCCGAGAACAAGGATCAGCTCGTCTCGATCCTCACCTACCATGTCGTGCCCGGCAAAGTGATGTCGACCGACCTCGTCGATGACATGATGGCGGCAACCGTCCAGGGCGGTGAGCTGATGATCGACCTCGACGAAGGCGTCATGATCAACAAGGCAACGGTCGTGTCTGCTGACATCGAAGCCTCGAACGGCGTGATCCACGTCATCGACAGCGTGATCCTGCCCGCCTCCTAAGGCTCTGAGCGCGGCAACGCGCGAAGTTCAGCCCCTTGCGCTTGGCGGCGCAAGGGGCTTTTTTGTTTGCCATGGCAGAGAAAAAGACAGCGCTGATCACAGGCGGCGCACGCGGAATAGGGCTCGCCACGGCGCGCCTTTTTATATCGGATGGTTGGCAGGTCGCGATTGTCGATTGGGACGCCGATGAGCTTTCTCGCGCGGCACCTGAAGGCGCGCTCACCCTGGCCCTCGATATCTCAAACCCGCAAGACGCCCCGGCGATGGTGCGCCAGACAATCGACCGCTTCGGGCGCCTTGATGCGCTCGTCAACAATGCGGGCATCGCCGATTTCGGGCCGATGGAAGAGACCGATTTCGAACGCTGGCGGCGCGTCATGAGCGTCAATCTTGACGGCACGTTCCTGGTGAGCCAGGCCGCGATCCCCGAGCTTAAGAAAACCCGGGGCGCGATCGTCAATATCGCGTCGATCTCGGGTTTGCGCGCCTCGACGCTGCGCGTGGCCTACGGCACCTCGAAAGCAGCCGTGATCGCGCTCACAGAGCAACAGGCAGCCGAGCTCGGCCAATTCGGCGTGCGCGCCAATGCCATCGCGCCGGGGCCGGTGCGCACAAAGCTCGCCATGGCTGTCCATACAAAGGACATCATCGATGCCTATCACGACGCGATCCCGCTAAACCGCTACGGCACCGAAGACGAGCTCGCCGGGGCCATTGTCTTTCTCTGCTCTGACCGCGCGAGCTACATCACCGGTCAAACGCTCGCCGTTGATGGCGGGTTTGAGAGCACGGGCATCGGCCTTCCCGCGCTGCGCGCTGAGTGATCATTTGGCCTTTCGGTCCGCTCGCGGAAAGCTATGGTGGCCGCGCAGGACCAAAGGAGCAGTGATATGGGCGGCAACTTCGAAGAGAAACTGGCCGAAATGGGCATAGCCTTGCCGGAGGCCCCCGCCCCGGCGGCCAATTATGTCCCCTTCGTGCGGGTGGGCGACATTGTCTATGTCTCCGGCCAGATTTCCGCCGGTGACGGCGGGCTCATCACCGGAAAGCTCGGAGACGACATGGATGTCGAAGCAGGGGCGGCGGCGGCCAAGCGCTGCGCGATCTCGCTCCTTGCCCAGATCAAGGCGGCCTGCGACGGCGATCTTGACCGCCTCGTGCGCGCCATCAAGCTCACCGGATTTGTCAATTCAACGCCCGATTTCACCGAGCAGCCGAAAGTGATCAACGGCGCGTCTGATTTTCTGGTCGAGGTGCTCGGGGATGCGGGCGCGCATTCGCGGAGCGCGGTGAGCGCAGCCTCCCTGCCCTTGGGTGTGGCGGTTGAAATAGAAGGCATCTTCCAGATCGCATGAGCCTGCCGAGCGGGTTCTTCAAGCGGCCCTTCGCGCATCGCGGGCTCCATGGATCCGCAAGGCCTGAAAACAGCCGCGAAGCGATCGCGGCGGCCGTGGCTCAGGGCTTTGGGATCGAACTTGATGTTCAGATGTCGCGCGATGGCCGGGCGATGGTGTTTCATGATTACGGGCTTGCGCGGCTTACCGGCGAGAGCGGCACAGTTCAGACGACCGATGCCGAGAGGCTCGCGGCGCTACCGCTCACTGGCGGGCAAACCGGCGCGCCGCCCCTTGAAGACATTCTCGCGGCTGTCGCCGGTCGCGTGCCGCTCCTCATCGAGATCAAGGATCAGGATGGCGCATTGGGCCCCGATATCGGGCGTTTGGAAGACGCCGTTGCCACCGCGCTTTCGGGCTATGCGGGGCCCCTTGCAGTGATGTCATTCAATCCGCATTCGGTGGCGGCAATGGCCTCGCTTGCGCCTCAGGTTCCGCGCGGGATTGTGACCTGCGCTTTCGCGGCAGAGGCTTGG
>JBCCTH010000309.1:0-2214 GCA_039198835.1 Pseudomonadota bacterium | reverse complement strand
TTGCGAAAGAAGGCCACGACGTCGTCGCGCGAGAAGCTGTCGACCGACGCCGGCGTGCCGATGATCGGCAAGCCGTAGGGGTGGTCCCGGTAGGCCTCCCGGTAGAGCGCCTGCCACATCGAGATGCCGGTCCCGCTCGGTGAGAACGAGGCTTGTCTCGTCGACGTGTTCGACAACAAAGAAATCGAGCCTCTCGCCCACGTTTGCACTCTCCGCGCGCTTTGTGCTGAAACCGCCAATGCGTTTGACGCCAAATCGCGCTGATATCGCATCGCGGATGCGGAATGCCAGTTGAAGAAGCGGCCAGGGATCTTCCATGATGATGTTCCAGGCGTCGAGCGGCGCGATAGCCCGCGGGAGCGTGGCGCGCTCGATATCGAAATAATCTAGAGTTTTTCTCGGCGCGAGGACATGCGCCGGGCCGTTATCAAGACGTATCATGCGCGCAGCATAGCCGCTGAGCCCGCGCCATCAACGCGCCGCGCCGCGCTTGATGTCGCAGCGCGCGGCTCAAGACAGGGCCGCTGGGGCGAAAAGCACGCCAAAGGCCTCGCACCAGATCACGACAGAGCTGAAGGCGCTCACGTCAATCTCCGCGGGTATTGCATAGGATTGATCACCGATATTTCCCTTGAGGGCCCCGAGTGACACCCATTCATTGCCGGTCACATCAGCCGAGCTGGCGGGGTCGGCATGGGCTGAGAGATAGACCTTGAGATCAGGGCCGTTCGTGACCTCAAACTCGGTGAGTTGTAGCTCGATCTGCCCTCCGGGTTGCCGCACAAAAGCCGCCTTGCCCGACCCTTGATGCACGCGGTCCGCGTCGCGGAACGTGCCGGATGCCAACACTTCGCTTTCGTCAGAGATGATGACGACCTCATCCACCACTTGATCGAAGAAGAGGGGAGAAAAAAGCACCCAGCCCGCCGCGCCCGCGACGGCCCCAACCAGAAAGGCGGGGATGGCGATCTTGAGAGCTTTTAGCATGGTCTGTCCCTTTCTTGTCTCTGGGCAAGAGATGGGAAAGCACCTTGGGCGCGCAATGGTTGCAACACACGCCGCACGCGCCTGTGACGGATATTTCAAGGGAAGGCGCGCTTTGGCCCGTTTGCCTTAAGCCGAAACCTCCGCGTCGAGACAGGGTCTAATCCGCGAAAATCGGCCTCGGATTTCCCTCGTCATCGAGCGCCACGAAGATGAAATCCGCATCGGTGACCTTGGCGGATTCGCGTTGAAATCGCGAGCGGCCCCAGGCATCGACATGGATGCGCATCGAACTGCGACCGACATCTTTGAGCGTGGCATAGAGCGTGACTTCATCGCCCACTTTCACAGGGCGCAGGAATTGGATCGCCTCCACGGCAACGGTCGCCGCGCGGCCCTGGGAGGCGCGCCCGGCCATGTTCCCTGCGGCCAAATCCATCTGAGACATGAGCCAGCCGCCGAAGATATCGCCAGCGGGATTTGTGTCAGCGGGCATCGCCACGGTTCTGATCACGATGACACCCTCTTCCTGCTGGCGGCCATGCATGCTGCGCTTCTTGGCGCGGTCTAGGGCATCTTCGTTGGTCATCGCTGGCTTCCTTTCGGGGCTATGGCTTAGGCTTTGGCCTCTCTGAGCGGGAATGAAAAGGCACCTGCTGAGGCGCGGCGTCGCAAATGCGCCATCATCGGTCGGCTGGCCTTGGCGGGCGCATGCCATTGAGGGCATGGTCTTGCGCAAGCATTAGGGAGTGCGCGTGATGAAAACGCATGTGAAGGCGCTGGTGATCGGTGGCGGCGCGGTCGGGACATCCATCGCCTATCATCTGGGTAAGGCTGGGTGGGACACCATGCAGGTTGAACGCGACGCATTGACGGCGGGGTCGACCTGGCACGCGGCAGGCCTTTTGCCCTATTTCAACATGTCCTACGCGACGACCCATATCCACGACTACTCGATCAAGTTCTACAAGACGTTGAAAGAAGAGACGGGTCAGGACCCCGGTTTTTATGTCGTGGGCAATCTGCGTATGGCGCAAACGCAAGAGCGCATGGACGAATACATGCTCTATGCGAGCACCGCAGAGACCTGCGGCGTGCCCTATGAATGGCTGAGCCCGGCTCAAATCAAAGAGCGCTATCCGTTGGTGCGCACGCAAGATTTGAAAGGCGCGATCTTCCACCCCACCGACGGCTATATAAATCCCGCTGACGTTACCAATGCGATGGCGG
>JBCCTH010000308.1:0-2234 GCA_039198835.1 Pseudomonadota bacterium | reverse complement strand
GGTTGCTCTTGCCATGTCTGTGCCCCTCAATTTGCTTTTCGGCGTTTTTCATTCTGTGTAGCCCAACCCATGGACAAAGACATTAAGAAATCTCGAAAATTGGGCCAGTTACCGCGCTTCACACGCCTTTGAGCCTGAAATTTCGTGTCTGCCACCGGGGCCAGCCCAAGAGTTGAGAGATGGTGACCGTGCGCAGGCCGCGCGCGCTGAGCCCATCGAGCGTCGCTGGCATGGCGCGTATCGTGGAGCTGTGAATGTCATGGGCCAGAATGATCGCCCCTGGGCGCGCCGCGCCGAGGATCCGCCGGGTTACGATCTGGGGCCCTGGCCTGCGCCAGTCTTGCGGATCCACCGACCAAAGAATGGTCGGCAGCTTTCGGCTGCCATGCACCAAAGCGCGCTGTCTCGATGTCATCGCGCCATAGGGCGGGCGCATCGTAACGGGCACTTTTCCGGTCACCTCATAAACCGCGCGCGTCGTATCATCGAGCTCGCGCAAAAGGCCACCATCGGAGAGACGCGCCAAAACCGGATGCGACCAGGAATGATTGCCGATCTCATGGCCCTCATGGAGCATCCGCGCCACAAGGCCCGGGTGCCGCCGGACCCAGTCACCCACGACATAAAACGTCGCGAACATGCCCCGCGCCGCCAGGAGATCAAGCAGGATCGGCGTCAGGGTCGGGTGCGGCCCATCGTCAAACGTGAGGGCCACGACGGGAGAGGGCGTGCGCACGGCAAGGATCGTGGCGGCTTCGCGCGTTGAAACATCGCCGGGGAGCTTGATCACAGGCGCGCCCTGCCCCGCAGCAGCGCCCGGCAACGCCAGAGCAGCGGCCGCTGATGCGAGCCCTTTGAGCATTAATCGACGCTGGACCATCTTCCTCGCCTTCTCCCCAGCGGAGCGTGGCGACAGGGTTGGGAAAGGCCAAGCGAGCTATGCACAGAGCCGCGAAGATTGACTGGGATAGACCTGTGGAAATCTTAAGCGCCAAGGTAAGCCGCCGCAAAAACCGCCGCTCGCGCGCCCTTCCAAGCCTCTCAAAAAGCAAGAAAGGGGGCCGAGGCCCCCTTTCTCTTTCTCAATCAAGCGCCTTGCCGCTAATGCGCAACCGCCCCCGACGCGCCGGCTTGCTGCGCCGCCAGTGTGGCGGCCGCGGCAGCTTCCTCGGCCGCTTCATCCCATTCGATGGCCTCGGGCGCATCAACGAGTGCGTGGCGCAAAACCTCTGACACATGGCTCACGGGGATGATCTTGAGCCCCTCTTTCACGTTATCGGGGATCTCGACCATGTCCTTCTCATTCTCTTGCGGAATGAGGACGGTCGTGATCCCCCCGCGCAGAGCGGCCAAGAGCTTTTCCTTGAGGCCGCCGATGGGCATCGCGTTGCCTCTGAGCGAGACCTCTCCGGTCATCGCGATGTCGCGTTTGACCGGAATGCCGGTGAGCACCGAGACAATCGATGTCACCATCGCCAAGCCCGCTGATGGCCCATCCTTGGGCGTTGCGCCGTCAGGCACGTGGACGTGGATATCCATCGCGTCGAATTTCGGCGGCTTCACTCCGATATCGGGCGCGATGGAGCGCACATAGGACGACGCGGCATCGATGGATTCTTTCATCACATCGCCGAGCTTGCCGGTCGTTTTCATCCGGCCTTTTCCGGGCAACTTGAGCGCTTCGATATGCAAAAGATCGCCCCCCACCGACGTGTAAGCCAAGCCTGTCACAACGCCCACGGCGTTTTCATCTTCCGCCAAACCATAGCGAAACTTTTTGACGCCGAGGAAATCATCGAGGTTGTCCGGCGTCACAACGACAGTGTCCGCCTCCTTCTTGATGATTTTCGTCACCGCCTTGCGCGCCAGCTTCCCGATCTCGCGTTCCAGGTTCCGCACGCCCGCCTCGCGCGTATATGTCCGCACGATATCTTGGAGCGCCTCGGGCTCGAGCGTGAATTCGCCCCTCTTCAGGCCGTGGTTCTTGACCTGTTTGGGGATCAGGTGACGATGCGCGATCTCCGCTTTCTCATCTTCCGTGTATCCCGCGAGCGGAATGATCTCCATCCGGTCAAGAAGAGGACCGGGCATGTTATAGGAGTTCGAGGTCGTCAGAAACATCACGTTCGAGAGGTCATATTCCACCTCGAGATAGTGATCGACGAAAGTCGAGTTCTGCTCAGGGTCGAGCACTTCGAGCATGGCCGATGCCGGATCTCCACGGAAATCCTGGC
>JBCCTH010000307.1:0-2266 GCA_039198835.1 Pseudomonadota bacterium | reverse complement strand
CGTCGGCAGGCGCTTCGTGACGATGGAAGATTTCGAAAGCGCCAAGGATAAGGTGATGATGGGCGCTGAACGCCGCTCCATGGTCATGACCGAAGATGAAAAGAAGCTCACCGCCTATCATGAGGCGGGGCATGCTGTCGTCGGTCTCTACGTGCCCCAGCACGACCCGATCCACAAAGCGACGATCATCCCCCGCGGGCGCGCGCTCGGCCTTGTGCTCTCGCTGCCTGAGCGCGATCAGCTCAGCGTTTCGAGGACAAAATACACCTCAAAGATCGCCATGGCGATGGGGGGCAAGGTCGCCGAAGAGATCAAGTTTGGCCCTGAGAATGTGACGTCGGGCGCGACATCCGACATCCAGCAGGTCTCGAAGATCGCGCGCGCGATGGTCACGCAGTTCGGTTTCGCCGAAGAGCTCGGCCATGTCGATTATGCCAATGAGCAGCAGAGCTATCTGGGCTCCTATGGTGGCGGCACGAGCCACTCCCAAGAGACCCAGAAGATCATCGATCAAAAGGTCAAAGAGCTGATCGACACAGGCTATGAAACCGCCAAGCGGATCCTCACCGAGCACGAGGAAGAATGGGAAAACCTGGCCCAAGGCTTGCTTGAATACGAGACGCTCACAGGCCCTGAAATCCGCAAGGTGATGAATGGCGAGGCGATCACGCGCGGCGATGACGATGATGACGGCGATGTTTCCGGCACGCCTTCGGTTACCGCGATCCCGAAGACCAAGCGGCCCAAGAAAGATAGCGGCCCTTCGGGCGACCTTGAGCCCGATCCGGCCTAAGCCAAGCTCTGACAGATAAAAGTTTGACCCCGCCGTGAGAGGATCACGGCGGGGTTTTCGTTTGCGTTGCGGGCGTTTAGGGGTGCGCCCTTTGCTCTCGCCTGCCCAAGGCCCGCGCGATCCCACACGCGCATGCAGCGCGGCACAGAGCCCGCGTTTGATCTGAAACCCGGTTGCGGGTATGCTCCGCGCGTTGATTTGAGCATTTCGCGCGAAGTTATGTTTGAGAGCATCCGACAGGCCTGGGGCCGGTTCCTCGTTAAAATCGGGGCGCGAAAAGCTGTGACGATCACGATCAACGAGGCCATCGCCGCCTACCGCAAGGGAGCCATGACGCTCCAGGAGGCCGCGAAAGCGTGTGGCAGGAGCACGCAGAACTTTGCCGCGCAACTTCAGGCCGATGGGTATGTGCGCAGCGCGCAGGAAGTCCTCGATAGAGCTGCGAGCGGCGGGCGCGGCGCGCTTGATAACCTCGCCGCGCGCTACCCGCGCTTGAGAGAGTTCATCGAATGGGTGCGCAATATAAAGAACAGCGGCGGCCCTGGCGGCGGCCCTGGCGGCGGGGGTGGCGGCGGCGCGCCCCGCAATAGCGGCTTTGTGCGCGTGCCCAATCTCAGCACGATCATGCGAGGCATCGGCAACGGCTTCCGCGCGTTAGGGCGCGCGGCGCGCAGCGTCCTTTCAGGGATCGGCGGTTTGCTTCAGATGGGCGCGGCGGGCTTTGTCTGGCTTGCGCGCGCGGCAATCTCGGCGATCTCAGGCGCGGCGCAGCTCGCCGGTGTGGTGGCCCTCGTCGCGATTGCTGCCCTTGGCATCGCCATGGCCAACGGGTCGATCATGTGCCGCGCCTGGGCTGATCCGAATACAGGCCGCTCGGGCTGCGGTTGCTCGGCACAGTCCGATTGGATACCCCAAAGCGTGGTTGAGCTCGTTCAACCGCCCGCATGCAGCTATCTGCTCGGCACATTCTAACGCCCGGAAACACCTATGCCCGCTCTCATGCCCACTGATTTTTACGCCGAGATCGTCTGGATCGGGCGCGTGGCCGACCGGGCGCGCAGCCTCGCCTCCGAGCCGCTCGACCGCGCTGCCATCACGTTCGAGGGCATTGAGGGCGAGGCCCATGGGGGGCTCACCCGGCCGTCTTGCAGCCGCGTGAAATCGCAACACAAGCGCGGCACGCCAATCCGAAATGTCCGCCAGCTCTCGGTCGTCAGCGAAGAAGAGCTCGCCGAGATCGCCGCGCGCATGGGCATCGCGGCGCTGGCCCCCGATCAGATCGGCGCATCCCTACTGCTCCGCGGCATCCCTGATTTCACCCATGTCCCGCCGTCCTCGCGGCTTCAGGGGCCCTCGGGCGTCACGTTCATCGTCGATATGGAAAACCGGCCCTGCCACCTTCCCGGGCCCCGCCAATTCGCCCGCCCGCCCGGGGAGGGGGGGCACTTTAGGGCCGCCCCGCCCGGGGCCCCG
>JBCCTH010000306.1:0-2290 GCA_039198835.1 Pseudomonadota bacterium | reverse complement strand
GGCCAGAAAATAGACGACCCGGTTGAGCCGTTGGGATCTGAACGCGGTGCGGTGCAGCGTTTCATGGGCGGCTGCATACATCGCCGCGACCGTCGCCGACCCGGTGACAAGCGCCAGCGCGAGCCAAATCCCCGCGCTCTCAAAGCCTGAAGCGATCACGACAAAGCTCAAAAGAAGCAGCGTATATTGCACGCCAAACTGCATGCCCGCGCGCCAGTTATTTTGCGGATACTTCCTTCGGCTCATCTGGTTGCTCCTTTGGGTTTCATGGGCCGTCAAACCGCAGGGGCGCGTTTGAGACCCGCCATGCGCCTAAGCCGCGGGCTTTTCAGCGCGCGCCGCCACGGCCCGGTTGAACGCCGCGCAATAGCGCTTGAAAAACTCTTTGTATTTGGGCTTTTGCTTCTCACGCAGATCGCCAAACATCGGGCGCGACCAGCCCAGTTTGCGCCCCAAAAAGATCCATCCCGCCGCCAACCCCAGCGTCGCAGCCCCCACCAGCGCCGATTGTGTCACCAGGCTCGCCAAGAGCCCCGCCCCCAGAACGTAATTCATCGGGATATGGAGCTGGGTGCCATTGGCGATGAGAAGCCCGTTCAAAGGGTTGTAGATCTGCGCGATGGCAAGCGGGAGCGACACCCAAAGCGGCAAAGGCGAGAGAAGGAGGGTGGCACCGATCAACGCCTGAAAGAGCCAGAAATTGGCGAGGTAATGAATGACCGCGCTAAACCCGTCATGGTCTCGCCAGATACCATCGATCATCGCCTTGATCCCATCGACGCGATAAGCCCCGTCCTGGCGATATTTGAACGCGTTGTTGGGAAAAATGAAAAATTCGAGCAGGTCGCGCAGGCTCCGGCAATCGCGCAGGCGCGGCGCGATCTCGAGAAGCCGCGCGACCGCTTCAGTGTAAAAACCCGCATAGACCAGATGATCCTGGGGGGAGGCGGTCTCACTCGCGTAGTGGTGGCTATTATAGGCGTTGATCCTTTCGGCGAGCCCGCTCTGCATCCGCGCCCTGAAGCTATCATCTGTCGTCAGACGATGGGCAAAGAGCCCTTGCATCTCGATGATATTGGCAAGCCCGCCGGTTGTTGGCCGCGTGAAGCCGATAAAAAAGACATTGCTCAGGCCCGCGGGCATGACGCCCATGAACGTGTTACGATGCTCATATTCATATTCCACCCCATCCGCGCCATCGGCCCTTCGAAAGATCGGCGGAAGGTTCGGAACCTCGCGATCCCCCTCGATCAGAAAATCGAAGGCGACGCCCTCCCCTTGCCCGTCGCGGCGCACAAGGCCCGCCCGGGCGTCGATCTCGGTCTCTGATTTAGGCCAGAGCGACACGAGACCCTGATCAACAAAATACGCGATATCGTTGAGAAGGTAGCCCGCCTCGATCGAGGCCTCCAGGCGCTCGCCGTCAAAGAGATCTTTATAGGTGTCAATCGGCCAGTATTTGATCGCGATCCACCCATTGGGCACCGGGCTCTTGGCTTTGAAAGCCTGCCTGAGAAAAGGTCTCCGCAGCGCGTTGAAACGCGGATATCTGACGAAGAAGTTCGCGCCGAAAAACACCCGGCCCACCCATTCGGGCAAGAAAGAGACGACCGTTATGCCCATGCTGCCCAGCGAGCGATAAAGGCGCGGCCAGTAATAGGCGAAGTTATGCACCTCAAGCTGATCGAGCGTGTATCTCTTGCCGTTCAGAGCGGCGTATTTATCGAGCGCCACAAAGCCATTGGTCACTTGAATGATCTTCGCGCCGCGCGGCACGAGCTTTGAGATCATCAGATTGGCTGAATCCCCTGACGACGTGACAACCACGGTCTTTCCAGTGGCGGCGTCGTAATCAAAATCGATCAGCGCGTTTGTGATCTTGCGCTTGAACGCGGTGGCAAAAACGAGCTTTTGCGCGCGATAGACATCGCCCCGCTTCGTGCGCACGAGGGAATGATCTGCGTAATTCTCGACATGCTCCACCCAGTCTTCGATGACGCGATGCTGGTATCGCGCGAGATATTTGAGATGCAGATCATGAAATTCGCGCGCCGTGGGATAGGCATCTTCGGTGCTCAGTCCCACGAGCTCGAAGGAGTAATAGCTCGAATGCTTGCTACTCACGAGATCGAAATCAAGCCGGTCGCGCTTCCTGAGCTCGTTCCAGTGGTTCGTGCCGCTGGAGATTATCTTGAAGTCGCGGGCTTCGTTTTCGAGTTCGCGCACAAGCGGGATGCACGAAAAGCCAAACCCAATGATCAGCGTGTCGATATCAATCGTGGGGGCCATC
>JBCCTH010000305.1:0-2319 GCA_039198835.1 Pseudomonadota bacterium | reverse complement strand
TGGGGATATCTCGAAGACAGCGGGATCATGGATAAATGGGCCGATAAATACGGCATCGATGTCGAGATCGTGCAGATCAACGATTATGTCGAAAGCATTATTCAATATACCGAGGGCGAATTCGACGGTGTGAGCGCCACCAACATGGATACGCTCTCGATCCCCGCTGGCGGCTTTGTCGATACCACGGCCCTCATCGTGGGCGATTTCTCTAATGGCAATGACGCCGTTATCCTCAAAGGCGAAGGTGGTCTCGAAGATCTCGCCGGGAAACCGGTCAATCTCGTTGAGCTTTCCGTCTCCCATTATCTTCTCGCGCGGGCGCTCGACTCGGTAGGCTTGCGCGAGGCGCAGCTTGATGGGGTCATCAACACATCAGACGCTGATATGATCGCCGCCTTCGCGACGCCCGATGTCGAGGCCGTCGTAACATGGAACCCGCTCGTTTCCACGATCCTGGAAGACCCCTCCGCCAACAAGCTCTTCGATAGCTCGGATATCCCCGGAGAGATCATTGATCTCATGGTCGTCAACACCGAGGTCCTCGAAGCCAATCCGGATTTCGGCAAGGCGTTGGTGGGCGCATGGTATGAGGTGATGGGGCTCATGGCCGCGGGCGACGAAGACGCCCTGACGGCGATGGCGGTGGCCTCTGGCACCGATCTCGCAGGCTACAAGGCGCAGCTTGCCTCGACCGAGATGTTCTATGACCCCGCAGAGGCCGTGGCGTTCACTGAAAGCATGGCGTTGCCCGAAACCATGGTCAGCGTTGCCGAGTTCCTTTTTGATAAAGGCATTCTGGGTGAAGGCGCGCCATCGGCTGATTTTGTCGGCATCGCGTATCCCGGCGGGGTCACGACAGGCGATGCCGGCAACATCCAGTTCCGATATGATACAACCTACATGCAGATGGCCGCCGACGGCGGGCTCTGAGCGCTAGCCCCCCGGACAGAGCGGGAAAATGCGGCTCATCAACCAACAGCCGGGCGTTGCCCTGAAAGCTGCGCTCATCGCGGTGCCGTTCATATTGGTGTTTCTCGCCTATATGACCGGCTCCGCGCTGAGGCTGGCCGAAAACCCGCAAGACAAGCTCTTGCCCGCTCCCTCCACCATCGCGGCCACCGCCGCGCGGCTCTTCACTGAGCCAGATCGCCGCTCGGAAGAAATCTTGCTCTGGCGCGATACCGCCGCGAGTTTGATCCGCCTTGGCTGGGGGGTGGGGATCTCGGCGGTGTTGGCGACGATCATCGGCCTCATGATCGGTCTTTTGCCCCATGTGCGCGCAGGGCTTGCCTCTTTCGTGGCGGTGGTGTCGATGATCCCGCCCTTGGCGGTGTTGCCGATCCTCTTCATCGTGTTCGGGTTGGGAGAGGTCTCCAAGATCGTGCTCATCGTGGTGGGCATCTTGCCCTTCATGATCCGCGATCTGAGCGCGCGGGTCGCGGAAATCCCCCGGGAGATGATCGTCAAAGCCGAAACGCTGGGCGCAACCTCATGGGTGATCGCGCTGCGCGTGGCGCTGCCACAAATCCTGCCGCGTCTCATCCAATCGGTGCGCCTGTCGCTCGGCCCCGCCTGGCTCTTTCTCATCGCCGCCGAGGCCATCGCTTCGCAAGAAGGGCTGGGATACCGCATCTTCCTCGTGCGCCGCTTTCTGGCGATGGATGTCATCCTCACCTATGTCCTCTGGATCACGCTCATCGCGTTCCTCATGGACGCCGCGTTGCGTCTGCTTTCGCGCAGGCTCTTCCCCTGGGCGGAGGCCACGCTTTGAGCTTTGTCACCGCGACAGATATCTTTCAAAGCTACGGCAGCCGCCCGATCCTTGAGCGCGTGAATGTCGCGGTCGAGGAGGGCGAGTTCATCTCGATTGTCGGCGCGTCAGGCTGCGGGAAGTCCACGTTCCTCAGGCTGCTCCTGGCACAAGAACGCCCGTCTCGCGGCGAAATTCGCGTCGCGGGCAGCGCGCCCGCCGCTGAGCCCGGCCTCGACCGGGGCGTCGTCTTTCAGCGCTACTCCGTCTTTCCGCATCTGACGATCCGGGAAAACATCGTCGCGGGCGAGAGCTTTCGCACGACCTGGGGCCGCTTCTTCGGCGAAGAGCGCAAAGCGGCGCGCGCCCGGGCTGACGACGTGCTAGCGCGCATCGGCCTCGATCATGTCGCCGATCAATATCCGGCGACCCTCTCGGGCGGCATGCAACACAGGCTCGCCATCGGTCAGGCGCTCGCCGCCAAACCGCGCATCCTTCTGCTCGACGAGCCATTCGGCGCGCTTGATCCGGGAACGCGCCTGGCGATGCACGATTTTCTCACAGAG
>JBCCTH010000304.1:0-2345 GCA_039198835.1 Pseudomonadota bacterium | reverse complement strand
TGTGATCGTTCTTGATCATCATCTTGGGGCAGAGACATTGCCCGAGGCTGTCGCCGTGGTGAACCCGAACCGGCAGGATGAAAACGGCGCGCTCTCGCACTTATGCGCGGCTGCCGTTGTGTTTCTCATGCTCGTGGAAGCCGGGCGGCAGATGCGCGCGCAAGGCGAAAGCCCGCCTGATCTATTGCCCTTGCTTGATCTCGTCGCCCTGGCGACGGTTGCGGATGTCGCGCCGCTCATCGGCGTCAATCGCGCCTTTGTGCGCCAGGGCCTCAAGATCATGGCAAAGCGCGGGCGCGTGGGCCTCAGGGCGCTTTGCGATGCAGCAAGGCTTGAGGCCGCCCCGAGCGCGTATCATCTGGGCTATGTGCTCGGCCCCCGGATCAATGCGGGCGGGCGCATCGGAGCGGCCGATCTGGGCGCGCGGCTTCTGGCCACGCGCGACGGGCATGAGGCGGCCGCCTTGGCCGACAAGCTTGAAGCCCTCAATACCGAAAGACGCGAGATTGAAGCGGCTGTGCGGGCAGCCGCGCTGGCGCAGGCCGAGGAGAACGGGCTTTCAGCCGGGCTGGCATGGGCCGCTGGCGAGAGTTGGCACCCCGGCGTCGTGGGGATCGTGGCCTCTCGCGTTAAAGAGACATTTCACTTGCCGTCCATCGTCATCGGCTTTGACGGAGAAAACGGCAAAGGGTCGGGCCGGTCCGTGGCGGGCATTGATCTTGGCGCGGCGATACAGAGGCTCGCAGGCGAAGGGCTGATCGAAAAGGGCGGCGGGCATCCGATGGCGGCAGGGCTGAGCCTCACGCGCGCGCAGCTCGAGCCCGCCATGGAGAGATTGAGCGCGCTATTGATGCGCCAGGGAGCCGCCGAGATCGGGCCGAGAGATTTGCGATGCGACGCGGCGCTCATGCCCTCGGCGGCGACGCTCGATCTTGTCCAGGTCCTTGAAGAGGCCGGGCCCTTTGGGGCGGGCGCGCCCTCGCCCCGCTTTGCGCTCGCTGAAGCGGAGCTCAGATTCGCAAAGCGCGTGGGCGAGACGCACCTCAAATTGACGTTGGGCGACGGCGATACGGGCACATTGGATGCGATCTGTTTTGGCGCGTTCGACAGCACGCTCGGCGCGGCATTGCTCTCGGCCCAGGGCAGACGGCTTCATTTCGCCGGGCGGCTTGAGGCCAATCACTGGGGCGGGCGCACGCGCATTCAGTTCAATGTGGAGGATGCCTTTGTGCCGCATGGCTGAGACGGCGAAATCCCCAAAGATTTGGCTTGCCCAGCAAGGCGAGGTTTTCTACATACCGCGAACACCGGCTTGGGCGCCCTTCGTCTATCGGTTAGGACGCCAGGTTTTCAACCTGGAAAGAGGGGTTCGATTCCCCTAGGGCGTACCACCGGTGTTTCTCGCTTTCGGCGTGTTGTGATGGCTGCGTTTTGCAGCATCGTCGGTTTTCGCGAGAGCCGCGCGTGAGCTTGTGGCCCCTGCAAGACGTGGCACGCGAAGCACACATGCGCCCGGCTTCTTTTCTAAATCAGATCGTAAGTGCGGCGCAGAAGCCCGCCTTGCACCTCGCGACGCATCAAAAAAACATTGCCGAGAGCGCGCGCGGGCAAACCAAGCGCGGCAGGCGTTTCGCAGATGAGCCGAGGAACCACCTGCAAAGCCCTCAATATCGCCGCCTGGCACGCAGACCGCGCTCTCATGCCGAGCTTGGCTGCCCATAAGCAAAAGCGGGCCGCCCAAGCGAAGGCGCTGGCGTATCGCACGCGCTCCCCCAGATTTAGGGCGCGCGGAAAGATGTGACGCGCCGTTTTCTCATCGCCCGAACGCCAGGACGCCCGCAGCATCTGCGCCGAGCCACGCGCGCGCAAACTGCCAAGGATCGCGCTTCTTCCGCGCCTATCACGATCAGGCGCTCAAGCTGCGCTTCAGGAAATGACCCAGCCGATGCGCTCTCCCTCACGCCCGCGTCGCGCGCGCTGTTTTCGCACGCATCGCGAGCAGTCATCCAAAGGCCCCAAGGCGCGCCCCGCCATGGCAAAAAACAAACGGCCTCAAAAGCTTCGAAAGACGCCCTAACCTCAGCAATATGTAGCGCTCAGCTATCGGGATGCGCCGCGCCGCGCTCTCCCGTCGGTTCGCTCAGATCGAGGCTCAAAAGCTCTGGGGAGAAATGCGTGTGTTGCCCTCGCCCCGCACGCTTGGAGGCGTAAAGCGCGACATCGGCATGGTGCAGCATTTCATCGAGCGCCGGTGGGCTATACTGGCTTGACCGGCTCGTTCCCGCCGAGCCCGAGATCCGGCAGCTATGGCCATTGAAGGGGATCGGCTCTTCGAGCCGAGCGAT
>JBCCTH010000303.1:0-2376 GCA_039198835.1 Pseudomonadota bacterium | reverse complement strand
GACGCGACCGAAGACGCAGCCGAGACGGCTGAGGAGACGGTGACGACAGAGGCCGCGCGCCAGAACACGCTCCTCGATAGCCTGTTGACGTCTGATGGCTTTGACGCGGCGGAGGTTCTCAACCTCGTTCAGACGTCAGATCTCGATGCCGGCGCGAAAGCGGCGCTCGCGCAGCTGATCGAGCAGGCGCAAGACAACCCCGCCTTGCTCGAACAAGCGCTTCAAACCCTGCGCGATCAGCTCTCGCAGTAATTGCTTCTGGAGTGGCGGCGTTTTGAACGCGTCGCCACACCGTTCAGCCCACGAAGGCTTTCTCAACGACGAAATGTTTAGGCTCTGAATTCGCCCCTTCTTCGAGCCCCCACTTCTCTAAAATCGCTTTCA
This sequence comes from Pseudomonadota bacterium, assembly GCA_039198835.1. Lineage (GTDB taxonomy): Bacteria > Pseudomonadota > Alphaproteobacteria > Rhodobacterales > Rhodobacteraceae > Shimia_B. The sequence goes on along the minus strand of JBCCTH010000303.1, from coordinate 1,992 downwards.
GATCTGTGTTCAGGCCGATGGAGCCGCAGATCATCGCGCGATCTGTATCAGGGCCGATCCCTTCGATCCCGAGATCCTCAAACACCGTCCCGTTCGACAAAAGCTCGGTGATGCGGCCCATCTTGGGGCTCTCTTCGCGCGTCGTCGTCGGATAATAGATCAGCTTGGCGAGGTTTTCGGCGCCCAGGAGCTCTGCGAGCATCTCATCATTTCTGACTTGGTCGACGATCCCCGCGCCATAGCTCAGCTCGGCGATATCCCGGCAGGTATGGGTGACGATGACCTGCTCATAGGCCTCGAATGTTTCGGGGTCTCTCAGAAGTGAGGCAAAGGGGGCAAAGCCTGTGCCTGTCGCAAAAAGCCACAGGCGTTTGCCTGGCAAGAGCGCGTCATGGACAAGCGTGCCCACGGGTTTGGGCCGCAAAATCACCTGATCGCCTGGCGCGAGGTGTTGCAGACGCGAGGTCAAAGGCCCGTCAGGCACCTTGATCGAATAGAATTCAAGCTCCTCATCCCAGGAAGGCGAGGCGATGGAATAGGCGCGCAAGATCGGCTTGGCGCGCCCTGTCTTTGGGTCCGGGTCGCCCATGAGCCCGATCATCACGAACTCGCCCGAGCGAAAACGCAAGCTTTGGGGCCGCGTCAGCCGAAAGCGAAAGAGCCGGTCTGTATAATGTTCAACCTCGGTGACGGTTTGCGCATCGGGCAAGACGGGCGCTGCGGTGTTCACGGGAGCGGCCTTTCGACAAAGATTGAGAGGATTGGCTTATCGCGCGGCTCAGATGCGGTCTGCCGCTCTGACGCCAGGCTGTCAAGTTCGCTCGCCTGCGGAAGCATCTCCCGCTCTTTCGCCCAAGGCCCTTGCGCTTAGGGACAGTTTCCCCTTAAGCCGCGAAGAGCAGAATTTTTGTTCACCCGAGGCGCAGGAATGGCCGTTCGCATCGATGATCTGGATCGCAAGATTTTGGCTGAGCTTCAAAAAGACGCGGCGCGCTCTCTCGATGACATCGCAAAGGTTGTCGGCTCTTCTAAAACGCCCGTCTGGAACCGGATCAAGAAGCTCAAAGAGGCGGGCATTGTCCGCAATCAGACGGTCAATCTTGATGCCGAGGCACTCGGTTTTGAAGCGTGCTTTTTCGTTCTCATCCGGACGTCAGAACACGAGGCGGCCTGGCAAGAGGCGTTTCTGGCCACATTGCGCCAGCGCCCCGAAGTGCAAGAAGCGCATCGCTTGGCCGGTGATATCGACTACATCCTTAAAGTTCGGGTCAGGAACGCGCGCGCCTATGATGACTTTTATCAAGCGCTGATTGCGGAGGTGAAGGTGTTCAACGTCACCGCGCTATTGAGCATGCAAGAGCTGAAATCAACGAACGCGCTGCCGCTTCTTTGAGGGCGCTAGGTGCGCTCGAGCCAAAGCGCCTCAAGCCCATGGAAATGATAGGTATCGCCATAACGCGGCTCTTCAGCGATCGTCAAAGAGCGGTGCGAGGCCAGCAATGCGCGCAACCCGATCAAGAGCTCTAGCCGCGCGAGCGGCGCGCCCACGCAAAAGTGGAGCCCCGCCCCAAAGGCGATCTGCGCCTTTGAGTGGCGCGATGGATCAAATCGATGCGGGGTCTCGAAGACGGCCGCGTCGCGGTTTGCCGCGCCCAGAACGCAAGCGATCTGGTCTCCCCGGCGCAGCGAAACGCCGCCGATCGTGACATCGGCATAAACCCAGCGTGTGAAGATGTGCAGCGGGGGATCATAGCGCATGATCTCTTCGACCGTTTGCGCATTCACATCGCAAAGCTCAGCCCCGACGAGCTCATCACGACCTGCATCCTGCTGCTCAATGCAGGCCATGAAGCCACTGTCCATACGATCGGCAACGGGATGGCCGCGCTCCTCAAAGCGGGGCTTTGCGATGTGAATGCGCAAACGGTCGAAGAGATCATGCGCTATGATCCCCCGCTGCACATCTTCACACGCTGGGTTTACGCCGATGTC
>JBCCTH010000302.1:0-2482 GCA_039198835.1 Pseudomonadota bacterium | reverse complement strand
GGCGAGACACCGAGCGCGCGCGCCATCTCGATCCCCACCGGGGCGGCAACGATTGTGGTGGCGGTGTTGTTGAGCACGTCCGAGAGCGTCATCGTCACGATCATGAGCACGGTGAGAATCGCCCAGGCCGGCAGACCCGCTGTCGCCCCGATGAGCGCGCCGGCGATGAGCTCGGTCCCGCCGGAGGCCTCGAGCGCGGCCCCGAGCGGGATCATCGAGCCCAGAAGAACGACCACCGGCCATTCCACATGGTCATAGATCTCGGCCAGAGGCAGGATCCGCGCGAGCACATAGCTCACGACGACGAGCCCGAGGGCCACGGGCAGATAAATCAACCCCAAAGAGGCCGCGAGCACCGCGCCGACAAAAAGCCCGATCGCCAGCCATGTCTTTTTGTAATCCGTGACGCTGATACCGCGATCCGCGAGCGGCAGGCACCCGAGCCAGTCGATCACATCGCCGGACATATCAGAGGGGCACAGGATCAAGAGGATATCGCCGGTCTTGATCTCGGTTTTTCTGATCTGTTGGGTGATCTTGCGCCCGCGCCGCGAAATGCCCATGAGCACCGAGCGCCGCCGCCAGGCGAGCCCGATGCTTTGGGCGGTCTTGCCGCGGATGCGCGCCGTTTCAGGCACGACAACTTCGATGACAGAGAGCCCCGCCCCGTCGGCCTTAAGCGCGTCCTTGCGGCGTTGATCGGAGAATTCGAGCTTGAGCGCGCTGCGAAATTCATCGAGCGCATCTGGCGCGGCCTCGATCACCAGCGCATCCTCTGCCTCAAGAACCCGGCCGCGCGCGCGCCCGTAAAGCCGCTTGCCGTGGCGCACGAGCCCGAGAATGGCGACATCGGCCTTTTCGGCCTCTGCTTCAAGATCGCCGAGCCTCTGCCCGATGAGGCGGCTGCCACCCGGGATCGTCAGCTCCGCGATGTATTCGGCGAAATCTTCGGCCATGGTGGCGGCGTTTGCTGCGTCCCGTTGCGGGATAAGCCGCCAGCCCGCCAGGGCCACGAAAGCCAGGCCCGCAAGCGCGGCGATGCCGCCCACGGGCGCGAAATCAAACATCCTGAACGGCGCACCGAGCGTGTCTTCGCGGATCGAGGCGATGATGATGTTGGGCGGGGTGCCGATGAGGGTGACCATGCCGCCCAGGATCGTGGCGAAAGACAGCGGCATGAGCGTCAGCCCCACGGCGCGACCCGCTTTTTTGGCGGTTTGGATGTCAACGGGCATGAGCAGGGCGAGCGCCGCGACATTGTTCATGAAGGCCGATAACACGCCGCCCACAACGCCCATGACGGTGATATGCGCGCCAAGCCCTCTGCTGCTATCCACGAGGTTGCGGGTGATCAAAAAGACCGCACCCGACCGCACAAGCCCCGCCGAGACGATGAGCACGAGCGCCACGATGAGCGTCGCAGGGTGCCCAAAGCCTGAAAAGGCTTCCGAACTCGGCACAACCCCGGCGACCACAGCCACGAGAAGCGCAGAGAAGGCCACGAGATCATAGCGAAAGCGCCCCCAAAGAAGCAGCGCGAAAACGCTGCCGAAGAGGGCGAAGAGGATGGCTTGATCAGAGGTCATGGCGTGAGGCTGTCTCCGCAAGGGGCGCGGCTGCTTTGATGCCCAAGTTAAGCTTAGCTGTCACGCTCTACGTTGTGCAGCTTGGTGGCCCTGGCCTGGCTGGCGTGAATGGCGGGGTTGAACGGCCGTGCTCCGAGGGCTTAAACGTGCGCGACGGCAGCAACGGAGCACCCAATGGCAGGCCATTCAAAATGGGCAAATATTCAGCACCGAAAAGGGCGGCAGGATAAGCTGCGGGCGAAGCTTTTCTCGCGGCTTTCCAAAGAGATCACTGTCGCCGCGAAGATGGGCGACCCGGACCCTGACAAGAACCCGCGCCTGCGCTTGGCGGTCAAGGAGGCCAAATCAAACTCGATGCCAAAGGACAATATCGAGCGCGCCATCGCGAAAGCATCAGGCGGGGAGGGCGATGATTACGAAGAAATCCGCTATGAGGGCTACGGCCCCGGGGGCATTGCGATCATCGTGGAGGCGATGACGGATAATCGCAATCGCACAGCCTCATCGGTGCGCTCGACCTTTGGAAAACACGGCGGAAATCTGGGTGAAACGGGCTCGGTCAGCTTCATGTTCGAGCGCAAGGGCGAGGTCGTTTATGCCGCCGATGCGGGCGACGAAGATACTGTGATGATGGCGGCTCTCGAAGCCGGGGCGGACGATGTGGAAACGTCGGAGGACGGCCATTTTATCTATTGCACCGATACCGATCTGGCGGCCGTCTCGGACGCGCTCGAAGCCGAGCTGGGCGAGGCCGAAAGCACAAAGCTGGTCTGGAAACCGCAGACCACGACCGAGCTTGATCTGGAAGGGGTCCAGAAAGTGATGCGCCTCATCGAAGTGCTTGAAGACGATGATGATGTGCAACGGGTCACGGCAAATATGGACATGTCAGATGC
>JBCCTH010000301.1:0-2488 GCA_039198835.1 Pseudomonadota bacterium | reverse complement strand
CCGGCACCTTGTGCAACATCGAATGTCTAAACTGCTATATCGAGTCGAGCCCGAAGAACGATGCGCTCGTCTATATCTCAGCCGATGAGGTTGAGGCCTATCTCGATCAGTTGGTTGAGCGCGCCTGGGGCGTGCGGGAGATCGCTTTTACGGGCGGTGAGCCGTTCATGAACCCTGAGATGAATGAGATCATGCGCCGTTGCCTTGAGGCGGGCTATGATGTCTTGGTTTTGACGAACGCGATGGCCCCCATGATGCGGCCCCGTGTCCAGGCTGGTCTTCTTGCGCTAAACGCCGCGTTCCCCGGCAAAATCACCATGCGGATCTCGCTCGATCATCATAACAGCGAAGAACACGATACAATGCGCGGGAAGCGATCCTTCGAGAAAGCTCTCAAGGGGATGGACTGGCTCCGAGACAATGATTTCATTCTCGCGGTGGCGGGCCGCACGATCTGGGGCGAAGATGACGCCACAGCGCGGCGCGGCTATGCTCAGCTCTTTGAAGCCCATGCATATCCCATCGATGCCTATAATCCGGGCCAGACGGTTCTTTTCCCGGAGATGGATTTGAACGTTGAAGTTCCCGAGATTACAACGGCTTGCTGGGGCATCCTCAACAAATCGCCCGATGCTATGATGTGCGCATCTTCGCGCATGGTCGTCAAACGCAAAGGCGCGGAAAGCCCCGCTGTTCTTGCCTGTACCCTTTTGCCCTATTCCGAACAATTTGAGCTGGGCGCGACCCTGGCTGAGGCGGAAAAGGATGTGATGCTCAACCATCCCCATTGCGCGAAGTTTTGTGTTTTGGGCGGCGCAAGCTGCTCCGCGTGAGGTGGGCCGGTCAGAGCGGCCAAACATGGGTTTGAGCGGCGCGCGCGCGCCCCGCTCATGCCTGGGCGGCGCGTCGCATGCTGCGTTTCACGACCTCGTCAATCCTCGAAGGCCGCCCCTAAAAGGCCCGTGAAAGGGCCGGTGAGAAATTGCCACAGTGTCGTATCGCGCCCGTTCATCGCCAGGCTCACAGGCATCCCCACAGAAAGCTGAAACCGCGGCCCAAGATCGACCCGGGCAAGGGCCAGATCTTCACGGTTGATCGTTGCGCGCGCGAGATAGTGAAGCGAATTGCCATTTTGATCGCGCATCGGTTCGCGCGCGAGATCTTCGAGAGTGACCCGCAGCTTGGGCGCGGTGCGCTGCGGCAGCGCGGGAATGGTCAAAAGCCCTTCCTGGCGCTGGCGGACCTGGTCGATATAGCTCGGCGGCACAAAAACATCGATCTGCGTTTCCTTGCTCGCCTGTGTCACCACCGCGAGCGTCATCCCCGGCCCGGCGACAAGACCCTCGGTATCGAGCGCAAGCGCAGTCACCTTGCCCGCCACAGGCGCATGGATCGCCGCGCGCTCGATTGTTTCAGTGAGCCGCGCGATGCGCGCTTCGGTATCGATCAGATCACGCTCATGGGTGAGGCGGTTCTTCGCCAGACGCTCCCGGCGCTCTTCGATGAGCCGGGTCCGCCTCAGCGAAAGCTCGCGCGCCGTCTGCGATAAAGTGAGCGCCTCGGCCTCAAAAGCGAGGAGCTGGGCATCGGTTTCATGGAGTTCGCGCGCCAAGGCCTCGAACTCAGACCTTGGCAAAAGGCCTTTTTGCGAAAGCTCTGCGCCGCGCGCATAGCGTGCGCGCGTGATCTCGAACCGAGAGAGATGCGCGGCTTTGCGCTTGGTCAGGTTGAGAAGGCGGTTTTCAACGGCGGCTTCATCGCTCGAAATCTGGGCGAGGTTGGCTGCGAAAGCCGTGTCTTGCGCGAGATATGCAAGTTGGACCGAGGCGAGCGCGGCCGCTTCGCCGGCGCGGGGCGCTCCCGGGCGAGCAAGGGAAGCGTGAAGAGGGTTCTGCGCGCTCTTGGGCTCGGCCGCTTGGTTGTCAAAGGGCACCTCCGGCGCGGCGATCAGCGTCGGGTCCTCGCCACCCTCTGAGCCCGTTTTCGATTTGGTCGGGCTCAGCGTTGGAGGCTCGGGCGATACTGCGGCAGCCAAAGCCGCTTCTCGGGCCGCATTTGCTTGATCCACGGGATCCGCTTGTTCTGCTCCTCCCGCTGCCACGGCCCCGCGCGCGATCTCAAGTTGCTCGAGAAGCTGCGTCTTCGCCTCCAGTCGCGGGGCAATCGCGGCGAGCTCGGCTTTAAGCAGCGCTGCACGGCGTTGAAGCGCGGCGCGTTGCACCTCTTCATCAGAGGCATCGAGTTCAAAAAGCAGTTGCCCGGCCGAAACCTCGTCGTGAAGCCTGACATGCAAAGCCGCGATACGCCCGCCGCGCTCATGCTGCACGTCATATGTCGGGGCCGTTGGCGATAAGACACCAGGGAGGCGCACCGTTGTCGTGATTTCGCCCATCACGGCCCAGCCAATCGTGAAGATCAAAAACGCGCCCACGGCACCGCCCCCGAGCCACAAAAGGCGCATGATCTCTTTCGGCAGGCCGGTGGTTTT
>JBCCTH010000300.1:0-2514 GCA_039198835.1 Pseudomonadota bacterium | reverse complement strand
GTGCCGGGCTCTTTTTTTGACTGGCGCTGCGGTTATTTCGACGCGGATACCGGGCGCCCGGTATAAACCTGTTCGCCCACACGCACTTCAATCAGCCCATTGCTCAAATTGCGCACGAATGTCCCCTGGATTGAAACGTGGGACCCCACTGAAATCGTTCTAATCATTTGCGAGCATCCCCCAAAGCGCTGTCGTCATGTTTCTTCTTTGTAAATATGGCGGGCAAAGCCCCAGAACCAAGATCAAATTTTAGGCAAACACAAGAAAACGTCACAAACACGCCTTTTTTCGGTCATATTTGATCGCGGTCGTGCGATTTCGCGGGGTGTTCCGCGCGAGGGAAGCCAAAATCACACGCCTTGCGCCGAGGCTGCCGCCTTTTCAGAGATAATCTCGGAGAATCGCTATGAGCGGTATATCCGCCGGGGGCATCGGATATTGCCTGAGCTCTTGGCCCCGGACCCATTTGAGCGCTTGGCCTTCCCGCGATTGAGGAACGCCTTCCCATTTTCGGCAGGCAAAAAGCGGCATGAGCAGATGAAAATCATCGTAACCGTGGCTCGCGAAGGTGAGGGGCGCAAGGCAGCTTTCCCATGTGCCTATGCCCAATTCCTCTTCGAGCTCACGGATGAGCGCGGCCTCAGGGCTCTCCCCCGCTTCGACCTTGCCGCCGGGAAATTCCCAAAGGCCGGCCATGCTCTTCCCTTCCGGGCGCTGCGCGAGCAAGACGCGCCCATCGACATCGATGAGGGCCACCGCCGAGACCAGGACGATCTTCAACGCAGCAGTCCGGGAGAGGCCATGCAAAAGGCCCGCTGAAACGTGATCATGATCGGTAATCCGCGTTGATTGTGATGTATTGGTGCGTGAGATCGCAGGTCCAGACCGTGGCTTCTGACGCACCGACGCCAAGGCCCACTGTGACCGCGAGTTCGGCGCGCTTCATGTAGGCGGCGCCGTCTTCTTCGCGATAATTTGGTGCCACCCAGCCGTCTTTCGCCACTTCGATATCTCCGAAATAGATCGAAAGGCGATCCCGGTCGGCCATGGCCCCTGACTTTCCCACGGCCATGACGATGCGCCCCCAGTTGGGATCTTCGCCAGCCATGGCTGTCTTTACCAGCGGGGAATTGGCGATAGCCATCGCCGCACGCCGCGCATCGGCGGAGGTGGCAGCCTCTGTCACCTTCACTTCGATGAATTTCGTCGCGCCCTCGCCATCGCGGACAACCTGGTGCGCCAGATCGCGCATCAGGTCCTCCAAAGCGGCGGCGAAGGGAGCCGACCCCGTGATATCGACCCCGGACGCGCCCGTTGCGGCTATCAGTAGGGTGTCTGAGGTCGATGTATCCCCATCGACGGTGATCGCGTTGAAGGTCCGGGCGTTGATCTCGCTGAGCATCGCTTGGAGCGGCACTTGCGCTGTAAGGCCATCGGTAAAGATATAGACGAGCATCGTGGCCATATCGGGCGCGATCATGCCCGAACCCTTGGCAAAGCCCATGATAGAGACGCTCTTCCCGCCGATCTCGACACGGCGTTGCGCGCCTTTGGGGAATGTGTCTGTCGTCATGATTGCGCGCGCGGCGGCTTCGGCGCCCTCGGGGGACAGGTTTGATGTCAACTCGCCCATCGCGGCGATGATCCGGTCATGGGGCAAGCGTTCACCGATGACGCCGGTGGAGGCTGTGAAGATGCGGTCAGGGTCGATCCCCGTCGTTGCGCACAGGGCCGCGCATAAAGCCGAAACCGAGCCCTCGCCTGCGCGCCCGGTAAAGGCATTGGCATTTCCCGCATTCACGAGGAACGCCGCGCGCCCGGTCGCCGCTGCAAGCGCGAGCTTTCGCTGACAATCGAGCACCGGGGCTGACCGCGTCGCCGAGCGCGTGAAGACCCCGGCGATGGCCGTTCCCTCGGCGAGCTCGGCCAACATGACATCGTCGCGCCCGGCATATTTCAAACCCGCAGCAACTGCCGCAAAGCGGACCCCGGCCATGGGCGGGATAGGGGGAAACCCACCGGCGGGTGCCAACGGTGAGACAGGCAGGCTCATCCTCAGTTGAGCGAGAGTGTCTCGAGCACGCCGGGATCGATGCCTTCAACGATCATGATCTCGGCCTGACCTTCAAGCGCTTCTATGCTGGCCGCCAGGCGGTCGCTCCTGATCTGGCCTTCGATATCACTGCGCACATCTTCAAGCGCCGGTGGCTCTTGGACGCGCGTCGCGTTTAGCTTGATCACATGCCAGCCGAACTGGGTTTCGACCGGCACGGAGATCGCGCCCACTTCGAGTGCCGCCACGGCGGCCTGAAATGGCGGGACCATCGCAGTCTCGCCAAACCAGCCAAGCCCGCCGCCGCGCGGCCCCGAGGGCCCGGTGGAAAGCTCTTGCGCGAGCATCGCGAAATCTTCGCCCGCCTCATGGCGCTCAATGGCGGCCCGCGCTTCTTCTTCGGTGGCGAGCAGAATGTGGGAGGCATCGAATTCGCGCGCGCCTTCAAAGGTTGCAAACCG
>JBCCTH010000299.1:0-2534 GCA_039198835.1 Pseudomonadota bacterium | reverse complement strand
TGGAATCCGCCGTTCTGCGGCGATCTTGACATGGAAATCAAACGTGACGGCACCTGGTTCTACATGGGCACACCCATCGGCAGGCCCGGCCTCGTGAAACTTTTCTCATCTATCCTGCGAAAAGACGGGGAAGATTACTTTCTCGTGACGCCGGTGGAAAAAGTCGGAATCCGGGTCGAGGATGCGCCTTTTGTGGCGCAGGATTTCGATGTCGAGGGAGAAGGAGAGGCGCAGGCGCTCACCTTTGTCACCCATGTCGGAGACACCGCGAAGGCCGGGCCCGAACACCCGATCCGCGTGGTACGCGACGATGAAACGGGCGAACCCGCGCCCTACATTCTGATGCGCGCCAATCTCGAAGCCCTGATTGACCGAAAGAGCTTTTACCGCCTCGTCGACCTCGGCGAGACGGCCCGCCATGAGGGTGAGGATTGGTTCGGCGTCTGGTCGCAGGGCGCTTTTTTCCCCATCATCCCTGCGGATGAGCTGCCATGAGCGCGCTGATCATCGGGGCGGGCTCTGGCCTTTCAGCTTGGCTTGCGCGAGCGCTTTCGGCGCGAGGGCCGGTGCATCTCGTGGCGCGCAACGGGGCGCGTCTGGCAGAGGTGGCGCGCGAGACGGGCGCAACGATCCATCTTGCCGATGCAACGGATGAAAACGCGATCACCGACATCATCGAAGGCCTCGAAGGCCGCCTTGATGTGGCGATCTACAATCCGTCCGCGCGCCTGCGCGGCCCGATCAGCGAGCTTGACCCGGCGAAGGTGCGCGCGGCAATCGATGTGACCGCTTTTGGCGGCTTTGTGATGGGTCAGCGCGCCGCGCGGCGGATGCTGGCGCAAGACGGGGCGCATAAGGGCACGATCATTTTCACCGGAGCGTCAGCGGGCGAAAAGGGTTTCGCGCTTTCTGCGCCCTTCGCCATGGGAAAATTTGCCCAGCGTGGCCTTGCGCAATCGATGGCGCGCGAACTGCATCCCAAGGGGATACATGTCGCCTGGGTCAATATCGATGGCGCAATCGCGCGAGGCGACCATGCGCCAAGCCAAGCAGATGCACAGCTCGATCCCCAAGCAATCGCGCAATCCTACCTCCATCTCATCGATCAGCCGAAATCAGCCTGGACCAATGAACTGGCCCTGCGCCCCTGGGTCGAGACGTTCTGAATGCCCAAATTTGCCGCCAATCTGACCTGGCTTTTCAAGGACCTGCCCTTGATTGAGCGTGTGAAGGCCGCCGCGGCCGCGGGCTTCACGGGCGTGGAAATCCTCTTCCCCTATGACGTAAACGCGCAGGAATTGCGCGATGCCTGCGTTCTCAACAACCTGAAAATGGTGCTCATCAACACGCCGCCACCGAACTACACGGGCGGCGATCAGGGCTGGGCGGCCCGCCCAGAGCTGAAGAGCCGCTTTGAGCGCGATTTCAAACGCGTTCTGCGCTATGCACAGGTGCTCAAACCGCAGATGCTCCATATCATGGCGGGCGTCGCGGAAGGCCCCGAGGCAGAAGCCTGCTTTATCGGCAATCTCCGCTGGGCCTGCGCCCAGGCCCCCCGGAGCGACATCACCATCGAGGTTATCAACCGCAAGACAATGCCCGGATACTTTCTTCATGATTTCGACCAGGCCGCCGAGATCATAAAAACCGTGGGCGCGCCTAATCTCGGCCTGCAATTCGACACCTTCCATGCCCATCAGATCACCGGGGATGCTGGCGCAGTCTGGCAAAAGCACGCCAGCTTGGTGACCCATATCCAGGTGGGCCATGGCGAGCATCGCCACGAGCCGGCTCACGCCCCGTTCGACCACCCTGCCTTTTTCAAGCTGCTTGATAAATCGGGCTATCGAGGCTGGGTCAGCGGGGAATATGAGCCAAGCCTCACGGGCGATGCGGCGTTTGACTGGATCAGGTAGAGCCCTCTGCGCCGCGACGCCCCATGCTTGGCCTCACGAGCGATTGAAGCGCTCTGGACCCAGACTTGCATCGATATCACCCAGGAGGGCGCGCGCGCCCAAACGGCCCAACTCATCAGAACACTTTGCTCCGCGCCCGTTCCCGCCCGTGGCAACGCAGGTGACCTCATCAAGGCGGCCAATCGCGGGCAGCTCATCGGGCGTGTAGGTTGTCACACAGGGTGCCATTCTTGCGCCCATGACCACCGCATCGGGCACGAGCGTCTGAAAGATCGCCGTGAGGCTATCTGCGGCGCGGTGATCGCCGCCGCTTTGATACCAGGCTGTCATCTCAGCCTCGGTGCGCAATCGCCTGTCATGGGGTCCGCCGCCGATTTTGAAATACCATTTCCCATCGGGGTATCGGATCGGAGGGAGGAGGTAGATATCGATTACCCGACCATCGGCGAGGATGAGCGTTGGCATGTTTGCGCGCCGCGCGGCTTCCTCGCGTGAAACTTCAAGCAAAGCCACGGTCCGCGCCTCCACCCTGAGCGGGAGCTTGAGATGCGGCGCGCCAAAGCCGCCCGCCGCCCAGATCACCTGGTCAAACTCGAAGGATCCGGCGTCGGTTTTGAC
>JBCCTH010000298.1:0-2539 GCA_039198835.1 Pseudomonadota bacterium | reverse complement strand
GAAGCGCGTGGGCGCGCCCGGGCCAGGGCCCGCGCGTCAGCAATCGAGCGTCGTTTCGCGCTCCCACTCGGTGAGATGCTGGCAATACTGGGTCCATTCTTGCATCTTGAGCTTCTCGTAAGCGCTTGAAAACTCATCGCCGAGCGCGTCTGTGAGCGGCTTGTCTTTGGCAAAGCCCCGGAGCGCATCAAGGAGGTTCAAGGGCAATTTTTTCGCGCCGCGCGCTTTATGCGCTTCGGTGTACATATTCAGATCAAGCCGCTTGCCCGGGTCGAGGCGGCGCTCGATCCCATCAAGACCAGATGCAAGAAGCACGGCTTGCAGCAGATAGGGGTTGGCCGCGCCATCCGCGAGTCGCAATTCAAGGCGCCCGCCATCGGGGATGCGCACCATGTGGGTCCGATTATTGCCGCCATAGGTCACCGATTGGGGCGACCATGTCGCGCCAGAGCGCGTCGCAGGCGCGTTGATCCTTTTGTAGCTGTTAACCGTCGGGTTGGTGATCGCGCAGAGCGCTTGCCCATGGGCCATGAGCCCGCCGAGAAAATGATAGGCCGTAGCGGAAAGGCCCATCTCATCGTCGCCGTCAAAGAGGCAGGTCTTGCCCTCAAGGTCCCAAACGGAATGATGCACATGGCATCCATTGCCTGTCAGATGGCTGAAAGGCTTGGGCATGAACGTGGCGCGCAAGCCATGCTTCTCGGCGATCTCCTTGACCATGAACTTGAAGAAGGCATGGCGGTCGGCGGTCTCAAGGCAAGGCCCGAAATCCCAATTGATCTCGAATTGCCCATTGGCGTCTTCATGGTCGTTTTGGTAAGGGCCCCAGCCGAGCGCGATCATCGTTGAACATATCTCGGCGATCACATCGTAGCGCCGCATGAGCGCCGATTGATCATAACAGGGCTTTTCCTGGCCGTCGCGAGCATCGGAGATATCCGTGCCAGCCGCGTCAATGAGATGAAATTCAGGCTCCACCCCCGATTGCATCATGAAGCCCGCACTTTTCGCATTCTCAATGACCTGTTTCAAAACATTGCGCGGCGCTTGCGCGACGGGCTCGCCTTCCATCCAGGGATCGCCCGCCACCCAGGCGAGCTCGGGCTTCCAGGGGAGTTGGATCGCGCTCGCGGCGTCGGGCATCACGAGCATGTCAGGGTCGGCTGGCGTCATATCGAGCCAAGCCGCGAACCCGGCAAAGCCCGCGCCCCCCTCTTGCGCGCCCGCGATCGCCTCAGAGGGGACAAGCTTCGCGCGCTGCACGCCGAAAAGATCGGTGAAGTTGCAAAGAAAAAATTTCACACCGCGTTCAGCGGCCCAGTGTGCGAGATCTGTCATCAAAGCGTTTCCTTGGTTTGGCCGGGTATCCAATCGGTGCCGGCGAGCGGCACCCCCGCCATGGCGGCCGCCTCTATCGTGAGCGCGCAGAGATCTTCGGGCTCGAGGTTATGCAGGTGGCTTTTGCCATTGGCGCGCGCGATGGTCTGCGCCTCAAGCGTCATGACCTTGAGATAATTTGCAAGTCTCTTCCCTGCGACGACCGGATCAAGACGCGCGGCAAGCTCGGGGTCTTGCGTGGTGATGCCAGCGGGGTCATTGCCCTCATGCCAATCATCATAGGCCCCCGCCGTTGTGCCGAGCTTTTGATATTCGGCCTCGAGCGCTGGATCATTATCGCCGATGGCGATGAGCGCCGCTGACCCGATCGACACAGCATCAGCGCCAAGCGCCAGCGCTTTGGCCACATCAGCCCCCGTGCGCACGCCGCCTGAGATGACAAGCTGCACCTCGCGGTGCATATCGAGATCTTGCAGCGCTTTGACAGCGGGGCGGATGCAGGCGAGCGTCGGTTGGCCCACATGCTCGATGAAAACATCTTGCGTTGCAGCCGTGCCGCCCTGCATCCCGTCGAGCACAACGGCATCGGCCCCCGCCTTCACCGCCAGCGTGGTATCAAAATATGGCCGCGCCCCGCCGATCTTGATAAATATAGGGACTTTCCAGCCCGTGATTTCGCGCAGTTCGAGGATCTTGATTTCAAGATCATCCGGCCCTGTCCAATCCGGGTGGCGACAGGCGGATCGTTGATCGATCCCTTTGGGCAGGTTGCGCATCTGGGCCACCCGGTCGTTGATCTTTTGGCCCAAGAGCATGCCCCCGCCGCCGGGCTTCGCGCCTTGCCCGACGACGATCTCGATGGCATCGGCCTTTCGCAGATCATCCGGGTTCATGCCGTAGCGCGATGGCAGGTATTGGTAGATGAGCTTGGTCGAATGCTCGCGCTCCTCGGGCGTCATCCCGCCATCGCCGGTGGTCGTGGAAGTGCCCGCCGCCGAGGCACCACGGCCCAGGCTCTCTTTCGCCTGGCCCGAAAGCGCGCCAAAGCTCATGCCAGCGATGGTGATCGGAATATCGAGCTCAAGCGGCTTTTCGGCGAAACGTGTGCCGAGCGTCACATTCGTCGCGCAGGCCTCGCGGTAGCCCTCAAGCGGGTAGCGCGACATTGACGCGCCCAAAAAGAGCAGGTCATCGAAATGCG
>JBCCTH010000297.1:0-2549 GCA_039198835.1 Pseudomonadota bacterium | reverse complement strand
TCTACGGCAAGCGAAAGCCCCCGGCCAAAAAGGCGCTCGGCGAGATGATCCGCTTCTATCAAGCTGATTTCATCGGCTTCGCCCAAGATCGGGCCTGCATGGCTGAATTCGGCTATGCCTATATCCCCTCAAAGGTCAAAAAGTCAGGCAAGGCGATCGGCGTGCATATCGCGCTGCATGGCTGCAAACAGGGCTATGCCTTTGTTGATTTCGTCAATGGGCTCGAGGCCACGCAAGCGCAGCCGCCCTATGGCGACCGCTACATCACGACGACAGGCTATATCGAATGGGCCGAGGCCAATGACCTCATCGTGCTCTTCCCGCAAGCCGATGGCGGCGATAGCAACGCGGTTCAAAACCCCGATGGCTGTTGGGATTGGTGGGGCTACAGCGCCGCTGATCTGGCTGAACCGGATTATTACACCCAGGATGCCGTGCAGATCAAAGCGATCCACAGCATGCTTGAAGAACTGACAAACGCTGTGTGAGGACGAGAAAATGCAACCGAAGGAAACCCATATTCAGGCCGGTGCGCGTCTTCAGCAGGATCATGCGTTGCGCGCCGCTGATCTCGTTCAGAACACGGCAAAGTTTTGCTCCAAACCGCCGGAGCCGGAGGCCTTTCAAGAACTCGGCGATCTCGCGCAAGCCTCTTTCAAACGCGCCACCGCGATGCAGGCCTCATGGATCCGCGCCTGGGGCGATTGGGCGGCCTTTTCGAGCTCGATCCAAGGGGCGGATACCGTGCCCAAGTACTTTGACCGGCTCTTCAACATCGTGCTTCAGGCCGAGGCGCAGCTGGCCACGCAGGCTCAGGAAGCGACAGAGCTCATGGACAATGTCGGCGTGAGCTACGCGCATTGGCTGGCGCAGAAGGTCGAAGACAAAGAAAACTAGTCTTCACCTTGAGCAGAGAGGGGGGGGCGCGTGCTGCTTCACCGCCCCCTGATGCGCGGGTCAAGCGCATCGCGCAGGCCGTCGCCGATGTAATTGACGCAAAGCACCGTGAGCGAGATCATCAGGCCCGGCCACACCACGCGCTCTGGAAAGCTCACCATGCGGTTGACGCTATCATTGAGCAGGCGCCCCCAAGTGGGAAAATCGGGCGGGAACCCAAAGCCCAGAAAGCTCAGCGCCGATTCTGTGATGATCGCCGTGGCGATGCCCAACGTCGCCGAAACCATGATCGGCGACAAGACATTGGGCAGAACATGACGGCGGATCAATCTTCCCGGCTTCGTGCCCACTGAGCGCGCTGCGAGCACGAATTCGCGCTCTTTGAGCGCAAGCACATCGCCGCGCACGATGCGCGCTGTCTGCATCCAACTCGTTATTCCGATGAGCGTCACGATGAGAACGAACGTCCCCCCCTCGACCCCGAAGATACCCGCCAGACTTTCTCGAAACAGGAGCGAGGCCACGAGAATGAGCGGCAAGAGCGGGAGCGCCAGAAAAAGATCGGTCAGGCGCATGAGCGGCGCGTCGAGGCGCTTGAAATAGCCCGCCGTGACGCCGATCAGCGTTCCGAAGATGATCGAAAGCGCCATGGCGGCAAGGCCCACCGCGATCGAGACCTGCCCGCCATACATGAGCCGCGCCAGATTATCGCGCGCGAGGTTGTCGGTGCCGAGCGGGTTTTCCCATTGCACCTTCGCGCTGCTATCCCAGAGGGCGACATAGATCGGGCGCGCGTCGCGCTGTTTGATCATGTCGAGCGTCGAGGGGATCGCCTGCGGATCAGCGCGCCAGATGAGTGGGCCTAGGTATGTCCCCAGCACGATGACCATGAGGATAAAGAGCGAGATCATCGCCCCGCGGTGCCGTCGGAACTGGCTCCAGACCTCGGCCCATTGGCTTTTGGGCGCGCTCTGGGGGACAGGGTCCGCCAGCGGCTGGCGCGCTGTCGATGTGGGTGTTGTGTCGGCGGCGTCAGTCATAGCGGATCAGTCGTACCTAATTCGGGGGTCGAGGATGCCGTAGAGGACATCGGCGATGAGGTTGAAGAGCACGATGAGCACCGCGAAGATGAAGGTGAGCGTCTGCACCATGGGCAGGTCATTGGCCTGGATCGCGCCGATCAGAAGCTGGCCGATCCCGTTGACCTGGAAGACCTGCTCGGTGATGATCGCTCCGCCAAAGATCTGCGGAACACTCAGCGCCATCACAGTCACGACCGGTATCATCGAATTGCGCAGCACGTGAACGAGCACGACAGCCCGTTCGCCCAGCCCCTTCGCGCGGGCGGTGCGCACATAATCCTGATTGAGATTGTCGAGCATCGCCGAGCGCATGAAGCGACTCGTCTGGCTGGTGATCTGGAGCGCGAGCACCATGACGGGCAGGAACATCTGGTTGATCTGCTTGAGAAAGCTCTCCCATGAGTTCACGACAAGCGTCGTGTCATAGATCGATGGAAACCAGCCGAGCTGAACCGAGAAGATCACGATGACGAGGACGCCCGAGAAGAACGGTGGCACGGAAAAGCCCACCATCGTGATGAACGTGCCAGCATTGTCGAAAAGGGAATATTGCTTGTAGGCCGAATAGAT
>JBCCTH010000296.1:0-2571 GCA_039198835.1 Pseudomonadota bacterium | reverse complement strand
GGATTGCCTCGGCTTTTTCGCGGGCTTTCTTCTCCGAAGGCTTCTCGAAATGCTGCTTGAGCTTCATTTCACGGAAGACACCTTCGCGCTGTAGCTTCTTTTTGAGCGCGCGGAGCGCTTGATCGACGTTGTTGTCGCGAACACTGACCTGCATGTGGTTTTCACCACCTTTCTAATCTGGTTGCTGTCGAGCAGGAGGTGGCCAAATAGCAGCGAATATCTAGGTTGTCTAGCGAGCCTTTTGAAACGAAGGAGTTTGTTATGTCTGATCCCAAAGCCGAGATATTGGAAGCCGCGCTGGGCCATGTCGTTTTTGACGGGTGGTCGCCCACCACGTTTCGCGCCGCCGTCGCCGATAGCGGCGTGGATGAGGCCGTTGCGCGCGGCATCTTTCCGCGCGGCGCGCTTGATCTGGCTGTCGCCTTCCACAAGGCGGGTGATGCCGAGATGGCCGCGCGCATTGCCACAGAGGATATGGGCCAGCTGCGTTATTCCCAGAAGGTGGCGCGCGCGGTGCAAATTCGCTTCGAGGTGATCCCGGATAAAGAAGCCGTGCGGCGGGGCACGACGCTCTTTAGCCTGCCGCAATACGCCGCCGAAGGCACCCAACTCATCTGGGGCACGGCTGATGCGATCTGGAAAGCGCTGGGCGATACATCAGATGATATCAACTGGTACACCAAGCGCGCCACTTTGGTGGGGGTCTATTCTTCGACCCTGCTCTACTGGCTCGGCGATGACAGCCTCGATGATCAAGCCACCTGGAGCTTTCTCGATCGCCGGATTGAGGATGTGATGCAGATCGAGAAGGTGAAATCGAAGGTCAATGAGAGCCCGATCTTGCGATCGCTCTTCGCGGGGCCGCGCATGCTTGCCTCGCTCGTGAAAGCGCCGAGCGCCACTGATATGCCGGGCGGCTGAGCCTATTTCTCGCGCTTGGCTGCCTTGGTCTCTGGCGGCGTCTGGCGGCGGCTGATAGGCGGCTGGCAGACGAAGGAGATTGCCATGGAAGCCACAATGCGCGCGGTCGAGATCTCGCAGCCGGGGGGGCCTGAGGTTCTCCAAATGGTGACACGGCCGCGACCCATGGCAGGGCATGGCCAGGTGATCATCAAGGTCGCTTATGCGGGCGTCAACCGGCCCGATGCCTTGCAGCGCGCAGGGGCTTATGCGCCGCCCCCCACGGCGAGCGATCTGCCCGGGCTTGAAGCATCGGGCGAGATCGTCGAGGTGGGGCCCGGCGTTTCTGACCGGGCCGTCGGAGATCGCGTTTGCGCGCTTTTGCCCGGGGGCGGCTATGCCGAGTTTGTCGCGACGCCGGCCGCGCATTGTCTGCCCCTGCCCAAGGGCATGGACCTCAAGGAAGCGGCCTGTTTGCCAGAAACGTTCTTCACTGTCTGGTCCAACGTTTTCGCGCGCGGCGGCCTGACGGCAGGCGAGCGGTTTTTGGTCCATGGCGGGTCATCGGGGATCGGCACCACCGCGATCCAGCTCGCCGCGCATTTTGGCGCCCGTGTTTTCGCAACGGCCGGGAGCGATGAAAAATGCGCCGCCTGCCGCAAGCTCGGCGCAGAGCGCGCGATCAATTACCGCGATGAAGACTTTCAAGAGGTGATGCGCGCCGAGGGCGGGGCCGATCTGATCCTTTGCATGGTGGGTGGGCCTTACATTGCCCGCAATCTCAAAGCGCTCGCAGATGACGGACGTCTGGTGCAGATCGCGTTTCTCAAGGGCCCGAAAGCCGAGGTGAATTTCGCGGCTTTGATGACAAGGCGGCTGACCATGACAGGCTCAACGCTTCGCCCGCAATCCGATCTCGCCAAGGCGGGCATCGCCGAGGCGCTGCGCGCCCAGGTCTGGCCGCTCCTTGATGCGGGCCGGATTGCGCCGGTGATGGATAGCGAATTCGCGCTAGATGAGGCCGCCGAGGCCCATGCGAGGATGGAAACGAGCGCCCATATCGGGAAGATCGTGCTAAAAGTAAGCTAGCCCTAAAAGTCACGGCCCGCGGCTCACCGCACGGGTTCGAAGAAGGCATCCTGCATCTGGCAGTCTCGCACGACATCAGCGCCGCAAGCGCGCGGCACGAGCCCCTTTGTCAGGCAGATCCGCGCCTCCTGAATATGGCCCTCTTTGCAGGTGATGGTGATCATATCGGGGCTCAAATTAGGGTTTGACTGCAAGAACGCATCTTCGATCACTTTCGCGCTGATCTGATAGCGGCGATCAAGCTCACGCAGGACAGGCGGGCGCACGATCTGATCATAGGCCAAGCGGGATTGGCTGTAGTATTCGGCGGCGCTGACGCCTGAGCAGGTGCCGTGTTTGTTCCATTGGTGCCAGGCCAGGCCGGAAGAGCCCATGATGTCTTCCATCCCTCTGGTCATGGTGCGGGAGGGGTTGCGCTCGGTCGTCGGGCAGTAGGAGGGCCAGCCGCGCTCGTATTGGGGCCAGAGCCCGTGGAGCGACCAACCCAGATCGCGCGTGCATTGGTCCGCGCCGCGCGCCGCGCCCTCGAGCGCGCACCAATTGGGAGACCATGACAGCGCAAGCACATAGTAATCGAACGCG
>JBCCTH010000295.1:0-2582 GCA_039198835.1 Pseudomonadota bacterium | reverse complement strand
TTTTTTGGAAAGCTCGATCTGGGCGCGGAAATCGATCAGGGTCTGCCGCCGCTTGGGCTGCTTGATCTCCTCGGCACGGTCGAGCAGCTCTTCAAGCGAGCCGAACTCGTTGATCAAAAGCGCGGCTGTCTTGATCCCGATGCCCGGCGCGCCGGGAACATTATCGACACTGTCGCCCGCGAGGGCCTGCACATCAACCACGCGCTCGGGCCCGACGCCGAACTTTTCTTCAACGCCTTCGACATCGATGCGTTTGTTCTTCATCGCATCGAGCATCTCGACACCGCCACCGACCAATTGCATCAGATCTTTGTCGGATGAGATGATTGTAACGCGCCCGCCTGCCTCGCGCGCCCGGCAGGCCAGGGTTGCGATGATATCATCGGCCTCAAAACCCTCGACCTCGAGACAGGCGATGTTGAAGGCGCGCGTGGCCTCGCGGGTCAGGGGGATCTGCGGGCGCAAATCCTCGGGCATCTCGTCTCTGTTGGCTTTATATTGATCATAAAGATCGTTGCGGAACGTGTGTGAGCCCTTGTCGAAGACGACCGCGCAATGGGTCGGCGCGTCGGCCCCTGTATTGGCGGCGATGTAGCGGCGCAGCATGTCGCAAAAACCCTGAACAGCGCCCACGGGCAGACCGTCTGATTTGCGCGTCAGCGGCGGCAGGGCGTGAAACGCGCGAAAGATGAACGCGGAGCCGTCGATGAGATGTAGATGATGCCCGTTTCCGAATGCCATGGTCCCTCCTGGTTGCGGTTTATGTGACAGGTCACTGGTATGTTGTCACTGGGCGGCTGACGACAGGCAGTGCCGCCAGGCTGCCTTTCACCAAATCTTAGGTGGGATGCGCAAAAGTCGCGCTATGAAAGAGGTGATCTCGCTCTCCGCCCAGGTTGCGCGCGTGCGCGTGCTGACCACAATCGCAGATTTCCGAGCACAGATCGGGCGCGTTTTCTTCTTCGCGACCCTGCGCGCGCATGGCCGCACCCCGCAGGAACGAGCGCATTATGAACGGTTGATGGCGACGGCGCGCATGAGCGTTGACCGGGCCTTTGAGGCCCTCGCCGGGAGGGACGACATGGAAGGCCTGGAAATGCCCGCGCTCGCCTGGGCGCGCGCGCACGCATCGGTCAACCCGTCTCTTCTCAATGATCTTGAGCGGTTTCATTCCGAAGTCGTCGCAATCACGAGCAGCGCCCGCGAAGAAAGCGCCGATCCCACCGCCCTGATCACACGCCTTCTCGATATTACCGACCAAGCCGATGCGCTCTTTGGCGGCTCATTCGCCGCTTTTCTCGACCTCCTTGAAACCGATCTGACCCGCGCGAACGATCTGCGCGCCGCGGCAGCGGGCGGGGCGGCAAAATCGGCCAAATCCGCAATGGCCCAGATCAACGCGATCAGCCGCTCTGTCAGGCTCATATCGCTCAATGCGGCCGTCGAGGCGGCCCGCGTCGGCGACCGCGGGCGCGGTTTTTCTGTCATCGCGGGCGAAATCAAGACCTTGGCAGAGGCCATCGCCTCGGCCAGCCAACAGGCGGGCCAATCCATGGATGATTTGCAAAAGGTTGCTGGCAACTGATCCACGCCGTAGACGGCCCCCATGACCGCGCCATCCGCCCAACCGCACAATGCCATCGAGATCTCCGGGCTCAAAAAGACCTATGCAGCGGCAGGCGGAGGGCCGCCCAAAGAGGCCCTCAAAAGCATTGATCTGTCGATCCGCGCGGGGGCCATCTTCGGGTTGCTGGGCCCCAACGGTGCGGGGAAATCCACGCTCATCAACATCCTCGCGGGGCTTGTCAAAAAGTCATCGGGCACGGCGCGCATCTGGGGCTTTGACCAAGACCGAAATCCGAGACAGTCGCGCGCGGCCATCGGGGTCATGCCGCAAGAGCTCAACCTTGATCCCTTCTTTACCCCGCGCGGCTCGCTTGAAGTGCAGGCGGGGCTCTACGGGGTCGCGCGCCGCCACCGCCGCACCGAAGAAATCCTTGCGCTGATCGGGCTCCATGACAAAGCCGATGCCTATGCCAGATCGCTTTCAGGCGGCATGCGGCGGCGGCTTCTTCTGGGCAAGGCGCTCGTTCATCGCCCGCATATCCTCGTGCTCGATGAGCCGACCGCGGGCGTTGACATCGAACTGCGTCAAATGCTGTGGACCAATATCCGCCGGCTCAATGCCGAAGAGGGCACGACGATCATCTTGACGACTCATTATCTCGAAGAGGCCGAGGAGATGTGCGACGAAATCGCGATCATCAACAATGGCGCAGTGATCGCACAAGACAGCACAGCGGCGCTCGTCTCTCGGCTCGATTCAAAGACGCTGGCGATCCGCCCGGCAAACCCCGCGGCCCTTCCCGCGATGCCCGCGGGCATCCGGGCGGAGAGCCATGCGGACGGCACCTTCCGCTTCACTTATTCGCGGCGCGAGACCACGCCAGACGCGATTTTGGGCGCGCTGTCTCAAGCGAAGATCGGGATTGCCGATATCACCACGCTTGAGCCCCATCTCGAAGACGTCTTCCTCTCGCTGACCAAAAGCGCGGAGGAAGACACTTCGCCTTAGGCGGCTT
>JBCCTH010000294.1:0-2714 GCA_039198835.1 Pseudomonadota bacterium | reverse complement strand
TCGAGAAGGCCCGAATTGTAATTCCGGCTCAGGCCGAGCGAGGCTTCATAGGTCTCGGTATCCCAGAATTCAGCCCAGCTTTCTGGCGGCTCAACTTCGCCTGGGTTGAAGACCATTGACGTGAACCAAGACATCGCGCCCACGCCCTGCGGGCCATCGGGCCCTGCGAACACGAAATAACTGTCGAGGTTGCCCGAACCCGGGATCGACGCAAGGTCGAGCGGGGCGAGCAGATTGCCGATGCGGCTGGCTTTGATCATCGTGTCGCGCGCGTAAAGCGAGATATCGGCGGGGACATTGCCCGCCGCCGCCGCCTGCTGCATCGTCACAAGCCAGTCTGTCGAGTTTGGCTGCGTGACGCTTTCGACCGCGATACCGGTGGCGGCTGTGAACTCGGGGTAGACGAACTTTTTGAAGCTGTCTTCGAAATAGCCACCATATGAGCCGATTTTCAGACTGCGCGCTTGCGCGATGAGCGGCGCGGCGAGCGCCGATGCGGCGACGCTGGCCGCGCCTGTTTTCAGAACTGAGCGTCTATTCATCTTCATGGTTGATCCCCTTGCTGAAGGCGCCTTTGCGCGCCTGACATCCCGCCTGCGCCCCCGAGGCGCGCCCTTACCTTCGATGCTGACTGCCGAGCGGGATGCGTCAATTCCATTGACCCAATTCTCGCCATCGGCGCGGTTCAGCGATGAAAAATCGATCAAACTGACGAATGGGGTGCGTTTTTTGGTCGGTTGAGAGTCACTTCGCCGGGCCGAAGCCTCAGTGTTTCCCCGTATCTGGATGGAGAGACCCATGGCCCCAAATGACCAACTCACAGCGGTGTCTGTTGAAGCCGCGACGCTCCCGGTGATCGATCTATCAGACCTTTTTACCGGCTCCGAGGCCGATAAGGCCGCTGTGGCCGCCGCGCTGGGCGAGGCTGCGCGCACCTCCGGCTTTTTCTATGTTACCGGGCATGGGATTCCGCAGGAGCAGGTCGATGCGGTGTTTGCCGCCTCAAAACAATTTCACGAGATGCCGCGCAGCTATAAAATGCGCTATTGGTCTGGCTTCACAACCAACCATCGCGGCTATGTCCCGTTTGAGGAAAACGGCTCGTGCTTTCCCAAGATCATGAACTTCAATGAAGCTTGGGACATGTCCTTTGAAGCCCCCGCAGATCACCCTGACTATGTCGCCGGGTGGCGGATGACGGGCCCCAATGTCTGGCCCGATCTGCCGGGCTGGCGCGAGACGGTCGCGGGCTACTACGACGCGATCTTCAATTTGGGGCTTCGGATGATGGATGCGCTGGCGCTTGAGCTTGGCGTGCCCACCGAAGATCTCACCCGCCACATCACCTGCCCAACCTCTCAGCTCAGGTTGCTCCACTACATCGAAAACGACATGCCTCAGACAAAGGATATGACCGGTATCTCCGCGCATTCCGATTTTGAATGTTTCACGATCCTTTGCCAGGGTGGGCCGGGCCTTCAAGTCATGAATGCCGAGGATGTCTGGATCGAGGCCCCGCCGATCAAGGGGACCTTCATCGTCAATATCGGCGATATTTTCGAGACATGGTCGGGCGGGCAGTTCAAATCAACGCAGCACCGGGTCATCAATACGGGCAATGAGCGCTATTCAATGCCGCTCTTCTTCGGGCTTGATTACGATGCCGTCGTCGAACCTTTGGAGAAGTTCCGCACGCCCGAGACGATCGCGAAATATCCGCCGATCAAAGCGGGCGAGCATCTGATGCGGATGACTGTGAATGCGTTTCGCTACATCGCTGATGCGCGTGACAAGGGTGTTTTCTCGCTCGCTTTTGACGTACCCGATGAAAACCCATTTGCGCGCGAGGCGAAGGAGCCAAAAGCCTAGATGCATGCCCATCCTGATTTTGAAGCGGTCGATTTGCCAAGGACGGTCGCGCTCGCGAGCTGTGTGATGACCCCGCTTTCTCCTGAATTCACGCAGGAAGATTATGATATCGTGATGGAGGCCGCGGCCCTCCTGAGCGACGGCCCCGGCCAATGGCCCGATGGGCTGACGCTTGAGGAAAACGCGATCGATCTTGCCTGGCATGAGCGCGAATTCACGACGAAGCGCTCGTTTTCCTGGATTTTGCGCGACAGCGGCGGCGACTATCTGGGCTGCTTTTACATTTATCCCGAGATGGGCTTGCGCGGGGCGGCGAAGGTCAAGCTTTGGGTGCGCAAATGCTCTGGGCGCGCGGCGCTGGCGAAGCGGCTGCGCGATGATCTCGAAGCCTGGACGAAGACAGCGTTGCCCGCGGGCCTTGCGCTCGATTGGGCGTGTAACCCGAAGGTTTAGGCCTGCCAGAGGCGCAGATACTGCGCGACCATCTCGTCGAGCCGCTCTTTGCCGAAGGCGGGATCGTGGCCGCCATGGACCTCTTTGACCGGGAGCTGAGAGAGCCTGCGCAGGGTGGTGGCATAATCTTCGATGCTGGTGCCGGTGCCTTCGTAAATGAGCGGGCCGTCATAAACGGCATCGGCGCCGAAAAGCGTGCCGCTCTCGTGGTGAAAAAGCCCCACTTGGCCGGGCGAATGACCTGGCAAATGGAGCACTTCGGCTTGCCAATCGCCAAGGTCGATCCTGTCTCCTTGCGTCACAAGGCCAGTGGGGGCGGCACCTTTGAGCGCGTAGGCATCGATATCGTAATCGGGCGAGGGCAGCGCATCGATCAGCCAAGGCCAGAGCGC
>JBCCTH010000293.1:0-2792 GCA_039198835.1 Pseudomonadota bacterium | reverse complement strand
CTGCATTTTCAGCGGGTTACGCAAGTCGGGCTTAGCGGTGCCGTACCAAAGTGCGGCATCGCGGTAGGAGATTTGCGGCCAGTCTTGATCCACTTTCGCGCCGCCGCCGAACTCCTCGAAGACGCCCGCGATGACGGGCGAGACGGTGTCGAAGACGTCCTGCTGCTCGACGAAGCTCATCTCGACATCAAGCTGGTAGAAATCCGTCGGCGAGCGGTCCGCGCGCGGGTCCTCGTCGCGGAAACAAGGCGCGATCTGGAAGTATTTGTCAAAGCCCGAAACCATCAAGAGCTGTTTGAACTGCTGGGGCGCCTGCGGCAGCGCATAAAATTTGCCAGGGTGCAGCCGCGACGGCACGAGAAAGTCGCGCGCGCCCTCGGGTGACGAGGCCGTGATGATCGGCGTCTGGTACTCACGAAAGCCAATATCCCACATCCGCTTGCGCACGGATGCAACGACATCCGAGCGCAGCTTCATATTGTCCTGCATCTTCTCGCGGCGCAGATCCAGATAGCGGTATGAAAGCCGCGTCTCTTCGGGGTAGTCCTGATCGCCGAACAC
This sequence comes from Pseudomonadota bacterium, assembly GCA_039198835.1. Taxonomy (GTDB): domain Bacteria; phylum Pseudomonadota; class Alphaproteobacteria; order Rhodobacterales; family Rhodobacteraceae; genus Shimia_B. Next base: position 2,231 of record JBCCTH010000293.1, on the reverse strand, counting down.
CTGCAAAGGCAGATCGCCCTCGATGCCGCCGAGCACTTCCATGTCGCGCGCAAAAACCTCGATCTCGCCGGTGGGCAGCTTGGGGTTCACAAGCTCGGGCGCGCGCGCCTTCACCGTCCCGTCGATGCGGATGCACCATTCCGAGCGCAGCGTTTCAACCTCGGCGAAAACCGGCGAATCCGGATCGCAAAGCACCTGCGTGATCCCGTAATGATCGCGCAGATCAATGAAGATCACGCCGCCATGGTCGCGCCGGCGGTGAACCCAACCCGACAGGCGCACGGTATCGCCCACCTGAGCGGCGGTCAGATCGTTGCAGGTGTGGCTGCGATAGGCATGCATGGGGGGCTTCCTTCAAACTCGCGCCGATACAGCGTCCAAAGCGCGCGAAGTCAACCCAAGAACCCACCCGCCTCACCCAGAGCGTATCACGATCCTGCCGAGAGGCCGGGCAATGCAACGGCCCGCTTCTCTTCGCGGCCCGCCCGCTTGACGTCTCACACAGATCAAAGGCCCCAAGCGAGCCCCAGCGCACCCGCCGGAGGCGAAGGCGCGCGCAGCGCGTGGGCGGGCGGGCGGGCCCGCCTGCCCCAACCCTACACATCAGTGTTGTCCGCCAGCGCGCCCTTGGCTAGCCTGAAGCGCGACCCCGCGCCGCCCACCCGAGACCCTCAAAAGACCGCATAGAGACCGCCATGTGGAAAGCCATACTCGACCGTGTCCTGAGCAATCTGATCGTGATGGGAGAGCTAAGCGTCAAATGGCCGGATGGCTCTGTCACACGCTACGGGCCAGGCGGCGGCCAGTCCGCGAGCTTAACCTTGACCACCGCGCAAGCCATGCGCGATCTGTGCCTGCGCCCCCCTCTTGCCTTCGGCGAATGCTATATGCGCGGCGATCTCGTGATCCCCGAAGATCAACTGCATGATCTCTTTTTACTGCTGCTGAAAAACCAGGAAGCGGGCGACATGCCAGCCTGGCACCGTCTCAGCTTTGACCTGCGCACAAAGATGCGCATGTTCGTTCAGCGCAATACGGCGCTCACCGCCCGCAAGAATGTCGCCCACCATTACGACATTTCCGACGATCTCTATCGCCTGTTTCTCGACGCCGACATGCAATATTCCTGCGCTTATTTCTCGCGCCCAGATCTGACGCTCGAAGACGCTCAAGAGGCCAAGAAAGCCCATATCGCCAGAAAGCTCTGCCTCGAGCCGGGCATGCGCGTCCTTGATATCGGTTGCGGATGGGGCGGGATGGCGCTCACACTCGCCCGCGATTGGGGCGCAGAGGTCACCGGCGTCACGCTCTCCAAAAACCAGCTGGCCACCGCCCGAGCCCGGGCCGAGCAAGCCGGCCTGAGCGAGCGCATCGACTTCAGGCTCGAAGACTATCGCAGCATAAAAGAGACCTATGATCGCGTCGTCAGTGTGGGCATGCTCGAACATGTCGGCCTGCCGCAGTACAAGACCATGTTCTCCAAGGTTGATGCGCTCCTTAAAGATGAGGGTATCGCCGTCATCCATTCGATCTTCAAATCCGGGCCACCGCGCCCGAATAACGCCTGGATCGACAAATACATTTTCCCGGGCTCCTATGTCCCCTCGGCGTCAGAGATCTTCGCCGCCGTTGAAAGGGCCTGGCTCTATCCCTGCGATGATGAGTGCCTGCGCCTCCATTACGCGCTGACCTTGCGCGAATGGCACAAGCGCCTTGAGGCCCACCGAAAAGAGATCGAGGCCATGTTTGACGCCAAGTTCCTGCGTATGTTCCGCTTTTATCTTGTGTCGATGGCCGCGTCCTTTGAGGCGGGCCGGACCCATGTGCAGCAGCTTCAGCTGGCCAAACGGATGGATGCCGTGCCGATCACCCGCGATTATCTCTACGAAACGCCGCGCGTGCCCGCGCAGTCAACGGCAGCCGGAGAGCGGCGCGGAAAGGCCAGTCGCGCATAGGCTTAAGAGGGCTCTTCGGCCGGGCAAAACGGGCGGGAGGCGGCACCACCCCGCCCAGAACAGGAGCTCGCGGCCTCACTCCGCCGCCAAACCCAAGGCAGAACCCGCCAGGATCATCGGGCTCAAAAACTCACCGACAGGCACCCCGTCGGGGAAGGCGCGCCCATAGGCGGCACCCCCCGGAAATCCGACCACATTGAGACCCGCGCGCAGCGCGGCATCCGCGCTTTCAGGCGTATCTTCGACGCAAAGAACATCAGGGGCCGAGAACCCGAG
>JBCCTH010000292.1:0-2807 GCA_039198835.1 Pseudomonadota bacterium | reverse complement strand
GGCATCTCTACCAGTGGGAGTGCCGGGGCCTCACCGGCGGGCGGGGCATGACCGTCGGCAACCTGTTCGACGCCGAGATTATGAGGGGCCCCATATCTGCGATATCGACATGGCCACCGTTTTTTCGACCTTCATGTCGGTGGGCGCGAGCCAGCTTCTCTTTGAGACGTCAAACCCGCGCCATGCCCATGAATGGACTGTGTTCCGCGACCGCGCGACCGAGATCCCCGACGACAAGGTCTTGGTGCCCGGCGTTGTGGATTCGACGACGAATTTCGTGGAGCACCCTGAGCTTGTCGCAGAGCGCATCGCCAAATTCACCGATATCGTGGGCGCGGAGCGTGTGATCGCGGGCTCTGATTGCGGCTTTGGGACATTTGCCGGCTTCGGCGCGGTTGACCCTGACATTGCCTATGCGAAGCTCGGCTCGCTTTCCGAGGGCGCGCGCCTCGCGACATCGCGCCTGTGAGGGGCTAGGCGCGTGATCGAGCCCATCGTCTTTTTGCCTGGCATGATGTGCGACGCGCGCCTTTTCGCCCCCCAGATTGATGCGTTGAGCCGCGACCGGGCGATCATGGTCGCGCCGACGGGATTGGACGAGCGGATCGAAGAGATCGCTTCCAACACCTTATCGGCTGCGCCCGCAAAGTTCGCTTTGGCGGGTCTTTCGATGGGCGGGATTGTGGCGATGGAGATCTACCGACGCGCGCCTGACCGGGTCACGCGGATCGCGCTTTTTGATACCAACCCGGTCTCCGAGACACCCGAGCGCGCCGCCGAGCGGGAGCCGCAGATCGTGCGGGTCAAGGCCGGGAAGCTGCGCGAGGTCATGCGCGATGAGATGAAACCAAATTATCTGGCTGACGGCCCCTACCGACAAGCGGTGCTCGATCTTTGCATGGATATGGCTGAAAAGCTTGGGCCTGAGGTCTTTATCCGCCAGTCGCGCGCGCTTCAGCGGCGGCGCGACCAGCAATCAACGCTGCGCAAGATCAAATGCCCGGCGCTCATATTGTGCGGTGAAGCTGACACGCTTTGCACGCCCGAGCGGCATCAATTCATGGCCGAGATGATCCCCTATTCGATCTTCAAGGTGATCGGTGGGGCGGGCCATTTGCCTACGCTGGAGCAGCCGACGCTGGTCAATGACCTGATGCGCGAGTGGCTCAGGCAGCCGCTTGTTCTGAGATAGCGGCGGGCCGGAACATATTGGGGCGCGCCAGACCTCAGCCGCGCGCCCCGAATGATCGCCTGCCGGGCTTTTAGGCCGCGACGTTCTTATTGGCGGCCTTGACCGGCTTTTTGCGCGCATTCTGATCGATGAAATCGATCACGAGCGGGCGGATGTTGTTGCGCCAGCTTTTGCCCGCGAAGATGCCGTAATGCCCTGCGCCCGGCTCAAGATGGGCCGCTTTCTTGCTGTCAGGGAGCCCGGTCAGCAGGTCGAGCGCCGCCAGGCACTGGCCCGGTGCGCTGATGTCATCTTTCTCGCCTTCCACGATCTTGACCGCGACGTCGCTGATCTTTGAGATATCGACGGGCCTGCCCGCGACTTCAAAGGCGTTGCGCGCGATCTCGCGGCGCTTGAAGATCCGGTGGACGGTCGAGAGATAGAACTCAGCCGTCATATCCATCACGGCAAGATATTCGTCATAGAACGTATTGTGCTTGTCACGGTCGGAGGCCTGGCCCTGGGCCGTGCGCATGATCTGGTCGTAAAAGCTGGACGAATGGGTTTGCGCATTCATCGAAATGAAAGAGGCAAGCTGGAGCAGGCCGGGATAGACCATGCGGCCCACGCCCTTGTATTTGAAGCCCACGCGCTGGATCATCGTCTCTTCGAGCTGGCCCATGGTCACGCGATGCCCGAAATCGGTCACGTCGGTTGCGGCTGCGTCGGGGTCAATGGGCCCGCCGATGAGCGTCAGGCTTGCGGGCTGTGCCTTTGGATCGACATCGGCGAGATAGGCCGTTGCCGCGAGGGCCAACGGCGCGGGTTGGCAAACGGCGATGACATGGGTGTCGTGGCCAAGGGCCTGCATGAATTCCGCGAGATAAAGCGTATAATCTTCGACGTCGAACTTGCCGACACTCACGGGGATGTCGCGGGCATTGTGCCAGTCTGTGATGTAGACTTCGCAATCTGGCAGGAGGCTCGACACCGTTTTGCGCAGAAGAGTGGCGTAGTGGCCGGACATGGGCGCCACGAGCATGACCCGGCGCTTGAGCGGTTTGCGGCCCTGCACCTTGAAATGAATGAGATCGCCGAACGGCTTCGTGACGGTGGGCTCGATTGTGATGAGATGGTCTTTGCCATCGGCCATCGTGATTGATTCAAGGCCCCAATCGGGCTTTGCGACCATGCGCGCGAAGCTGCGCTCAGTCACCTCACCCCAAGCCGCAAGCCATTGCATCGCCGGGTTGGGCAGGGCCGCCATGGCCGGGTATGAGCCGATGGCTTTCGCTGTCGCGCCGAGCCATTCATTCGTGTTCCTGACGGTCTCCATCAGGTCGTAATTTATCATATAGCGCATGCACGGCCCCCCTTCGGCCCTTCACACTCCCTCGCGCCCCGCCGCTTTAGGGCAATGCTTGGACCTTCCTGCTCGAACGGGTAGTGTCTAGAGGTCAGACCAACTGTCGCGCGTGTTGCCCATCGAAAATGTGCCTCGCGGATCGTATATGCTGCGCATGCGAAGGTAGAGGCCTAACGTTGAGAATGCAATAATGAATGAAAATGACGTACAACTCTCGGAAACGATGGCCGCAAACTTTGAACGTGTGGAACAGCTGACCAAACGGCTCCT
>JBCCTH010000291.1:0-2811 GCA_039198835.1 Pseudomonadota bacterium | reverse complement strand
GCTCGGCGCGGCCGCGACAGCGCTCTATGAAACCTTTGTCGAGAAAGAGGGCGCGGGCGGCCGCGATTTCAGCGCCATGCTCCCTCGCTTCGCGGCCCGCTCACGCGGTTAGCGCAGGCGCTGCGCGCGAGCCCCCCAGAGCCCGCGCCAGAGATCATTCAGCGGCCAGCTTCGAGGCTTCGAGCATGGGCTTGAGATAGCGCCCTGTATGGCTCTGTGCGACGCGCGCAACATCCTCAGGCGTCCCGGTGGCGACAATCGTTCCGCCCCCATCGCCGCCTTCGGGGCCGACATCGATGATCCAATCCGCCGTTTTGACAACGTCGAGATTGTGTTCGATCACGATGACAGAATTGCCCTGATCCACGAGTTCATGGAGCACTTCGAGCAGCTTGCGCACATCTTCAAAGTGAAGGCCCGTCGTCGGCTCGTCGAGAATGTAGAGCGTGCGCCCTGTCGAGCGTTTTGACAATTCCTTCGAGAGCTTCACGCGTTGCGCCTCGCCGCCTGAAAGCGTCGTCGCCTGCTGCCCCACCTTGATATATCCGAGCCCCACGCGCATCAGTGCATCCATCTTCTCGCGGATGGTCGGCACGGCTTTGAAGAAGTCTTGCGCGTCCTCGACTGTCATATCGAGCACATCGGCGATGCTCTTGCCCTTGAATTTGATCTCCAGCGTCTCGCGGTTATAGCGCGCCCCGCCACAGGTTTCGCATTGCACGTAAACATCGGGGAGAAAGTGCATCTCGATCTTGATAACGCCATCGCCCTGGCAGGCCTCGCAGCGCCCCCCCTTCACGTTAAACGAGAAGCGGCCCGGCTTATAGCCGCGCGCCTTGGCCTCTGGCAGCCCGGCAAACCATTCTCTAATTGGCGTGAATGCGCCGGTATAGGTGGCCGGGTTTGATCGCGGCGTGCGCCCGATGGGCCGTTGATCAATGTCGATCACCTTGTCGAGATGCTCAAGGCCCTTGATCGTCTCGCAAGGGGCGGGCGTCTGACGCGCGCCGTTGAGGTTCATCGAAGCGGTCTTGAAGAGCGTCTCAATCGTCAGGGTTGATTTGCCCCCGCCCGAGACACCGGTGACACAGACGAACTTCCCGAGCGGGAAATCGACGGTGACGTCTTTGAGGTTGTTGCCTGATGCTTTTACAACCTTGAGCGATTTCTTCTTCCCCGCCCTGCGCTTCTCGGGGATAGCGATGGCGCGGCGTCCGGCGAGGTAATCACCGGTGACACTGTCGCCTTTCTCCATGATGTGCCCGGGCGTGCCATGGGCGATGACCTGCCCGCCATGGACACCCGCGCCCGGCCCGATGTCGAAGACATAATCCGCCTCGCGGATCGCTTCTTCATCATGTTCGACAACGATGACCGTGTTGCCCTGATCGCGCAGGTTTTTGAGCGTCGTCAGCAAGCGATCATTGTCGCGTTGGTGAAGGCCGATGGACGGCTCATCAAGCACATAAAGGACCCCCGTGAGGCCTGAGCCGATTTGAGACGCAAGGCGGATCCGCTGGCTTTCGCCGCCGCTCAATGTGCCGCTTGAGCGCGAGAGTGTAAGATATTCTAATCCCACATTATTCAGAAAACCCAGACGTTCACGTATCTCCTTAAGTATCGCGCGCGCGATTTCATTTTTCTGCTTGCTCAAAGCCGCAGGAACTTGGGCGCACCACTCAGCCGCTTCCCTGATCGACATCTCGACGACCTGCCCGACATGGAGACCCGCGATCTTGATCGCGAGCGCTTCGGGTCTGAGACGGTAGCCATCGCATGTCCCGCAGCGGCGATTGTTCTGATAGCGCTCAAACTCTTCGCGGATCCAGTTTGAATCCGTTTCGCGATAGCGCCGCTCCATGTTGGGGATCACGCCCTCGAAACTGCGCGACACCTGATAGACACGCCCCCCCTCATCATAGCGAAAGGCGATCTCTTCATCGCCCGATCCATGCAGGAACACCTGCTGCACATGGGCGGGCAGATCTTTCCATTTCTTGCTTTTGTCGAAATCGTAGTGTTTGGCGATGGCATCGATCGTTTGGAGGAAATACGGGCTCTTGCCTTTGCGCCAGGGGGCCAGCGCGCCATCGGCGAGCTTGAGCCCCTGGTCGGGGACAACGAGGCGTTCATCGAAAAAGAGCTCATGGCCCAGCCCGTCACAATCAGGACAGGCCCCGAAGGGCGCATTGAACGAGAAAAGGCGCGGTTCGATTTCAGGGATCGTGAAGCCTGACACCGGGCAGGCGAAGTTCTCAGAGAAGGTGATGCGCTCGGGGGTGGGCGGCTCTTCGCCCTCTTCTGCTTTGGGCGCGGTTTCGAGGATTGCGATGCCGTCAGCCAGATCGAGCGCGGTGCGCAGCGAATCCGCCAGCCGCGTCTCAAGCCCCTCGCGCACGACAATCCGGTCAACGACCACGTCGATATCATGGCGAAACTTCTTATCGAGCGTCGGCGGTTCGTCGAGCTCATAGAATTGCCCGTCAACCTTCACGCGCTGGAAACCCTGCTTGCGCAACTCAAGAAACTCTTTGCGATACTCGCCCTTCCTGTCGCGCACGATGGGCGCCAGAAGATAGCCGCGTGTCCCCTCCTCCATTTCCATGATCCGGTCGACCATGTCTTGAACCTGTTGCGCCTCGATCGGCAGCCCCGTGGCAGGCGAGAAAGGCGTGCCCGCCCGAGCGAAAAGAAGGCGCATGTAATCGTAGATTTCGGTGACCGTTCCCACGGTCGAACGCGGGTTCTTCGAGGTTGTCTTTTGCTCGATGGAGATCGCCGGCGAGAGGCCGGAAATATGATCGACATCCG
>JBCCTH010000290.1:0-2814 GCA_039198835.1 Pseudomonadota bacterium | reverse complement strand
CGCGCGATTGCTCTGGGCGCGGCGATCGGAGCGGGGCTCATGGCGAAATACGCCATGGTCTACTTCGTGCTGTGCGCGGGCCTGGTCTGGGTTTTGCAGCCCGCGCAGCGCGTGAGGTTGCGCGATGCAGCCCTTGCTGGCGGCGTGGCGCTCATGGTCTTTACCCCAAATATCCTCTGGAACCTCCGCAATGACGCGCAAACTGTCCGGCATCTGGTTGAAGAGAACGCGCAGGTCGGACGGGTTGATTTGAACTGGGGCGGTGCGCTGGGCTTTGTGTTGGAGCAGGCCGTCGCGTTCGGCCCGCTCCTCTTTGTCGCGCTTTTCTATGTGCTTGTGCGCCGCCCTCGGGGGGCTGAGCTGACATTATTGCTCTTTTGCGTGTCCATCATTGCCATTGTCACCGGGCAGGCCCTTGCCAGCCGGGCTTTCGGAAATTGGGCGGCGACGGCCTATATCGCAGCGCCAATCCTGGCGGCCAGCGTGCTCCAGAACCGGCGGGGCGTGTTGATGATTTCCCAGGTGCTCAACATGCTCGTCGTGCTCGCGCTGCCGCTTTTGGCCGCTTTCCCGGACGCGCTACGCGGGGCTGACGATCAGCCGCTTCTCAAGCGCTATTTGGGGCTCCATGCCGTGAGCGAAATGGCTGCACTGCGCGCCGCAGAGGCGGGGCTGACGACGCTATCTTCGCATGAGCGCGCGCTCCTGGCAGATTTCTTTTACACGCTCGATGACAGTAACTTCGATCTCTTCGCGTGGGGGCGGGAAGGCGACAAGATCGGGAGTTGGTATCACGCCGAGTTTCTCATCGCGCGGCCTTTGAGCGCGCCGATTGCCTATCTTGATGATGATCCGCCGCCCTGCGCGGGCGCGCGCGATCTCGGGGCCATTGAACCCGCATACGGGGCCTGGGCCGGGCGCGGGCTCAGGCTCTGGGAACTGCCCGCGGGCTGCTGAGCCTTTGGCTTTTCACCGATAGACCTGTGCTTCGCCCGGGAATTGGCGCGCGCGCACTTCGTCGGCATAGGCTTTCACGCTTGCCTCGATCTGCGCGCCCAGATCGCCATAGACCTTGACGAATTTCGGCGCACGGGGGCTCAGCCCCAACATGTCTTCGAGAACAAGGATCTGGCCGTCGCAATCCGCGCTCGCGCCGATCCCGATGGTCGGGATTTCGACCTGCTGGGTGATCTTGGCGGCAAGCGGCTCGACCATGCCTTCAAGCACCAGCGCAAAAGCCCCAGCATCGGTCACGGCGCGGGCATCGGCTTCGTGGCTTTCCCAGGTGTCTTCGTCGCGCCCCTGGGTCTTGAAGCCGCCCATGACATGGCTTGATTGCGGGGTCAGCCCGATATGGGCCATGACAGGAATGCCGCGCTCGATGAGAAACTTGATCGTCGGGGCCATCCGCGCGCCCCCTTCCAGTTTGACTGCGCCGCAGCCCGTCTCTTTGAGAATGCGCGCGGCATTGCGAAAGGCGATCTCCGGGCTCTCTTCATAGGTGCCGAAGGGCATATCGACGACGATGAGCGCGCTTTGCGTGCCGCGCACCACGGCCTTGCCATGCATGATCATCAAATCGATGGGCACGCCCACGGTCGTTTCCATACCGTGCATGACCATGCCCAGACTGTCTCCCACGAGGATAAAATCGGCATGCCCATCGACGATGGCGGCCGTGTGGGCGTGATAGGAGGTGAGCGAGACAATGGGCTCGCCGCCCTTCATCGCCGTGATCTGAGGGCAGGTTTTGCGTCGGATGGGCTTCTGGGTGCTCATAGCGCGTCCTTTCCGGGGCCGATTACGCGGTTGTCTATCAAAAGAATTTCGCCGAAGCGCACCGAAAGCAAGATCACAGCGGGCTTCACCAGCGGGCCATAAAACGGCGCGAGGGTTTTTGCATCGCGGATATCGATGGCGCGGATATCGGCGCGCGGCGCTCGGCGGATATGGGCGCGCACGAGGGCACGGAACTCCTCCGCCGTGAGCGCCTGGGCTTCTTTTTGTTCCGCAAGATCGAGCGCCTCATTGAGGATTGTGGCGGCGGCGCGATCCTCGGGTGTGAGCCGCACATTGCGCGATGACATCGCAAGCCCGTCCGCCTCTCGCACGATGGGCAGGCCGCGCACCTCCACCGCCATTGCCATGTCGCGCACCATCTGACGGATGATCGCAAGCTGCTGATAATCCTTCTCGCCAAAGACGGTGACGTCGGGCTCAAGGATGTGAAAGAGCTTGGAGACGACCGTTGTCACGCCTTGAAAATGCCCGGGCCGCACCTTGCCTTGCAGGATGTCAGAGAGGCCCGGCACGGTGACAATTGTATCCGCCCCTTCGGGATACATGATGTCTGGCGTCGGCAGAAAAACTGCCGACACGCCCGCTGCCCTGAACTTCGACAGATCTCCCTTAATATCGCTCGGATAAGCGGCGAGATCTTCTTTTTCGCCGAACTGCGTCGGGTTGACGAAGATCGAGGCCACGACGGCATCGCAGTGTTTCAGACACTCTTCCACCAACCCGATATGGCCGTCATGCAGAAAGCCCATCGTCAAGACACAGCCCACACGCTTCCCTTGCGATTTGAGCGCGCGCACATGGGCGCGCATGGCGCCAATATCTGAATGCGTTTTCATCTTTGTCTCAATGGGGTTGGGCACCGGGCGAGCGCAAGCGTCAGGCTAGGCGAGCTTGCGCGCAAGCTTGCGCAACATGCCCCGCACGATCCAGCGATGCGCGACCCCCACGGGGATCATGTAGAGCCGTCCGAAGAGGTTATGCGTGCGCACCGAGGAGGTGATCGAGATCTCGGGG
>JBCCTH010000289.1:0-2843 GCA_039198835.1 Pseudomonadota bacterium | reverse complement strand
CCGCGCTCGATGATTTCGGGCGCACGCGCACCCGTCTGGAAGAAGAAACGAAGGTCGTGCAGCGCGCCTCGCTCTATCTTTTGCCAGAGCGCTTCGATGTCACGCTCACAAGCCAAAGCGATGTGCGCCAGCGCGGTATTTTCCGTGTCCCGGTTTACCGGGCTGACATGGTCGCGCGCTTTGATTTCGACACGGAAAATCTCGCGCTTTCAGAGGCGTTTACCATCCGCTGGCAGGATGCCGAGCTCTTCTTCGGGGTGTCCTCGAACCGGGCTTTGCGCGGAGAAGCCGCGCTTGTGGCGGGGTCTGAAACCTTGCGAATCGAGCCCTGGGCCCGCGACCGCTTCGGCGGGATTTCAGCCAAAGTCGGCGATCCGCGCGCGCGCCAAAGCTATGAGCTGCGCATCGGGTTTCAAGGCTCCGAGCGGCTCGAAATCGCTCCGGTTGGCCGCACGAGCCGCATCGAGATGGAAAGCGACTGGCCGCACCCGTCCTTTGGCGGCAGCTTTCTGCCCGACGGGTCTCAGATCTCGGATGATGGGTTTGCCGCGTCCTGGACGATCCCCCATCTGGCGCGCCCGCTGCCGCAACGCGCCCGCGAAAGCCAGATCAACACCGCCGAAAGCAGCGCCTTCGGCGTGCGGTTCTTCCAGCCCAACGACTTTTATCAGAAAGCCTACCGCGCGGCGCGCTACGGCATTCTCTTCATCTCGCTGACCTTTCTGACCGTGCTTTTGATCGAACGCTCGAACGCGCGTCCGACGCACCCCGTGCAATACATCATGATCGGGTTGGTTCAGGCGATGTTCGTGGTGCTCATGGTCGCCTATGCCGAACAGATCGGCTTTGGCGCGGCTTACCTGATGTCGAGCGTGGCGGTCATTGGCCTCATCACGCTGTTCGGAGCGCTGGCGCTCAAACTGGGCAAGCGCACCTTTGTGCTCGGGGCTATGCTCTGTGTGCTCTACGCACTGCTTTTCCTGATTTTGCGCTCTGCGGATTACGCGCTTATCGCCGGGGCAACGCTCGTCTTCGTGGCCTTGGCGGGCGCGATGATCGGCACGCGCAATGAAGAATGGTATGGGCCAGACGGCCCCCGCGCGGGGCTCTTTCGGGCGCGCGAAACACGCCCGAAAGCGGCTTCAGGCGAAAGCAGCCTCTAGCGCGATCTCTACCATGTCGCCAAAGGAGCGCTCCCGATCTTCGGACGGGAGCGCTTCATGGGTTTTCAGGTGATCTGACACGGTCAGTACAGCCAAAGCGCGGCAGCCATGGCGCGCGGCCAAGGTATAGAGCTCGGCCGCTTCCATTTCCACGGCAAGGATCCCATGCCGTTCCATCTGCTCATTGAGATCTTGGCGTTCGTCATAAAACACATCGGATGAATAGATGCCGCCGACATGCACTTTCGAGGCCTTGGCCTCCGCGGCCCGGTGCGCCGCGCTCAAAAGGCCCCAATCCGCACATGGCGCGAAGTTGAGCTCTCGCAGGATGCCTTTGGACGGGCTCGAAAGGGTTGTCGATGTCATCGCGAGGATCACGTCGCGGATCGCGACGCTCTCTTGCATCGCCCCGCAGGACCCGATCCGGATCAGCGTCTTGGCACCATAGCTCGAGATGAGCTCATTGGCGTAGATCGAGAGCGAAGGCATGCCCATGCCGGAGCCATGGATTGTAACAGAATGGCCGCGCCAGGTTCCCGTAAAGCCGAGCATCCCGCGGACTTGATTGACGCATTCTGGTGTGTCCAGAAAAGTCTCCGCCGCCCACTTCGCGCGCAAAGGATCGCCGGGCAAAAGCACGGTTTCGGCGATCTCTCCCGCTTTGGCTGAGATATGTGGCGTCATCGCTTTGCTCTCCCTTCTCTCGGCAAGCAATTTTCTTGAAAAGAAAATTGCCAAAATTCTTCAAAGAATTTTGGGCCCTCGCTCAGGCGGCATGCGCCCCATCGGCCAGGGTCTTTACAAAGGCCAGCACGTCGTCTGCGCTGTCCCCGCGCCCGATCCTTTCCACAATCGCCGAGCCCACGACCGCGCCATCGGCGACACCGGCGATCTCTTTGCTGGCGTCGGGCGTTTTGATCCCGAAGCCCACGATGACAGGCAGATCCGTGGCCGCCTTGATGCGGTTGACCTCGGGGGCCACATCCTGGGCCTGAGCCTCGGCGGCGCCTGTGATCCCCGTGATGGAGACGTAGTAGACAAAGCCTGATGTGTTTTGCAGCACCGTTGGCAAACGCTTTTCATCGGTTGTCGGCGTGGCCAGGCGTATAAAGCTCAGGCCCGCCTTTTGGGCAGGAATGCAAAGTTCATCATCTTCCTCGGGTGGCAGATCAACGACGATGAGGCCATCGATCCCCGCGGCCGTGGCCTCGGCCAGGAACCGATCTACCCCGCGCGAAAAAATGGGGTTGTAATACCCCATCAGGACGATGGGCGTCGTATCATCTTCCTCGCGCAATGCGGTGGCGGCCTTGAGCGTGAGATCGAGCGTCATGCCGTCATCGAGCGCCCGTTGTCCCGCTAGCTGGATCGTGGGGCCGTCTGCCATCGGGTCAGTGAAGGGCAGACCCAATTCGATGATATCCACGCCCGCAGCGGGCAAGCCTTTGATCACGTCGAGCGAGGTTTCAAAATCCGGATCGCCGGCCATGACATAAGCGACAAAGGCCTTTTTGTCGGCCGCCTTTAACTCTGCAAATTTAGCATCGATGCGTGACATGCGGTGCTCCCCTTCCTCTGTCGGCGGTGTGGGCCATTGCCGGCGCTAAATCAAGCGCCCTGCTTTGTCTTGATCCAGTATCGCCATGGCAGGAGCGCCGCTGCGATTGCGAGCCCCGAGAT
>JBCCTH010000288.1:0-2843 GCA_039198835.1 Pseudomonadota bacterium | reverse complement strand
GTCGGGTTGAACATCCCGTCAAGGTAGCTTTCCACCTGATGGCGCGCGAACAGCGGCAAACCGTCCTGGTAGTTTTTCACATTCTTGGCGTGGGACGGCATGATCATTTTCATGAAGTCCTTGGCATTGCGATAGCCGCCTTCGCCCTCAACGATCACCTCATCGATCTCTTTGCCATAAAGATCGCGGATCGAGCGTTTGATGAGATCGCCCTCCTCATAGATCTTCGCGGGAGCGGTGCTTTTGAGCGTGAGCTCGCGGATCTGCTCCCAGAGGCGTTGGAGATATTCGTAATCTCGCTTGATCTCGGTTTTGGTGCGCTTGGCACCGGCCGTCCGCACGATGAGCCCCGCACCCTCGGGCACTTCGATCGTGTTGGCGATCTCTTTGAGTTTCTTGCGGTCGGCGGCGTTGGTGATCTTGCGTGAGATGCCGCCGCCACGGGCGGTATTGGGCATCAAGACGCAATAGCGCCCCGCGAGGCTCAGATAAGTCGTGAGCGCCGCGCCCTTATTGCCGCGCTCTTCCTTGACGACCTGCGCCAAGAGGATCTGGCGCACTTTGATGACTTCCTGGATTTTATAGCGCCGTGGACGGGGCTTGCGGACGGGGCGAATATCTTCTGCGTCATCGGGTTCGGCGATGCTCTCGATATCGCCCGCATGGCTATCTTCATCGCCGCCTTCAGGGTCACTTTCTTCGCTTGAAGACGCCTCTTGAGCGCTTGAAGCCTCGTCTTCGGCCTCATTTTCAGACGTATCGCTCTCTTCCGTGCTCTGCGCGTCTTCTTCGCTCTCGCCTTCTTCGTCAGCGGCGGGTGTTTCCACCGGTGTTTCAGCGACAAGCTCCATCGGCGAAGACCCTTCTTCATCGTCGATGTCGATGGTCTCCATGCCCGAGATCGCATCCGCCTCTTCGGTGGTGACGGCATCCTCGCTCGGCGCGGCTTTGGCTTTGGTCTTTGAGCGTGTGCGCGTGCGTTTCTTGGGCTCTTCGGCGTCTTCTTCTTTCTTGCGCTGCGCCTCGGCATAGGCGCGCTCTTCAGCGAGCAGCGCCTCGCGGTCGGCCACCGGGATCTGGTAATAATCAGGATGAATTTCGCTGAACGCTAGAAATCCGTGGCGGTTCCCGCCGTAATCGACAAAAGCCGCCTGGAGCGAGGGCTCCACGCGCGTCACTTTTGCAAGATAGATATTGCCTGCTAGCTGGCGGTTGTTCTGGCTTTCAAAGTCGAACTCTTCGACCTTGTTTACGTCGACCACCACAACGCGGGTTTCCTCCGCGTGGGTGGCATCGATGAGCATTTTCTTTCCCATTTTGCCTTATTGCATTCGCGCGCGCCTGGGGGCCGCGAGACCCGTATCTTGACGGTATCCCCGGCCCGGTGGCCGCGTAAATGTCTTGTGAGAGCGATGCGCGCGCGCGTTTGAAACCAGCAACCGCCCGTTGGGCTGGCGCGTTTTGGTTTCCGGTCCCGCCCGGGAGCGGTATCGCGTTGGGCGCGAAACATCGCGTTTTCTTCTCCGACGCGGCATAAAACAGCCCGCGCCCGTTATCCTCCGAAGCTCAGCTTCAGAAATTCTTAAGCCCCGAAAGGAGCTTATCTCTCAGTCCGATGGCCGGGCACATGAAGTCACGTTGCGCCGCTTACCATGGAAAACCCTTCGCGGCACCGCCCCAAAGGCGCGCCGCTCTATGATCATAAGGGCGCTATGCGCCGCATTACAATGCTGAATTTGCAAAGGCAGGCAAAAGCCCCAGCTCCATGACCGCGTCTTCGAGCGTCGCGGCAAAGCGTTGGCCGAGGTCTGGAAAGGGCTTTTCAGGAGGGCGCAGGTCAGGGATTTGCACGCCAACACACCCCGCGCCCATGGCAGCCGTGATCCCCGGATCACTGTCTTCAAAGGCGATGCAGGCCTCGGGCGCATGGCCCAAAAGCGCCGCGCCCTTCAAATAAGGCTCGGGGTCGGGTTTCATCGCTGTGACATCATCGCCCGCCACAACCCCTTCGAAAAACGCGTCAAGACCCGTCTGCGCCAGGTTATGGCGCGCATGCGCGCGCCACGACGAGGTCACGACCGCCATGCGATAGCCGGCCTTCGCTAAAGCGGGCACGATCTCGCCCACCGTTGGCCTGAGCGGCACACCGAATTGCAGGCCACGTTCAAAAGCCTTGATCCACTCTTGCTGGAGCGCCTCGCTATCAGCGTTTGGAAAAAGCGCCTCAAGGCGCGCATTCGTGTCCTTAGAGCTGCCGCCCACGAAGAAGCGATACTGTGCGCGCGCCGCCGCTTCATCCATCCCCAGGGGGGCGGAGATTTCAACAAAGGCCCGCTCGCCGACACGTTCCGTGTCAAACAAAAGACCATCCATGTCGAAGAGCAGCCCTCGACCTTCAGACAAGGTAATCAGAGCGTTGAAGGCCATACTTCGCCATTTTCTCGTTGAGTGTGCGGCGCGGGAGGCAAAGCTCTTCCATCACCGAGGCGATGGAGCCTTTATGGCGACGCATGGTGTTGTCGATGAGCATGCGCTCGAACGCTTCGACATATTCCTTGAGCGGCTTGCCCTCGGTCGTCATGACCGGGCGCTCTTCTTCTGTATCTGCCATCAGGAGCGAAGATATTGTCCCCGAGCCGCGGCGGTTTTGAAGCACGGCGCGTTCGGCCACATTGATCAACTGGCGCACATTGCCGGGCCAGGGGGCCTGCAGAAGCTGCGCGGCCTCTTGCGCGGTCACTTCGGGCGCATCGGTGCCATATTCATCGGCAAATTGCTCCCCGAAGCGGTTGAAGAGCGTCAGGATATCCTCACCGCGCTGGCGAAGCGGTGGGATATCTATG
>JBCCTH010000287.1:0-2899 GCA_039198835.1 Pseudomonadota bacterium | reverse complement strand
TAACCAGAAGTCATGCTGGCTGTTTTCCTCAAAACGCTGCCGTTCTTCGCGCTGATCGGGCTGGGATATCTGGCGGGCCGAACGCGCTTTTTCAACGAAGAGGCCACCGCCTATCTCACGAAATTCGTCTTTTACTTCGCTCTCTCGGCGATGCTGTTCCGGTTTTCGGCGAATTTGTCAGTGGCGGAGGTCTTCAACTGGCCTTTTGCTCTCGCCTACCTTTGGGGCACGCTGCTTATCTATCTGCTCGCGACGGCGCTCGGCCTCTTTCGCGGGGCAGCGGTTGATGAGGTCGCCGTAGAGGCTCAGACGGCCGTGATCGGCAATGTCGGCTTTCTGGGGATCCCGATGCCCATCCTCTTGTTGGGGGACGCGGCGATCGGGCCGGTCATGATGGTGCTCGCGATCGACCTCATCGTTTTCGGATCGCTGATTGTGATCCTCATCACCGGTTCGCGCGACGGGCGGATGTCGCTTGGCATCCTTAAAACGGTGGGCCGGGGGCTCATCACCAATCCGATGATCGTCTCGATTTCGCTCGGGCTCATCTGGGCAACAACGGGCTATCCCGTGCCCGAGCCAATTGATGAAACGCTTGCGATCCTTGGGTCTGCGGCAACGCCGGGCGCGCTCTTTGCCATCGGGGCATCGCTCGCCACGAAAGCCGTCAACAAAATCGCGGTGACGGGCTATCTGAGCTTTTTCAAACTCATCGTTCATCCGGCCGCCGTGGCCTACGCGGCGCTCTTCATGTTCCCGGTAGAGCCCTTCGCGGCGGGGGTTATGATCGCCGCGGCTGCGCTCCCGGTGGCGGGAAATGTCTTTATCCTCGCGCAGCATTATCAGGTCGCGCCCTCGCGAGTTTCTGCGACGATTTTGATGTCGACGGCCCTGTCCGTGGTCACGGTTTCGGTGGTCATCGGCTGGGTCAGCGAAATGGGGAGCTAAGCGCGCGATGAAAACCATATCCGAGAAAGCCGCGTTCGGCGGCGTTCAATGCGTCTATGCCCATGCCTCGGAGGCCTGCGCCTGCGAGATGACGTTTGGGCTATTTTTGCCCGAGGAGGCAAAGAGCGGGCCCGTGCCTGTGCTTTGGTATCTCTCCGGGCTGACCTGCACCCATGAGAACGCCATGGTCAAAGCAGGCGCACAGGCCTGGGCCGCGCAAGCTGGGATCGCGCTCGTTTTCCCAGATACGTCGCCGCGCGGCGATGCTGTCGCAGATGATGAGGCCTATGATCTGGGCCAGGGCGCAGGCTTTTATGTCGATGCAACGCAAGAGCCTTGGGCGCCTCATTTCAACATGTGGCGCTATGTGGGCGACGAACTTCCCGGCATCGTTGAAACGCTTGGCTGCGATCTCGAGCGGCAAGCCATCACCGGGCATTCCATGGGCGGGCACGGCGCGCTGACGCTGGCGATGGGTCACCCGGGCCGTTTCAGATCGGTTTCGGCCTTCGCGCCCATCGCAAACCCGACCGCCAGCGATTGGGGCCGCAAACAGCTGACCGCCTATCTCGGGCCCGATGAAGCCCTCTGGGCACGCCATGATGCATCGCTTCAGATGGCCGATATCGGCCTTGATGCGCCGCTGCTGATCGATACGGGCACAAAGGATGAATTCATGGAGCTTCTGCGGCCCGAAGCGCTCGCAGAAGCCATCACGAGACGCCGCCAGCCCGCCGTGATGCGCATGCAGCCCGGGTATGACCATTCCTATTTCTTCGTGGCCAGCTTCATGGCCGATCACCTTGCCTTCCATGCGGAGGCGCTTTTCGGGTGACATGGTTCAAAGTGCGGCGGGCCAAACCCGGATTTGATCCGGGGCCTCCTGGCAGCAGGCGAGAGGCGCCGGATCATGTTCGAAGCTGCGACGGCACAGGCGGCGCATGATGATCTATGTCGATGCAGATGCTTGCCCGGTGAAAGACGAAGTGGCGCGCGTCGCGACGCGCCACAGGCTCAAGGTCGCGATGGTGTCCAATGGCGGTATTCGACCTTCGCCACATCCGCTCATCGAGACGGTCATCGTCTCCGCGGGACCCGATGAAGCGGATAAATGGATCGCCGAGCGAGCGGGGCGCGGCGATGTCGTTGTCACCGCCGATATCCCGCTCGCGGCACGCGCGGTTGACGGCGGCGCGCTGGTGCTCAAACCCAACGGCGAGGCGCTCACCGAGGCCAATGTTGCCCAAGCGCTGGCCACTCGCGACCTAATGACCGATCTGCGCGCCGCCGATCCGTTCCACCAGGGCAAGGGCCGCCCATTTTCAAAAGCCGACCGCAGCCGATTTCTCGACGCCCTTGAGCGCCTGGTGCGCGCGGCAGCCCGGCTGTGAAGCCCCGGCGACGCACAGGTCGCGAACAGGCTTGCCGAGGCAAGCGCTGCGGCAGAGCTTGCGCGCATGTTTGAGGCCCTCACACGCAATACCACCCGGCTCGGCGCGCTCTGCGCCGCGCTCGCTGTCACGCTCTTTTCCGTAAATGATGCGACGATCAAGTTCCTCTCCGGGGCCTACGCGCTCCACGAGGTCGTGTTTTTCCGCTCGATCATGGGGCTTTTGATCGCCTGCGTCCTGATCTTCCCGTTCGCCGGCGGCTTTTCAGTTTTACGCACCCGGCGCTTCGGGCTCCATATCTTCCGTGGGCTGCTCGTTGTCGGGGCGAACATCTTTTTCTTCCTGGGCCTTGCGGCGATCCCCTTGGCCGAGGCTGTGGCGATCTTTTTCGTCGCGCCGCTCCTCATCACCGTCTTTTCGGTGATCTTTCTGGGAGAGAGCGTCGGCCCGCGCCGGTGGGCGGCGGTCTTTGTGGGCTTTGCGGGCGTGCTTATCGTGCAACGCCCCGGCACCGAAGCGTTTCAGCCCGCCTCGCTTTTGCCCGTTATCGCGGCTGTCTG
>JBCCTH010000286.1:0-2906 GCA_039198835.1 Pseudomonadota bacterium | reverse complement strand
GCGCGATATCGTCATCGCGCTCGGTGGCGGGGTGATCGGCGATCTGGTGGGGTTCGCGGCGGCCATTTTGCGCCGCGGCGTGCGGTTTGTTCAGATCCCCACATCGCTTCTGGCGCAGGTCGATAGCTCGGTGGGCGGCAAAACCGGGATCAATGCGCCCCAGGGGAAAAACCTGGTCGGCGCGTTTCATCAGCCAAGCCTCGTTCTGGCCGACATTGGCGCCCTGGCAACCCTCACGCCCCGTGATTTTCTTTCGGGCTATGGCGAGGTTGTCAAATACGGGCTGTTGGGGGATGCGGCTTTCTTCGAATGGCTTGAGCTGAATGGCCCCGCTTTGGCGCGCGGCGATCGCGCGGCGCGCCTCCATGCCGTGAAGCGGTCGGTTGAAATGAAGGCCGAGATCGTTGCGCGCGATGAAACAGAGCAGGGCGACCGTGCGCTTCTTAATCTGGGCCACACTTTTTGCCATGCCCTGGAGGCCGCGACAGGATATTCAGCGCGGCTCTTGCATGGCGAGGGTGTCGCCATCGGGTGCGCGCTTGCCAGCGATCTGTCAGCGCGCCTTGGCCTTGCCCCGCAAGAAGAGCCGGGCCGCGTGACGGCTCATTTGAGCGCCATGGGCATGCGCGCGCGGCTCAGCGACATCGATGGCCCGTTGCCGAGTGATGCAGAGCTTTTGGCCCTCATGGGGCAGGACAAGAAGGTCATTGACGGGAAGTTGAGGTTCATCCTGATGCGCGGGATCGGCGCGGCTTTTGTCGCCTCCGATGTGCCCGAGAAGGATGTTTTGGCTGTTCTGGCCAGCGCGCGCTAGGCGCGCGCCTGGTGTTGCATCAAGCGCGTCTGCAAGGTTTTCACCGCGCTTAAAAGGGGATCTCATCGTCAAGATCGGCGGCGGGCGCGGGTGCGTTATAGCCGCCGCCGCCGCTTCCGCCGCCGCGTTGATCGCCATATCCGCCGCCCGAGCTGCCCCCTGAATAACCGCCGCCCTGGTTCGACATGTAGTTTCCACCGCCCGAGCCCTCGTTGCGACCATCCAGCATCGTCAGATTGCCCGCGTAATTGCGCAGCACAACCTCGGTCGTCTATCTGTCCTGGCCGCTTTGATCTTGCCATTTGCGCGTCTCGAGCTGACCCTCGAGATAGACCTTCGAGCCCTTGCGCAGATATTGCTCGGCGATCCGCACAAGACCTTCATTGAAGATCGCCACGCGGTGCCACTCGGTTTTTTCGCGGCGCTCTCCTGTGTTGCGGTCCTTCCAGTTTTCAGAGGTCGCAATGCTCAGATTGCAGACTTTGCCCCCGTTTGAGAAGTTGCGCACCTCCGGGTCCTGGCCAAGATTGCCGATCAAGATCACTTTGTTCACTGAGCCCGCCATGGCACTCCCCTTCGAATCTTAGCCAGATGCTTACCAATCTCGCCCATATTGAGGTTAATGCGATGTGAATGTCCATTAAGAGTGGTAGTGGCGCGCCAACTCGCTATATCTTGCGAGGAAAGGGCAGGGAGGCCATGAGAAAAGTCGCCGTTATATCAGCGTGTTTTGCACTTTTGGGTGTCTCTCAGGGCGCTTGGGCGCAGGAGACGGTTTCAAGCAAGTCGCGCAATTCGATTTTTCAGAGCCAGCTCAACGTGCTCGATAACCGTGCGGCCCAGCAATATAACAACTCAGTGCGGCTCCAGCCGCAGGCGTTTACGGTTCCCTCTGCGGCGAATGTGCCGCGCTACCAGGGGCGCTATAACGGGCCATTTCTGGCGATGGCGCGGCAGGCCGCGCGCCAGCACGGGATCCCCGAGGATCTTTTCCTGAGGCTCGTGCAACAAGAAAGCGGTTGGAACGCCTCGGCGCGCTCGCATAAAGGCGCGATGGGTCTGGCGCAGCTCATGCCCGCCACAGCGCGCTATCTGCGGGTCGATCCCACCGATCCGCGGCAAAATCTCGAAGGCGGTGCGCGCTATCTCAAAGAGCAGTATCGCAAGTTTGGCTCCTGGCGTCTGGCGCTCGCGGCCTACAACGCGGGGCCTCACAGGGTCGAGCAATATGACGGGGTGCCGCCGTTCAAAGAAACGCAAAACTATGTCCGCATCATCTTAGGCAGCTAAGCACCCCGTTTTTAAGATCCTGTGCTTTGGCCTAGCTCGGCGGAGGGATCGTCAGATCAATCTCGGCCCATATCGCATCATGGTCAGAGGCATCGCGATTGATCCGTGTGAAGCCCGCGCGCAGCATGCGATCATGGGTGAACTTGCTTAAAAGCAGGTGATCGAGCTGCTGCTTGGTGCCTTTAAAAACATAGGTGAATTGATCATCCACCGGCAGCGCCTGCGTGGCCGAAAGCAGGTTATAGCTCGTATCGAGCTTGCCCATCATGATATCGAGCGGCTTCGTCCGTGGCTCATCGTTCATATCGCCGAGTATCGCCGTGAATGAGGGGCGTCGGCTTGACCCTTGCTCAACCCGAGGGCGGCTCAGATCGCGCAAAATGCGGGCCTGCGCGTTGCGCAAAAGGCGCGTCTCCTCGGTGCCGCCGCGCCGGCTTTTGAGATGGGCCACGAAGATTGAAATGACTGTGTCATCGACCTCGATATCGGCTCTGAGAAACTTGCCAAGCGAGCCGACCATCTCACGCTCGCGCGCGTCGATATAGGTGAGCGTTGTCTGATCAAGCCGAGTAACAGGTCTGATGGATGCGCCATAGCGGCTCAGGATCGCCACGTTCTGGCCCGTGAAGGGGTCGAGGGTTTCTGAGCAGTAGATTTCTTTCAAAGGAGAGCCGAGCGCCTGGAGTTTCGCCAAAAGCGGCTCGAGCGTCACAAGGCCTTCGACCTCTTGGAGCGCGATGATATCAGGCCCCGCGCTTTCATCGGGCCCGATTTCCATGATGGCGGCCGCGACAAGATCTAG
>JBCCTH010000285.1:0-2962 GCA_039198835.1 Pseudomonadota bacterium | reverse complement strand
CAGCCCCGTATCTGATTTTGGCTGATCCATGACGATCTGGCTCTGCACCCGCGCGACCGCCTTCATGGGCAAAAGCACGTCGTGGATGAGCAGATTGAGCCGCGCGAGATCGGGCGTGAAGACGCGCAAAAGATAATCTGCTTCGCCGGTCAGGGTCCAAGCGCTGACGATTTCAGATCGCCCGCGCACCGTCTTCAGAAAATCGCGCGCATGTTCAGGCACTTGCGAGGCCATTTGCACCTGAATGAAGGCCTGAACGTCGAGCCCGAGCTTCGCCGGTCTGAGGCGCGCAGCATAGTGCCTGATAAAGCCCGCCGCTTCGAGCCGCTGCCGCCGTCGCCCCGTTTGACTGGCCGAGAGGCCAAGCCGTTCGCCCAGCTCCTGCGCGGTGAGCTGTGCATCTCGTTGGAGCGCGTCGAGGAGGCGGATATCGGTCGGGTCAAGAACGTCCATGGTGAAACTCTGCATGGATTGCGCTCGTCGCGCAATAAATCCGCGCAAATTAAGCCCAAGCCGCCTGGATTTGCGCAGAATTCGCGCTCAAAAGCGCTCATTTTTGCACAAATCGCAGCATCAGGAGAAAATTATGGGCCCCTTTCCCCATGACGCGCCAAAGGCCACGATCACGCCGGAGAACCCGGCGGGAACAGATGGGTTCGAATTCGTCGAGTTTGCGCATCCTGAGCCCGAGAAGCTGCGCGTGGCCTTCGCGCGCATGGGTTATACCCATACCGCGACACACAAGACCAAAGCCATCGAGCTTTGGCAGCAGGGCGATATCACCTATCTGCTCAATGCCGAGCCAGACAGCCATGCGGCGCAATTTATCGAAGCGCATGGCCCCTGCGCCCCGTCGCTGGCCTGGCGCGTGGCAGATGCCGCCCATGCCCACGCGCACGCCATCTCGAAAGGGGCAGAGCCTTATGAGGGCCCGGGCAAAACCGTCAACTGGCCCGCCATCAAAGGCATTGGCGGCAGCCTCATCTACTTCACCGATACGTATTACGACGCCAATCCCTATAACGACGAATTCGAGTGGCTCGACCGCGCTCATCCCCGGGGGGTGGGCTTCTATTATCTCGATCACCTCACGCACAACGTCTATAAGGGGAACATGGATACCTGGTTCCGCTTCTATGGGGACCTCTTCAATTTCAAGGAAATCCGCTTCTTTGATATCGAAGGCAAATATAGCGGCCTTCTGAGCCGCGCGCTCACCTCCCCCTGCGGGCGTATCCGGATCCCCATTAACGAGGATCGCGGAGAGACAGGGCAGATCGTCACTTATCTCAAAAAGTATCGCGGCGAGGGGATCCAGCATATCGCGGTGGGCGCGCGCGATATCTATGAGAGCGTCGATGCCATCGCCGAAAGAGGGGTGCGCTTCATGCCGGGCCCGCCCGCCGCTTATTACGATCGCTCATTTGAGCGCGTGCAAGGCCACAATGAGCCTGTGGAGCGGATGAAAAAGCATGGCATCTTGATCGATGGCGAAGGCGTTGTGAATGGCGGCGAGACAAAGATCCTCTTGCAGGTTTTCTCGAAGACCGTGATCGGGCCGATCTTTTTCGAGTTCATCGAACGCAAGGGTGATGACGGGTTCGGCGAGGGCAACTTCAAAGCGCTTTTCGAGAGCATCGAAGCCGAAGAAGCCGCGGCGGGCGAATACGGCGATATCGCTGCGCAATGAGAGGGGGGCGGGCCCCCGCGCGCGGGCAAGCCTTTATCCGGTGGGGATCTCGAGCGTTATGTTGCGCCCGCTTTTGACGTAGCGCAGCGCGCTTTCGCCGATCGCCGCGACCCGCCCGCCATCGACGCGGTCGCCTACTTGGACTTTCACAAAGCGCCCGTTCGCCAGCCTGACGAGCGCGCTGCGGTTCGATGGCGTGCCGTAGACGCCGATCAGGTTCACGCGTCTCAGATTGATGGCGTTGGCGGTTGTCGCGGCGCGCGCGACAGAGGCTTGCGTTGGGCCGCTCGGGCGTGTGACGCGCGGCGAAACGGGCGCGGCCACGGCAACTGTTGTCGGTTGCGCGGCTCTGGCATTGGCGATGATGCGGTCGATATTGCGCGGTCGCGCCTCGGGCCGCCGTGATGCCACAACGGCGAGCTCGGAGGGCGGCGCATCTGGTTGGCTGGCTTCCTCCGGGGCTTTTGCTGTTTCGGGTCGGCTTTGGGGGCGAAAGGCGGCAAGCTCCTGGCGAGTGAGCCCCCCGAGCGCGCGGCGCTCGGTATCTTCGGCGAGCGTGGGCGGCCGCGCGCTTGGCCGAAACGCGGCAAGACGGGCGCTGTCAGGCTCGCCCACTGCCACATCGGGGATCCTGAGCGGCGGCTCAAGCGGCGGACGCCCGGCAATCACAGTGTAGCCCAGGGGCGAAAGCGCGCCTTCGGGCGTTGCGATCAAAAGACCGGTCTCATCGAACCGAAAGCGCATATCCGGCCCCGGCGGCAGGGGCTGGGATGCCGGCCGCCTGTCCGTTTCCAGGGAGGTCAGCTCTGCGAGAGCCACCGCATCGGCCATGCCGATCGGCGCGTCGATGGATGTTTGATAAAAAGTATCGAGCTCGCTGGGGAGCGGCGGCGCGGGGTTTTGGGGCGCGCGCGACCAGATGCCAGTGGCGGCGTAGATCCTCTGCAATTCAGCGTCGCTCAGCGGAGGTGCCGATGAAACATCCGCTGCCTCATCCGTAGGGGGTGTCTCGTCTGGGATCGGCGCAAGCGGCATCGGCGCGATGGCAACGATCTCAGGCGCGTTGAGCTCTGCATCTGGCACCGAAAGCGCGGATAGAGGCGCATCCGGCGCGTCGGGCAGGCTCACGTCAAAAAACCGTGCCAGCCCATCCTCTCGCGTGGCCGCGAGCGCGGCCACAGCCAAAAGGAGCAATATCAGCACGACCGTCAGGATGAGCCCGAGATATTTCGGCCGCCCGCGCGCGGCCTTCGGCGCGGCGGGCGCGATGGT
>JBCCTH010000284.1:0-3060 GCA_039198835.1 Pseudomonadota bacterium | reverse complement strand
GAGCCGGAGAGAGATGTCACGGCGATGGATGTCGCGCGGTTCCCAAGCTGGCTTTCGCCGGGCTTCACGCTGCCCAAAGTGGTCGAAAACTATCAGCGCCGTTTTTCAATCTCTTACCCGAATGAGGAATTGCCCGCCGGGCGCCCGCTTCGGCAATCGGCGATGTTTTATATCTTCGATAATATTGGCGCGGTCTGGGGCCAGCAATTTGGCCTGGAGGTTCCCAATTACTTTGCAACAGGCGATGAGCCCCGCTTCGAGACCCCCTCTTTCCGCCGCTCCAATGCCTGGGAAGCGACGCGGCGCGAAGTGATGGCCGTGCGCGACAGCGTGGGGATAAATGAAACCCACAATTTCGGGAAATATCGCGTATCGGGCGAAAACGCGGAGGCTTGGCTTGCGCGGGTGATGGCAGGGCGCATCCCGAAAGTCGGGCGGCTCGCGCTCTCGCCGATGCTCTCGCCGAAGGGCAAATTGCTCGGTGATTTCACGATCTCACGGGTCAGCGAAGACGCGTTTCACCTCACAGCGAGCTATGGCGCGCAAGACATTCACATGCGTTGGTTCGACGAAAACGCGATGCCGGGCTGCCGGGTCGAAAATGTCTCAGACACCCTCACCGGGTTTCAGATCGCAGGGCCAAATGCGGCCAACGTGCTTCAAAAGGCGACACGCGCCGATGTCTCGACCCTGCGTTTTCTCGATGTGCGTCGCATGGTCATCGGGATGGTGTCATGCTGGGTGCAGCGCGTCAGCTATACGGGCGATCTCGGCTTTGAGATTTACGCGCATCCGATGGAGCAACGCCATCTGTGGCGTGAGCTTTGGGCGGCCGGGCAAGACTATGGCATGAAGCCATTCGGGATGCGGGCAATGATGTCGCTCAGGCTCGATAAGTTCTTTGGTTCCTGGCTCTCGGAATATTCGCCAGATTACACCGCAGCGGAAACCGGGCTTGCCCGCTTCATCGATTTCTCGCGCGATTTCATCGGGTCAGACGCCGCGCGCCGCGATAAGCCAACGCGCACGCTCTGCGCGTTCGAAGTGGCGACGCAGGAGGCCGATGTCATGGGCTATGAGCCGATTTACGCGGGGCGCGATGTCGTCGGCTTCTGCACCTCGGGCGGATACTCGCATTTTGCTCAGAAAAGCATCGCGCTTGGATTTTTGCCCAATGCGCTCGCGCAGGCCGATCAGGACGTCGAAATCGAAATTTTGGGGCAACTCTGCGCTGCGCGCCGCCTCAACAGCCCGCTTTTTGATGCCGACGGCGAACGGATGCGCCAAAGCTGACTGTGAAGCGCCCCGCATGCCGAGCAAATCCATGCGGGGCGTCCCACTCACCCACTCACTCGAAAAACACAGGCCGCCAACGCGAACAGATCACTCACAAACAACGGCGAAATGCTGGCGGTTTACACGCGCTCCCGGTGCCGCGGCCCGAGGCGCAAATCTCATTGATTTATCCGGCCTGCCTTTCATTCCGGGCGCGCCGGGGGAGATGCACAAAAGCACTATCGACCTCGCGGGCTGTTCGCGAACGGTGCGAAGGCTCCATGCTCTCGCTCCAGACGCCATCGATCGAGACGAGCTCGTGACGTGCAAGCAGGACCTGAAAAAGCATACGCGGGCCTGAAGGCACGGCAGGCCCCGGCAGCCGTCTGGCAAGGTTTTCCGCCGAAACCAGAACTTCCTGACCTGAAAAACAGATCGCAGTCTCCTCCCCGCGCTCACCAAGAGCGGCGGGCATCGCTTCGATCCGCTCTTGGAGAAACCTTTGCCCGGGCGCGACATTCATCGCGCGCTCCGGCTGACCTGAGCCAAGCGCGCCGGGGGCTAACGCAATGGTCGCGCCAGCCTCGGCGGAAATCTCTTCGCCCACGAGAGCGATCACGGCTTGATAGCCGTTATCTCGCGTCAAAACACGGTCTCCCGGGCCAAGATCCTTGACGGGAAGGATACCTTTGAGCGTTGCAATTCTTGCCTCGGCCCAGACGCCGCCAGCCCCCTTTCCGTTTCTTCGGTCAAGCCCTGCCAAAGCAGGCGCCTTCACCCCGCTCGCGCAGCCAGCGCCGCCCGTCGCGCAGCCTGGGCACGACGTCTTTAAGGCTTGGGGTCGCTGGGTCATCGGTGCTTTCTCGCCTTCAAAGCGCGGCATCGCGCCGCTGCCATAAGGGCATGTTGATCAGTTTCATTGCGCAAGCTCTCTGCGTTCGGTGTTGAAAATTTGGAAACAGAGCGAGAAACCTAGGGAGATTTTACGGCAAATTGGGGATGATCGCCCGCGCAACTTCCGCGCAAGACCGGCCCCCTCCCCCATGGGCGGCCAGCGCTTGCACCGCGCGCGAAGCTGGGCGACACCGCTTTCATGCAGAGCTTCCGTCAGGACCCAAGAGACCCGGACTTCGTTCAAAACCCCTATCCGGCCTATGACCGCGCGCGCACGCTCGGAGAGGTGGTTTGGTGGGAGGAGTATGGGATGGCGGCGGCCATGACCCACGGCGCGGTAAGCGCAGCGCTCAAAAGCCGCGATATGGGCCGCGCGCCGCTCGCGCCCGTGGTCGTGCCCGACCATGCGAGAGCATTTTACGATGTCGAAGCGCATTCGATGCTTGAGCTTGAACCGCCACGCCACACGCGTTTGCGCGACCTGGTTCTGCGGGCTTTCACCAGCCGCCGGATCAAAGAGCTCGCGCCTGAGATTGAGAGCCTCGCCCATGAGCTATGCCAGACCTTGCCCGATGGGCGCTTCGACCTCTTGCGCGAATTCGCGCAGCCGCTGCCCGTGCGCATCATCGCGCGGCTTCTCGGCGTGCCCGAGGGGATGGCCCCGGATCTGCTGAGGTGGTCGAATGCGATGGTGGCAATGTATCAGGCCGGGCGCGACCACGACACAGAGAAAGCCGCCGCAAAAGCCGCGCGAGACTTCTCTGATTTTCTGCGCGGCTACATTGACGCGCGCCGTACGCGCCCCGCCGATGATCTGATCACCCATCTCATCGCAGCAGAAGAAGACGGCGAGAAGCTCAGCCCCGACGAGCTCATCACGACCTGCATCCT
>JBCCTH010000283.1:0-3089 GCA_039198835.1 Pseudomonadota bacterium | reverse complement strand
TGAACGCCCTTTGCGAAGGGGCTCATTCTTCCCCTTCATAGAGATAGAAGGGTTGTCCGGGCATGATCGTCGAGATGGCATGCTTATAGACAAGTTGGCTCTGGCCGTCTCGGCGCAGCAAAACGCAGAAATTGTCAAACCAGGTGATCACACCCTGAAGTTTGACGCCGTTGATCAGAAAGATCGTCACGGGCACCTTGGCCTTGCGGACATGGTTGAGAAACGCGTCTTGTAAATTTTGTCGGTCTGACGCCATCGGCCCGGTCCTACTCTCATCACCTTGTTATTCTACGTGGCGCGCATTCATCGCGCCTTCTCATTATGAGCCGATAGGATTGTGTTTCCAGACGGAAATCAAGCCGTTGCGACAAAAATGCTGCAAGTGCGGCATTAGGTGCGCCAAAAAGCCGGGTTCAGGAGCGCCACGATTGCGAGCGTCTCAAGCCGCCCGACCACCATGGCCACCACCATGATAATTTTCGCGGTCTCGGAAAGCGCGGCAATCTCAAGGGGCGCTGTGGGGGCATAGGTGGCGAGCGGGCCGGTATTTGTGAGGCTTGCGAGCGTGAGAATGAGAGCCGCTTCAAAATCAACATTGGCGGCTGAAAGCGCCAACATGATCACGGCCACCGACACCGCCAGAAGCATGAAGACGATCCAGGCAATGAATGCGCCCTGTCGGCGCACATGGCGCGCGAAACGCCCCGAGCCGCCCACCGAGGACGGAAAGATCAAGCGACCGATCTCTCGCTCGCCATGTTTGAGCAGCGCATAGATGCGCAAAAGCTTGACCCCCCCAGCCGTCGTTGCAACGCCGCCGCCTATGAGCGCGAGGCCCATGAGAAGAAGGCCCGGCGCCTCGATGCCCGACCAACTGCGCGCCGTGAGCCAATCAGCCGAGATGTAGCCCGTGGTGGTCAGAAATGAGAGCGCGGTGAAGATCGTGCCCCAGAGCGCGCGCAAGGCCGACACAAAGCCAACCGCGCCATCGATCTGGCTGGCGGCAACGTAATGACGCAAGAAGAGACCAAGGGCGATGAGCGCGACAAGCGCGAAAGCGAGCCTGAGTTCGGGGTCTTCGCGGATGTCGCGCGTGGCCTCGCCCAAAACGCCCACGGCGAATGTTCGCCGCGACAGAGCGAAAACGAAGAAGACAGCGATGATCGCCTCGCCGATCCGCCCCGCGCTGGCATTCTCGACCCCTCCCACAGGCGAAAGGCCCGCCGTCGCCAAGGTTGACAACCCATGCACTGCCGCCACAAGCGGCGCTTCGCCCGCCACCAAAAGCGCGATGAAAAGCACCAGCGTTAGCCCTGCATAGGCCGGAAAAAGGGCGCTTGCGGCCCGCAAAAGGCGCTCTGTGGCCAGCTTTTGTTGGCCCTGTTGCGCCCCAAGCCCCACAGCGGGGCCCCGCTTCTGGGCGATCTCATATCCGCCGATCCCCATCGGTGCAAAAAGGGCCACGGCGGCTGACCACATCAAAAGCCCGCCTCCCCAAGCGACAAGCGCGCGCCAGATCTCTTCTGCCTCCGAGAGGCGGCCCGGCGTCGTGTAAACGCTCGCGCCGGTCGTCGTGAAGGCCGAGGCCATCTCGAAATACGCGTTTGTCCAGCTCGTTGTGTCCATGCTCGCCTGGAGCGGCAGCGCCATCACCAGCGGCAGAAAAACGAACGAGCCCAAAAGCGATAAAAGCTGGCTGCGCACCTGATGTGGCCCGCGCCGACCCTGCGTGACGATGGCGATCATCGTGGTGACGATCACGACAAAGAGGCACGAATAAAGAAAAGCCCGCGCGCTCGCGTAATCGCGCAACTGCAACGCCACGGAGGCGGGCACCAGCATCAACAGTGCCGCCACCGCCGCGAGGATCACCAGAATGGGAAGAGAGTATAGAAAAGCGCGCATGGGGCGAGGGGCATTGATTAAAAGAAATCAATCGACACTTGGAGCAACCGCTCGACTTCGCTGACATCCTGCGTCAACGCGAAGATGGCGATGATATCGCCCTCATTGATAATGGTTGACGCCAATGGCGCGATGACTTCGTCTTTCGTCTGGATCGCCCCGACGAGCACGCCTTTCGGGAAATCGATATCTTCGATTTTGCGTCCCGATATCGGCGAGGTCGAGAGCACTTGCGCCTCGATCACCTCCGCCTCTGCATCGCCCACTGAATAGACACCGCGCACGCGACCATGGCGTATATGGCGCAGGATCGAGCTCACAGTCGTCGCGCGCGGATTGATATAGGCATCAATGTTGAGCGCATCGAGCAGCGGCACGAGCGTGGGATCGTTGATCAGACAGATCGATTGCCGCGCGCCAGCCTGTTTGGCGCGCACGGCGGCCAGAAGATTGGTCTTATCATCATCGGTGACGGCAAGGAGCGCATCGGCGCGTTCAACTCCGGCTTCCTGCATGAGCCCGCTATCGAGCCCGTCGCCATGGAGCACGATCGTGCGCTCAAGCTGATCGGCGGCCCGTTCCGCACAATCGCGGTTCTTCTCGATCATGCGCGCTCTGATCTTCTCGGTGCGGGATTCAAGGGCCTGCGCCACTCTGAGCCCCACATTCCCGCCCCCCAGGATCACGATCCGTTCCTGCTTTTGGGCGGTTTTGCCAAACACTTCGAGCGTGCGCGGCACGTCTTCCATATGCGCCATGAAATAGCAGGCATCGCCCTCGATGATCTGATCATCGGCGTCGGGGACAAAGAGCTTCCCTGCCCGGCGAATGCCCACGATGCGGGCGCGCAGCGTTGAAAAGAGCTCGGTGAGCTGGCGCAGAGGTGTGTGCATCACCGGGCAGGCATCTTCGATATTGATGCCCAAAAGCTGCGCGCGGCCGCTCAGAAAAAGCTCGGTGTCAAAGGCCGAGGGCGCATTGATACGCCGCAAAGCCGCCTCGGCAACTTCGCGCTCGGGCGAGATCACCACATCAATGGGCAGGTGATCGCGCCGGTAGATATCGGCATAGATCGCATCAAGATAGCTCTGCGCGCGCAGTCGCGCGATCTTGCGGGGCACCTCGAAGATCGAATGCGCCACCTGGCAAGTCACCATATTGACCTCGTCAGAATGCGTTGCCGC
>JBCCTH010000282.1:0-3129 GCA_039198835.1 Pseudomonadota bacterium | reverse complement strand
GCCACGGCATGATCAAGCGCACCAACAAGTTTATCCGCAACGCGCGCGGCACGGCCGTGCTCAGCGAGCCGGATCAGAAAATCGTCAAGGGCTACATGCCCTACGACCGCTAAGGGAGGCTTGAGATATGCCACGTACGACAGGCGGGACGACCACCCACGCGCGCCACAAGAAGGTCATCAAGGCCGCCAAGGGCTATTACTCGCGGCGCAAGAATGTCTTTAAGACCGCCAAGCAGGCTGTCGATAAAGCCAATCAATACGCGACCCGCGACCGCAAGAATCGCAAGCGCCAATTTCGCGCTCTTTGGATTCAACGTATCAACGCGGCGGTGCGCTCCCATGACGAGGCGCTGACATATTCGCGCTTTATCAACGGGCTTTCCAAGGCCGGGATCGAAGTGGACCGCAAGGTTCTCGCCGATCTTGCCGTCAATGAGCCCGAGGCGTTTGGAGCCATCGTTAAGCAGGCGCAGGACGCGCTCGCGGCTTGAGCCGCGCACCTCTTTGAATTGAAAGCCGCCGATTTGCCCTCGGCGGCTTTTTTATGTGTTTTGGTGCAAAGACCGGGAGCCTCACTCCTCCAAGGATCGCAGCACCTCTGCGAGATGCGCTCCGATGCGTTCGGAGCCACTGGGCGAAGGGTGGACGCGATCTGCATCATAAAGCGAAAGATCGCTTGCATCGATGATGCGCGCCAAGTCCACCGTGTAAACACCCTGGCTCTGCGCGGATAGGAGATCGATTCGGGCTTTCAGATCGTCGAATTCATCTCCGCAGGCCTCAAACGGGCCACCAATATCCGGCGAGCGATAGTAATGCGCCCAAAGGAGGCGCATGCCGCGCAGCCGCATCTCTTCAGCAAAGTCAGGGATCGCGCCGAGCCGAGCGTCGGCGGATATGAGAGCGTCGAGTGTCGCTTCGCAGGCCTCGCAAGCGCAATCATCGGCCAGATCATTGGCCCCTCCAATAAGCACGATCCAATCAAAATCAAGCCGGGGGACTTGTGCGCGGATATCCATTGGTCCGACGAGCATCCGAAACCGGTGCGCGAATTTCGCCCCGCTGACGCTTTCATCGCGGACTGCTTCGCCGAGCGTTTTTGCCAGCGTGGCCGGGATCGAACGCGCGCCGTTCCAGGCCATGACGCTGTCTCCGATCACGAGGATGCGCGCGCGCTCTTGGGCGGCGGCAGCGGAGGCAAAGAGAAGAGCGAGAAAAAGGGCGCGAAAGAGCATGTCGCTGGCTAGCAAAAACCAGGGCGAGCGTCACCCGTTCCGACGATGATCCGGGGGCTCGCCGCTGGGGAGGCTGAGGCCCCGGCTCAAGGTTGGGGGCTGCGACGGTGCCGGTTGAAACCCGTGCGCGCGCGGGCTAGCAGGGCGCGCAGCGAGGAGACGGCGATGGATGACCTGCGCGATAAATACCTGACGCTCATCAAGGATGTGGCCGATGAGGCCGCACTTGAGGATTTGCGCGTTCAGGCGGTCGGCAAGAAGGGCGAGATCAGCCTGAAAATGCGCGAATTGGGCAAGATGACGCCCGAAGAACGCAAAACCGCAGGGCCCGCGCTCAATGCGCTCAAGGATGAAGTGAACGCGGCTTTGGCGGCGCGGAAATCCGCCTTGGCGGATGCCGCGCTCGAAGAGCGTCTTGCTGCCGAATGGCTCGATATCAGCCTGCCCGCCCGGGACCGCCCGAAAGGCACGATCCACCCGATCAGCCAGGTTTGGGAAGAGCTCACGGCCATCTTCGCCTCGCTCGGTTTTGCCGTCGCCGAAGGCCCCCAGATCGAGACGGATTGGTACAATTTCGATGCGCTAAACATCCCCGGCCACCACCCGGCCCGCGCGGAGATGGATACCTTCTATATGCACCGCGCCGAGGGGGATAACCGCCCGCCCCATGTTTTGCGCACCCATACATCGCCCGTGCAGATCCGCTCGCTTGAGGCGCAGGGCGCGCCGATCCGCATCATCGCGCCAGGGCGCGTTTACCGCAGCGATTATGACCAGACCCACACGCCGATGTTTCATCAGGTGGAAGGGCTCGCGATCGATAAATCGATCTCCATGGCCCATCTGAAATGGACCCTCGAAGAGTTCTGCCGGTCATTTTTCGAGATCGGTGATGTGGAGCTCCGCTTCCGCGCGTCGCATTTCCCTTTCACAGAGCCGTCCGCCGAGGTCGATATTCGGTGCTCATGGGACAAAGGCACGCTCAAGATCGGCGAGGGCGACGACTGGCTGGAGATTTTGGGCTCGGGCATGGTCCACCCTAAAGTCCTGGCCAATGGAGGGATCGACCCGGCCGAGTGGCAGGGTTTCGCCTTCGGGATGGGCATTGATCGCATCGCGATGCTCAAATACGGCATCCCCGATTTGCGCGCTTTCTTTGACAGCGATCTCAGGTGGTTGCGTCATTACGGCTTCGCTGCCCTTGATCAGCCCAATTTAGCGGGCGGTCTGAGCCGCTAGCCCTATCTCGCGGGCATGAATAAGGGAAAGCTATGGTGGCAGCGCACGCTGCCTTGGGTGGCCGCGATCACGGCTCTTCTTGTGATTGGCGGCCATGTGGGCCTTTGGCTTTCCGATGCGCCGCTTGAGATGAAGCGGCGTCTTACCTTGCTCAATGCGGCAGGCTGGGCCGTTGTCATCTTTCCCGCTCTGGGAGTGTCACTTTGGCTCAAGGCCAGGACGAGAAAAGGGCAACACGATTAACGGCGAGGTAACCGACGAGGCGCTAGACAAATCGCAACTTTGCGAGGAGGCCGCGCGTGGATGCCGAGACCCATCTCGAAACAGCGATAAAGGAGTTGCGGCGTGGCCGTGGACTGGCGGTGAATGCCGGCGCAATCGGGATCACGCTCGCAACCGCCATTGATGCCGGTGAGCGCGCAGAGATGGCGCGCTATCTCTCTGATTTTATTTCGCGGTTTTGTGGCGCTGTGGGCTCGATCAAGCGCTCGCCGCTTTTGGGCCAGCTTGACCCTGAAAACCTGCGCGCCCTCGAGGAAATCAAAGGGTTTGGGGGCGAGATCGAAAAGCTCGATCCGAAAGATCATTTTTCAGCGCTGACCCGGGACCGCGCGACCGAGCTCACGACCCGCGCGCGCGAGATGACCCTGCCG
>JBCCTH010000281.1:0-3143 GCA_039198835.1 Pseudomonadota bacterium | reverse complement strand
GCGGCATGGCTCCTTCGGGCTTGGCAAGCCGCGCGGCGTTCTGTATGCGCAGGCCCATGACCATGACCCGCGCCATCTGTCTCTGTTGCTGATACGCCCCACCGGGGGCCTTTTCACGATTTGTCAGCTTTAGAGGACCGCGCACCATGATCCGCCTCACAGATTCCAAGACCCGCACCAAAGCGCCTTTCACGCCGCTCGATCGCGAAAATGTCGGGCTCTATGTCTGCGGCCCCACGGTCTATGACCGCGCCCATATCGGTAATGCGCGGCCTGTCCTGGTTTTTGACGTTCTCTTCCGGCTTTTGCGCCATGTCTACGGCGCGGGCCATGTCACCTATGCGCGCAATTTCACCGATGTCGATGACAAGATAAACGCCCGCGCGAAGGAAACCGGCCGCACCATCGGTGAGATCACGGGCGAAACAACGCAATGGTTTCTCGATGATATGGCAGCGCTTGGGGCGCTTGAACCAACGCATATGCCCCGCGCGACAGCCTATATCGGGCAAATGATCGCGCTGATCGAAGAGCTTGTCTCGCGCGGCCATGCCTATGCGGCGGAGGGGCATGTTCTCTTTTCGGTGAAAAGCTACGCGGATTACGGCGCGCTGAGCGGGCGCTCAACGGACGATATGATCGCGGGCGCGCGCGTTGAGGTCGCGCCCTACAAGCGCGATCCGATGGATTTTGTCCTTTGGAAGCCGTCAACACCGGACCTGCCGGGATGGGAGAGCCCATGGGGCAGGGGGCGCCCCGGTTGGCATATCGAATGCTCGGCCATGGCCGCCGATCTTCTGGGACCCACCTTCGATATCCATGGCGGCGGCGCAGATCTGCTGTTTCCGCACCATGAAAACGAGGTCGCGCAGAGCTGCTGCGCGGGCCATGGCTTCGCACAGGTCTGGATGCACAATGAGATGCTCCAGGTCGACGGCAAGAAGATGTCAAAGAGCCTGGGCAATTTCTTTACCGTGCGCGATCTGCTCGATGACGGGATCCCCGGCGAGGTGATCCGGCTGGTGTTTCTGACCACGCATTACTCAAAGCCGATGGACTGGACCGACAAAAAGCGCAGGGAAGCGGAGGCCACGTTGCGCAAATGGCGCGCCATGGCAGAGCCCGGCGGCGCGCCGGATGCGCGTGTCATCGCCGCGCTGAGCGACGATCTCAACACCCATGCCGCGCTCACCGAGTTGCACCGTCTCGCCAGCGCCGGCGATGGCGCGACCCTCGCTGCATCCGCCGCGCTTCTCGGGCTCCTGACGCCCGCGCTCGCGGGATGGGACAGCGCGCCAGAGATCGATCTGAGCGCTTTGGAGCGCGAACTTGAAGACGCGCGCGCGCAGGCGATGGCCTCAAAAGACTTCGCTCAGGTCGATGCGCTCAAGGCGCGATTGACGGCGGCGGGCGTGGAAGTGCGGATGTCGAAAGAGGGCGTTGCGCTTATCGCAGGGCCGGCCTTCGACGCCACGAGGCTCTAAGGCGGCGGCCCCGGCTCAAGGCCGGGGCACCCCCTGCGCCTGGCCTCTCGCGGCGAGCCAGAAAAGCGCGCCGCCCGCCAATGCAAGGAACGGCACCATCGCGAGGTTGACGGCGTTCCACCCCTGCACAGCATCGCCCCCCGAACAGTTCATCAGCCCGCCTGACGCCAGTGAGGCCAGCGTCACACAGCCGAAGACGATGGCATCATTGACGCCCTGAATGCGCCCGCGTTCCTCAATGCTGTGAGCGCCTGCGAGCATGGTCGTGGCGCCGATGAAACCGAAATTCCACCCAATGCCGAGAAGCACGAGCGCGCCGAAGAAGTTGAAAAGCTCCACGCCCGAAAGCGCGACAAGCCCCGCCGCTCCGAGCGTCACGAGCCCCGCGCCGACGATGCGCTCCACCCCGAAGCGGTTGATGAGATGGCCCGTGAAAAACGAGGGCGCGAACATCGCGATGACATGGGCGCTCACGATGTCGGCGGCATTGCCATCGGTAAAGCCGCAGCCGACAACAGCGAGTGGCGTTGATGTCATCACAAGGTTCATGAGCGCGTAAGAGACCATCGCGCAAATCACAGCCACGCCGATGCGCGGTGTTTTCAGCATCTCCCAAGTGCTGCGACCTGCGCGCGCCAGCTTGGCGCGCGTGGGCTTTGGCAAGTCGAGAAGCGGGAAGATCGCCATACCCACGAGGTTCATGGCGGCGGCGACGAGATAGGTGCCCATGAAGGGGACGGCCATGAGATCGTTTGTGAATTTGGTGAGCTGTGGCCCGAGAAGTGCGCTGAGGAGCCCCCCCGCCATCACATAAGAGATAGCCTTCGCGCGATAGGCCTCAGAAGCGGTATCGGTCGCGGCGAAGCGGTAAAAGCCCTGGGCCGACATATACATGCCGGTCATGTAGCTGCCGATCAGGAGCACCCAGAAATTGCCGATGGAAAGCGCATAGGCCCCGATCAGCGCGCCACAGAGCCCGCCGAGCGAGCCTGTCAAAAAGCCCGCTACACGGCCCCGTGCCTGCATGAGCCGCGAGAGCCAGGGCGCGGTGCTCATCGATCCGAAGACGATGAGCGAGATCGGCAATGTCGCCAGGCAGGGATTGGGCGCAAGCATTTGCCCTGCGAGCCCGCCGATGACGAAGATCATCGTGATCTGGCTGCCAAGCAGCGCTTGCGCGGCGATGAGAATGGCCACATTGCGCTTGGCGCGGCGATCATCGGGCGCGTCTAGACTTGGATCCGCAACACTCATGGGTCGAGCGTTACGCCCCGCGCCTGCCATCGTCCAGCGTTACTCATGGGGCGCGATGATATGCGCATAGGACCCGCTCACGCGCCCTTTGATGAGCCCCATTGGAGCACGCGCGCCATTATCGGGATCTCTCACCTGAAAGAGGGCTGTACCGCGCTCCTCAAGCGCGTGCGAATGATGGAACTCGTGGCCTCTCCAGCGCCCTGCCATTGGCCCGCCAAGGGCCTCAAGCTGGCGGTAACCCAGAGTGAGCTTGGGGGCTTTGAAGGAGGTGACGAGATCGAGAAGGCCGGCCATCTCATGGGCTTTTCCCCGATCATCGATAAGATGCGTCCCGAGGGTCATGTAGCCGCCACATTCTCCATATATATCAGTAAATTGAGAGGCATTGCGAAGGCTCTGAAT
>JBCCTH010000280.1:0-3150 GCA_039198835.1 Pseudomonadota bacterium | reverse complement strand
TCGCGGCCATAGACATTGAACGTTATGCCACTGAGGCGAAAGAGATCCTCGGCTTCGCGCTGTTTGGCTCTGAGATCCTTGGGATCGGCCGCATTAAACCAGCTTCCCAACGCGGCATATGGCGCGCGTGTTGCGCCCTCTGACCCATGCATTTCGTCGAAAAATGGCGTTTGTTCGACCATATCCCTTGTTCGCCCACCGCGCGCCCCATGCCAAGACCGTTAACGAAATAGCGCCCAAAATCAGAGAGCTTGCCTGCATTTTAGGCGTTTTGGAGGCGCTACCCCTTCGAAACCAAGGCCCACCCCATTGCCCATGCCAATTCCGGGCCTGATCCGGGGCCTCCCGCCTGGAGCGCTTGCGCCTTAAGGTATTGGCGGGAAACGTGCGCGCGCCGCTGTCGTGACCCAATCGTGGTGATTGCGCACATATTCATTCGAGGCATCCCGCGGCGGATTGTAATCCCAGGCATTATCGCCGGTCGTGTCCATCATGGCATGAAGCTTGAGGCGCGATTGCTGGCTGGCGATGACACGCCGGGATATCGCGGCACTGTCCCAGCGCCCCGCAACCTCGCGCGCAAAGTCCGCGGCGATATCGGCATGGGCGGGGGCCCCGGCCAGATTGCAAAGCTCGTTGGGATCGGCCTCGAGATCAAAAAGCTGCGGCGGATCAAGATCACAGTGGATGTATTTCCAGCGCCCGCGACGGATCATGAAAACAGGGGCGCCCGCGCATTCAGCGCAGTATTCGCCGATCACCTCGCCTTCAAAAGCCTGCCCCTCGAAAAGCGGACGCAAAGATCGCCCCGCGACGGGCTGCGCGAGCATATCGGGCGATCCGCCACCAACATCCAAAAGCGTCGGCAGAATATCGATGAGCGAGCAAAGCGTCTCATCGCGCCCGGGGCGGACACCCGGCCCCGCCACGATGAGCGGGATCCGCGCGGCATGTTCAAGAAAGCTCATCTTAAACCACATGCCGCGTTCACCCAGCAGATCGCCGTGATCGGAGGTAACGATAAAGAGGGTGGTCTCGGTTTCTCCCATCTCTTCGACCGTGCGCATGAGCGCGCCCACCTTGCTGTCGAAATAGCTGACATTGGCCAGATAGGCGCGCCGCGCGCGCGCTGTCTCCTCGGGCGTCATCGGATGCGATGTTGCTTCAACGCCGTCCGCGACCCGGCGTGAAAACGGGTCAAGCGCGTCTGCTGAAAGCGCGATGTCAGGCGCGGGGATATCGACGTTTTCGTAAAGGTCCCAGAATTCGGGCTTGGCGACATAGGGATCGTGCGGGTGAAAGAAGCTCGCCACGAGGCAAAACGGCTGGCCGCGCCCTGCCGCCTTGTCGCGCGCGCGGTCAATGAGCCATCTGCGCGCTGCAAACTCTGCTTCATCGTCGTAATCGGTCTGATATGTGGCGATCGCCGTGCCGCTTTCTGCGACAGTCTGCATATTGTGATACCAGACATCGATGCGCTCATCGTTTCTGAGCCAATTTGGCGTCCATGCGAAATCGCTCGGGTAAATGTCGGTCGTGACGCGATCCGTGAAGCCATGTTTCTGGTCAGGACCAACAAAATGCATCTTGCCAGACAAGCATGTCCGGTAGCCAAGCGCGCCAAGATAATGCGCGAATGTCGGCACGGAAGAGGGAAATTCGGCCGCGTTATCCCACGCATCGATCTGGGTCACATGCTGGCCTGACATGAACGACGCCCGCGACGGCACGCAGAGAGGCGAGTTGCAATAGGCGCGCTCAAACAGGCGGCCCCTTGCGGCGAGCGCATCCATATGCGGCGTGATCGCGGCCTTTGAACCATAGGCAGCGGTGAACTGGGGCGCGAGTTGATCGGCCATGATGAGGACGATGTTGGGCTGCATGTCGCTTGCTCCTTGAGATAGGGTTTCAAAAGGGTCAGGCGGGTGGTGGCGGCGGCTCAAATCGCATTGCTTTGATGTGTGGGCGTTTCATCGACGCGTCGCGAAGACGTCGCGCGCGGCGGCATCGGCCAAAGCGGCGAGATCGGCGGCGCTTTGCATCTCTAAACCTGGCTCTTCGGCGGCAAGCGCGGCCGCGAGATCGCCCCCTTGCGCCATGGCTTGCTCGACGCGCGTTAGCGCGGCAGGCCGCCCATGGGCGGGGGCGAGCGCGAAGACGGCGGCTTCAGCAAGCGCGCCGGGCGTGGCCTCGATGCGCGCCGCCATGGCCTTGGAGACAGGCGTCACATCGCTGGCCAGAGTGGCCGCTTTATCGAGGCTGGCCGCGGCGAGCTCGAAGAGCTGAGGCATCACCGCCCATTCAACAGCCCAAGCCGCGCCGTCGCGTTCCTCAGCATGGAGCGAAGCGGCCTGGAGCGACGCCATGAGGCCCACGGCGAGCGGGTGCGCCGATCTGAGCGCCTCGGTCAGCACAGGGTTTGATTTATGAGGCATCGTCGATGACCCGCCCCCTGCCCCTGCGCGCATCTCCGCAATCTCTCCGCGCGCCGTGAGCCCCAGATCGCCCGCCATTTTCGCCAACGAAGAAATGAGCTGCGAGAGCCAGGCCGCGAGCGCGGCGATACCGGTGCGATCACTGTGCCAGGGGGGCGCAGGCTCAAGGCCAAGCGCACGCGCCATCTCTTCGCGTAGCTTTGCGCCATAAGGGGCGAAAACGCTGCCCGAGCCCGCCGCCCCGCCAAGCTGGACCTTGAGCGCGCGGCGGCGCAAGGCAGGCAACTCGGTTTCGAGCGCAATCAAGGGCGCCGCCCAGTTCGCCACACGAAGCGCGAAGCTTATCGGCGTGGCAAGCTGCCCTCGCGTCCGCCCGAGCATCGCCACGCCCTGATGCGCTTGGGCTTTTGCGGCAAGGGTATCGATCACGGTCGCGAGCGCTGTTTCGAGGTCGGCGAGCGCCGCGCCGTAAGAAAGCGAGAGCGCGGTATCGACAATGTCCTGGCTCGTTGCGCCGTAATGCACCCATTGCGCGCGCTCAGGCGGCATCGATGCGCGCAAATTCGCGAGAAAGGCAGGAACCGGCACACCCGCTTTGGCCACGCCCTCCGCAATGCCCTCGGAAGATATCTCGGCGTCCCTGATCGCAGGGGCGACGCCTTCGGGAATGACGCCAAGCGCGGTTTGCGCGCCCGCGAGCGCGGCCTCGACCCGG
>JBCCTH010000279.1:0-3159 GCA_039198835.1 Pseudomonadota bacterium | reverse complement strand
GGTTCCACCCCACCATCCCGCCAAATTCACCAAAGTGCCTCTACCGGCCGCCAAATAGGCCGCACTTCACCCCAGAGCGCTCCGCCCGCCGCCCACCGTAGGGTGGGGTTCCACCCCACCATCCCGCCAAATTCACCAAAGTGCCTCTACCGGCCGCCAAATGGGCCGGGCTTCAGCCCAGCGCGCTCCACCTGCCACCACCGTAGGGTGGGGTTCCACCCCACCATCATTTCAAATTCGCTAACCTGCCCCTGCTGGCCGCCGAAAGTGTTAACGCACGCAAGCCACCAAAGCAGCCATACGCGCGCCATACGCATT
The DNA here is from genome assembly GCA_039198835.1 of Pseudomonadota bacterium. Taxonomy (GTDB): domain Bacteria; phylum Pseudomonadota; class Alphaproteobacteria; order Rhodobacterales; family Rhodobacteraceae; genus Shimia_B. The sequence goes on along the minus strand of JBCCTH010000279.1, from coordinate 2,841 downwards.
CCATACGCTTTCTGGCTCCTGCCATCCGGCAAAAACCACAGATCTTAACGCCGGTAGGGTGCGCACCGCGCACCGCGCCTCAAGTGTTGAACAGAAAGAGCAGCACGTCCCCGTCCTTCACCACATAGGCCTTTCCCTCGGCGCGCATCTTGCCCGCCTCCTTGGCCTTCCCCTCGCCGCCGAGATCGATGTAATCCGTGTAAGCGATTGTTTCAGCGCGGATAAATCCTCTCTCGAAATCGCCATGGATCACACCGGCCGCCTGCGGCGCGAGGGTGCCCGCCTTGATCGTCCAGGCGCGCGCCTCTTTCGGCCCCGCCGTGAAGTAAGTCTGTAGCTCAAGAAGCGCATATCCCGCCCGGATAAGCCGATCCAGGCCCGCCTCTTCCAGCCCCATTTCTTCAAGAAATTCAACAGCTTCCTCTGCATCAAGCTGGCTGATTTCTTCCTCGATCTGGGCCGAGATCACAACGCTCCCCGCGCCCTGCGCCGCCGCCATCTCCGCCACCCGCCGCGAATGCTCATTGCCGTCCGCCGCCGCACCCTCTTCGACATTGCACACGAAAAGCACCGGCTTCGTCGTCAAAAGTTGCAGCGTTTTCCAAGCCTTGGCATCTTCCTCGTCGATCTCGACGACCCGCGCGGGCTGCCCCTCTTCGAGCACCGCCTGAGCGGCGGCAAGAAGACGGTCCTGCTGCACCGCCTCTTTGTCGTTGCCCTTGATTTTCCTCACTAAATTCGCGCGCCGCTTCTCGATGCTTTCCAGATCCGCGAGCATCAGTTCGGTCTCGATCACCTCCGCATCAGCCACCGGATCAACGCGGCCCTCAACATGGGTGACATCGCCATCCTCAAAGCAGCGCAGAACATGGGCGACTGCATCTACCTCTCTGATATTGCTCAGGAATTGATTGCCAAGCCCCTCTCCCTTCGAGGCTCCTTTCACAAGCCCCGCGATATCAACGAAGGTCATCCGCGCCGGGACGACCTGCTTTGAAGCATTCATCTCCGCGAGGCGGTCAAGGCGCGGATCGGGCACCGCCACGTCGCCCACATTCGGCTCAATCGTACAGAACGGGAAATTGGCGGCCTGCGCTGCGGCGGTCTTGGTCAACGCGTTGAAAAGCGTGGATTTCCCGACATTCGGCAAACCCACAATGCCCATCTTGAAGCCCATCTTTAAGCCCTCTCGCTGCTGCGCGCTCGCCCTAAGCGCAATCGCTGCGCAGTGCAAGAAGCGGCGTCTGAGGGGCGCCAGTGGCCTTGACAGGGCGCGCCGTAACGATAGGACCGAGCGCAGGCGATTGCCCCCTCGCGCGGCTGAGGGTTCAAGATCTGCGACTGCGCTTCGGGGGCCCGCCGAGGCGGTGGAGACGCGCCTTGATACGCCATGAAAACCCGACCCTTCGGGAGGTTAAGCCGCTCATAAAACTCAGTATTCCTCTCATTATCGGGCTCGCCGCCGCGACCCTCATCGGCGTCGTAGACACCATCATGATCGCGCCGCTCGGCACGGTGCCGCTGGCCGCCGCAGGGATCACGACCGCATTCCTCATCATCTTGATTTCCGCTCTTTGGGGGCTTTTGACGGTTGCGAGCGTGCGTATCAGTCAGGCCCATGGCCGGGGCGACGACGCGCGCGTGGCCACCGAGCTCCGCGCGGCCCTGGCGAGTGGATGCCTCGCGGGCATCTGTGCCATGGCTCTGATGTTACTCGCTTTTCCTTTGCTGGGCACGATCGGGCAACCGGCCGAGGTGATCACGATCCTTTTTCCCTATTGGGCGTCAATGGCGCTTTGGGTGATCCCGTTCATGGCATTTTTCACCTTCAAGGCGCTCTTTGACGCGGTGGGCCATGAATGGACAGGCGTGACGTTGAGCTATCTCGGCGTTCTGGTGAACATTCCCGCGAATTATCTCTTTATTCATGTTTTTGGGTTAGGGCTTCTGGGCGCGGGGCTCGCCTCGGTTCTGTCGCAAAGCACGGCGCTCATCGGCGCGCTCTTCTTTTGGCGCTTCTCGCGCGCCATGGCTCCGTTTCGGCAGGCTGTCGGGCTGCGCGCGCGTCAGGTCGTGGGCCTCCTGCGAGAGAGCTTTCCCGTCTGCATCGGGTATGCCGGCGAAGGCGGGGCCTATGCCCTCGTGGGGATCATGATGGGCTGGCTCGGGGCGACCGCGCTTGCAGCCAATCAGGTGGTCAACGCCATCGGCGGGGTGAGCTATATGTTCCCCCTCGGCATTGCAGGTGCCGTTTCGATCCGCGTGGGCCACGCGGTGGGCGGAGCAACCCGCGACCGTTTGCGCCCGATCCTCAAGGCGGGGATCGGCATCGCGGTGGTCTGGCAAAGCGGCATCGCCCTTCTTTTCATCCTGTTCGGCGGCGCGGCGGCGCGCGCCTTTTCAGACGATGCAGAGGTGATCGCGCTGGCGACACTCCTCTTTTTGATCGTCGCTGTGTTGCAAATCGCCGATGGCATCCAAGGGACCGCCCTCGGCGCGCTGCGCGGCATCTCCGACAACACAGCGCCCACAAACATCACGCTTTTCGCCTATTGGCTCATCGCCCTGCCCTTGGCCTATTTCCTCGCATTCGGGCTCGCCTATGGCGCTTTGGGGCTCTGGGCGGGCTATATCTCGGGGCTCGCAATCGCAGCGGCGCTCCTGCCATGGCGATACTGGATCAAGACAAAGCAGGGCGCTTGATTTAGCGCCAGCAATGGCCCACACCGCCGACAGAGGAAGGGGAGCACCGCATGTCACGCATCGATGCTAAATTTGCAGAGTTAAAGGCGGCCGACAAAAAGGCCTTTGTCGCTTATGTCATGGCCGGCGATCCGGATT
>JBCCTH010000278.1:0-3165 GCA_039198835.1 Pseudomonadota bacterium | reverse complement strand
GTGCGGCCCGGGGTGTTTGACGCCCGCGCCAGCCCCTTTCTCCCAGTCAGGGCATTGATCAGAGAGCTTTTGCCAACGTTTGAGCGGCCCGCGAAGCAAACCTCGACCCTGTCCGCCGGGGGAAGGCAATCCATCGCGACGACGCCTTTCAGAAACTCGGTTTCTCCCGCGAAGAGCTTGCGCCCATGCTCTATTTCTGCGGGGTCGCGCATCTCGACCACGGGGAAAGGAAGCCTCACCCGAGGACCTCAAGCGCATCGCCCACGCTGATCTTTCCGCTTTGCACAACCCGCGCGAAGACGCCGAAATCGATGTGGCCCCATCCTTCGCGCAGATGATCCAGCGTATCGGTGTCGCGCTTGCCGGTCTCGGGGTTCACCATGGTCGCCGGGCAGCGATCAATGCGCTCTTCTATGGCGAGCTCTGCCTCGCCCAGGCGCACACGCTTGCCGACCCACTCGAACTCTTCCCAGGGGACCAGCCCCTCTACCCAGAGATTGCCACGAAAGCGCAGCGGAGACAGGTCGCGCCCGGCGCGCTGGCTGAGCGCCCGCAATGAGGAAAGCCCCAGAATGCTGAGATAAGGCTGTGGGTTATCGGTCAGGCCCTGGCCCTCTTGGGCTGATCTCGCCCTTATCACACGCTCTGAGGCGCGCGCGTCACCCGGCATGATTGGTTTCACCCAATTGACGATCTCTTCTCCGTCGCTGTCGGGCTTGGCCTTGAGTGTCGGCAGGTCCGGGTGCCTGAGCGTGAGTTCTTCGCGCGCTTCGTCAAAGTGGCATGTGATTGCCATGAGAGACGGGCTTGTTGCGCCGCGCGAGAAATTTCCGCAGCGTTCCCATTGGCTGCCATCGGCCCGTGAGCGCTCATGGGCCAGCGCCCAGACACGATCCCAGGGGAGGGTCGCGTTCTCGTGCAGCGTGACCTCTTCGAGCCGCTCCGAGCCATGGGCCTTGATCGGATGACGGTAGATATGGGCCAGCGCAGCCATCTATTCCGCTTCGCTCTTCGTCGCCTTTTTGAAGCTCGCGCGGATATTGCCGAAGACATCCGGCTTCACCCCCTGGCTCCGCATGATGATGTATTGTTGCGCGAAGGTGATGAGATTGTTGGCGATCCAGTAGACGATGAGCCCGCTCGCGAAGGTGCCGAGCATGAACATGAAGACCCAGGGCATCCAGGCAAAGATCATCGCCTGCGTGGGGTCGGTCGGCGCTGGGTTGAGCTTTTGTTGAAGCCACATCGACACGCCCAGAAGAAGCGGCATGATGCCTAAGAAGAGAAGCGCGAGGATCGTTCCCGGCTCCGGCCCCGCGAAAGGCAAAAGGCCAAATAGGTTCATGATCGAGGTCGGATCTGGCGCCGAGAGATCGTTAAACACACCAAACCAAGGCGCATGACGCAATTCGAGCGTGACGAAAATCACCTTATAGAGTGAAAAGAAGATCGGAATTTGCAGCAGGATCGGCAGGCAGCCCGCCGCAGGGTTCACCTTGTTCTTCTTGTAGAGCTCCATCATGCCCTGTTGCATTTTCTGGCGATCATCGCCCGCCGCCTCTTTGAGCTTTTCCATCTCGGGTTGAAGCTCTTTCATCTTCGCCATCGACGCATAGGAGCGATAGGCGAGCGGGAAGAGGACGGCTTTGATCACAAGGGTGAGCGCGATGATCGCCCAGCCCATGTTGCCGATCAGAGCGTTAAGATAATGCAGCACGGCGAAGATTGGCTTCGTCAGGAAGAAGAACCAGCCCCAATCGATGCTGTCGAGAAAGCGGTCGATGCCGCCTTGGCGCTCATAATTGCGGATCGCTTCCCATTCTTTCGCGCCAGCGAAAAACTGCGCGCTGGCGGTCACGGTGGCCCCGGGCGCCAGATCGCGCGTGGGGTAGAGCGTCAAGGCCTGCATGACGCCGGTATTCTCGCTCATCTGGGCGGTCGATGTGAATGAGGTGCCCGGTGCGGGCACGAGGGTTGTCATCCAGTAATGATCGGTGAAGCCGATCCAGCCGTTTTGCTCAACGCGCATCGTGCGCGACGACGATGTGTTTTCACCTGCGATTTCAAGATCGACGAGATTATCATAATCAACCTCGCCGAGCTCGCCATCAGTCATGCGCACAAGGCCCTCATGGAGGATGAAAAACCCTTTCAGGTCGTCGGGGATCCCATGACGCCGGATGAGGCCGTAGGGCGCGAGGCGCTTGGCGGCGTCCGAGCTGTTGGCGACGCTCTGCTCGATGGTGAACATATAATCTTCGTCGATCGAGATCGTCTTCTCGAAGGTCAATCCGGCGGGGCTCTCCCAACTGAGCGTGACCGGCGCGCCCACCGAGAGCGTCGTGCCCGCGGATTGGACCCATGTCGTATCGGGGCCGGGGACGTCGCTCGGCTCAAGGCCGGTGCCGTGGGCCCAGCCATGGGCGGCATAATAGGCACCTCCAGCGCCCTCAGGCGAAAGGAGCGTGACGATGGGGGCCTCTGGATCGAGCGTTTCGCGATAGTCTTTGAGCTTGAGATCATCGATGCGCCCGCCGTAAAGCGAGATCGACCCCTCAAGGCGCGGCGTGTTGATGCCGATGCGCGGCGCGGCTTCGAGCGCGGCTTGTCGGGTTTCGGCGGGGGTTACCACAGAGCCCGGCGCAGTTGGCGCATCGCTCGCGGTCTCGGCACCTGCGGTGGGGAGGGTCGTATCTGCCTGTGTCCCGGTCGCAGATTGGGGGGCCGTCGCGGTGGAGCCGTCTGGCAGGGCAGGGCCTTGCTCCGGCGGCTCAGGCGCGAAAAAAGCCATCCAAATGAGCAGGACAACGAAGCTGAGGCCCGTGGCCATCAGGAGGTTTTTGTTTTGCTCGTCCATGGCTGCCGCTCCCCTTCGGCTATCGGCTTTCAGGGCAGATGTAGGCGCGCGAGGCGATGCGCTAAACCCCGAAAAGCGTCGCGTCGTTCAACATGTCGCGGCTTGCGAGGTCAAGCAGAAAGCCGGGCAGGGCTGCGAAGGGTGAGCAAGCCGAGCCGAGGGTCAGGTTTTCTGGGAGCGGCAGGCAGGGGGCCTCTTCCCCTGTGAGCCACCCAGGCAAGCACACGTCGCTAAACCGCGTGGGGGCCGCTCTGAGTAAGGGGGCTGTCTTCCGGGAATGGCGCTTTGGCGCTTTGCTTCCGTGACAG
>JBCCTH010000277.1:0-3216 GCA_039198835.1 Pseudomonadota bacterium | reverse complement strand
ATTTTTCGCGCTTCAATGAGCTGCCTGCGATCCGAAAAGGGCGCGGCACCATCGGGGCGATGATGGCGCTAGAAGAGGCCAAAGCCCATCGGGAGATTTACACGCTCCTGGCGAGGGCGGCGCGCGATGCGCAAGCGATCCTCGGCGGTGAAGGCGCAATGCTTGCGGAGATCGCCGCCTCAGCGCGCGCCGAAGACAACGTCAAGATCGCCGGTCATATCTCTGATATAGAGCAATTTTTCAAAGATATTGATCTCTTCGCGCATCCTCTCGCGCCGCATAGCTATGCAACCTCGGAAGCCTCTGTCCATGAAGCGATGTATGCCGGGCGCCCGCCTATTTTGCTTGCCGGGCGCGGGCCTGTTGACCTGATCGCGCCCGGTCTGACCGGTATCGTCGCGCAAGACGAAAACGCTTTTGTCGAAGCTGCGCGCCATCTGGCGCAGGATGGTGAGACACGCGCAAAAATGGGGCGCGCGGCCCGCGACTTTGCAACCGAAACGCTCGGGCCCGGCCCCATTGCCGCACAGCATCGCGCGCTTTATCTCGAAGCGCTCGAGCGGCCGCGCACGGCCGTCGCGCCTCTCAAAGCGCGCTCCGGGGCTCAGGCGCTTCTTCATGCCTTTGGACCGGAATCAGACGATCTTTTATCTCTCATGGGTCAGCTTACGCGCGCGGAGCGCCCGGTTTCGGCTCTCCCCCTCCGTTGGATCGCGCCATCATCGGGCGGCATTCTCCATTACCGGCGGCACTATCCGGATGACCGAGAGCTACGCACATGGGCCGCGCTTTCTTTCGAAAAAATGGGCCGCCCCGCCATGGCCGCCATGGAACGCCGCGCACTTTAGTCCCTTGTGGCGCGAAATAAGAGCATTTAAACGGGGGCCGCGATGGTAAATTGAGAGAGCGGGTTCGTGTTTTACAAGATTAAGTCGGTGCATGTGGTTGCGGAGGTCTTCGAGGGCGACCTTGTCTTGGTGAACCTCGACAGTGGCACATACTTCTCAGCACAGGGTGCAGGCCCTGGCATTTGGGACGCCTTGAACGCGGGCGCTTCGACAGAGGCGATCTTCGAGAGCCTCAAAGACACGCCCGAGCGGCAAAAGGCGGCGCAAGTGTTTGTCGCGGCGCTGGTCGAAAACAAGCTCGTCATCGCGGCTGATGGGTCGGAGGGAGCGGTTGAGGTGACGCGCGAATTGGCGGATGCCGGCCTCGCCTCTCTTGAGGTCTATTCAGATATGCAAGATCTGTTGTTGCTCGATCCGATCCACGAAGTGGATCAGCGCGGCTGGCCTGTGGCCAAGGCGGAATAAACAGGTGGATCAAGCGCGGCCTGGCCCGAGAACATCGGTCATCATTGCGACCAAAAATTCAGGCCCCTACATTCGCGAATGCCTCGCGTCTGTGATGTCGCAAACCGTGCTGCCCAAAGAGATCATCTTGGTGGACGCTGCATCGGACGATGAGACGCTGGAGATCGCCGCCGAATATCCTCTCGCCCGCGTTATCCAACAGGTAGGCAAGGGCTTTTCCGGTGCCTGGAATGAGGGGATCGCTGCTTCGAGGGGCGAGTTTCTCGCCTTTATCGATAGCGATGATTGCTACACGCCGCGCAAAATCGAACGTCAAGAAGCGCTGCTCGACGCCGATCCAAATGCTTTGGGCTCTATCGGATTTGTCCGGCACTTCGCGGATCCGGGCGAGGAATTACCACCGAGCTTTAACACCGACTTGCTCAACAGTGACAAAATCGCCTGGATGCCGGGAACATTGATGGCGCGCCGCGCGCTTTTTGAACGCGTAGGGCTTTGGCCTGAAAATCAGGTCGTCGCGGCTGATGCCGACTGGTTTGTCACGTTGCGCGATAAAAAAATCCCCATGGCAGTTTGCGAAGAGCGGCTCTTGAACAAACGAGTTCACGGGGCGAATTTATCATATTCGACAACGTCAAACCCCGCCTATGCGCGCGAGTTCATTCAGCTTTTGCACGCCTCAGTGAAGAGAAAACGAGCGGCCGCATCAGAGGGTAACGACCCCGAACAAAAAGCCTAGACCCGTCAAGTGCGCGTCAAAGCGTTTCAACCATCATCCAACTTGGCAACGGGTAAAGCCCCATCGGCTTGCTGACGTTTTCGGCCAAAACCGCGCCACCACTCCGAAAAAGCGCTGCGACATAGCTGAAAGCAGACCGTGCCGTGATGAGAGACGGCGCGCGCATCATGTCTGCCATGGCGATGAGTGGGTGGCCGTTGAGATGAAAACGGATGTCGAGATGTGCGGATATCTCTGAAAAATCAGCTTCCTGACCCTGGGAATAAATCGCAAACCGCCCGGGGCCATCGATGCGTTCATTGAAGCGCACCATGCGCGCAAACGTTTCTTCATTGGCGGTGAAACGCCCCGCATGGCGGTTATCCGCGCTCACATCGCCGCGCCGGATATGAACGGCGATCCGGTCTTCAACCGCGCTGCCCTGCGGCAGGTCCAGCGCGCCGCGCAGCCTTTCGATCGTGGGAGAAAGAAGCGCGCCGCCGCCCGCCTGACGGATAAACTGGTGCGCCTGTTTGATCGCCACAACGGCACCTTTTGGCCGGCCCCGTGCGAGGAACTCTTCCGCGCTCAGGCTCTCGGCGCTCTGCGCAAACCCCTGCCCCAGGTTGAATGCGCTCTCCCAGCTCTTTGTCCAAGCCGCGCGGCCCTGCCAGCTCTCGAGGTCTTCCCCATGGGCGATATACGCGAAGGGGGTGTGGAAATAGCGGATGCCAAGCCGCGCGCACATGGCTTGAACCGAGATATGCGCAAGCACTTGCGCGCCACCGCCATCGCGTTTGCCCGAGCATGTGAGCCCCGCAATGTCAGCGTCGGCCAGAGATTTTAGAAAGTCGCCGTAAGCTGCGTCATGGGGGTTGGGGACTTCTTGAAAGTCTTTGATCGCGCTCTCCTTTGTGCCGTCGCAGTTCCCGAGCGGCGCGCTTTTCGATCCCAAGGGGCGCTCCGGTGTTCCCCTGTCTGATTAAGCAGGTTCGCGCCGCGAGAGCGTGCGCGCAACCGCCTGACGCCACCCAGCATAAAGATGATCACGCGCCTTTTCATCCATGTTTGGTTCAAAACGTCGATCAAGCGCCCAAGCTTTGGCGAATTCGTCTTGAGAGGGGTAAAGGCCCGCGCTTTGACCGGCAAGCCAAGCGACGCCGAGCGCCGTTGTCTCCAATACTT
>JBCCTH010000276.1:0-3231 GCA_039198835.1 Pseudomonadota bacterium | reverse complement strand
GAACCCCACGGTGTTTGCCGGTCGTCATGGCGCTGAAGAGAACGGCCCCGATCGCGCGAGCGGCACCCGCGCCATGGCCCCGTGCGAAGAGCGCATCGAAGTTCTCACCGAGAAAGTCGCGCGTCTGGCGGTGCTGCGCCAAAAGCCCAATGCCGATAAAAAGATCGGCATCGTTCTCTTCGGCTTCCCGCCCAATGCGGGCGCGGTGGGAACAGCCGCCTATCTCAGCGTGTTTGAAAGCCTCTTTAACACGCTCCACCGGATGGCGGCGGAAGGCTATGACCTCGAACCACCGGAAACCGTTCAGGCTTTGCGGGACGCAGTTCTTGGCGGCAATGCCAAGCGCTATGGCCAGGAAGCGCATGTGGCCGATCATGTGAGCGCCGATCACATCGTGCGCAACACCCCGCCACTCAAGGCGATCGAGGAGGTCTGGGGGCCTGCTCCGGGCAAGATCCAGTCAGATGGGCGCGGCGTCTTTATCCTTGGTGCGCAGTTCGGAAAGATCTTTGTCGGGGTGCAGCCTGCCTTTGGGTATGAAGGCGATCCGATGCGCCTTCTCTTTGAGAAAGGCTTCGCGCCAACCCATGCCTTCACGCAATTCTATCTGTGGCTGCGCAACACGTTCAGCGCCGATGTCTTGCTTCATTTCGGGATGCATGGCGCGCTTGAATTCATGCCGGGCAAGCAAGCCGGGCTGGGGCGTCATGATTGGCCTGACAGGCTGATCGGCGAGATGCCCAATGTCTATCTCTACGCCTCCAATAACCCCTCGGAGGCGACACTGGCGAAGCGGCGCACCAATGCTGTCACTGTCACCCACATCACCCCGCCCTTGGCGACATCTGGCCTCTACAAGGGCTTGGCAGAGCTCAAAGACAGCCTGACGCGCTGGCGCGCCATGGTCGATGGACCTGCGCGCGACGAGATGGAGACGCTCATCGCCGATCAGGCCGCCGCCGTTGATCTCTCCGGCGCGCCCGAGGCGCTTTGGCTCAAGCTCCTTGAAACGCAGGACGCGCTCATTCCGGACGGGCTGCACATTCTGGGCAAGCGCCAGAGCGAGGACGATGTGCTTTCCTACCTCGCCGTCATGGCCGATCAAACGCCCGAGGCGCAATCGCGCGCGGCGACCCATTTGCGCGGCGACGCCGAGATGACAGGCCTCATGCGCGCTTTGTCGGGCCGCTATATCGCGCCGGTCCCGGGGGGCGATCTCATTCGCTCGGCCGAGGTTTTGCCCGCCGGTCGCAATATCCATGCTTTCGATCCGTTTCGGATGCCCACGGCCTATGCCCTGAAGGACGGCTGGCATCAGGCCGAGGTCTTGCTGGCGGCGCAGCAGGAGTTGCCGCGGACCGTGGCTTTGGTGCTTTGGGGATCAGACAACATCAAAAGCGATGGCGGCCCGATCTCTCAGGCATTGGCGCTCATGGGGGCCAAGCCCCGGTTCGACAATTTCGGGCGCTTGTCTGGTGCAGATCTCATTCCGCTTTCAGAGCTCGGGCGCCCGCGTATCGATGTGGTGATGACGCTCTCGGGCATCTTCCGGGATCTCTTGCCGCTTCAGACAAAGATGCTCGCGGAGGCGGCCTGGAAAGCCGCGTCCGCGGCGGATGAGTCACCGCATCTCAATTACGTGCGCGCCCATGCGCTTGCCCATGCCGAGAAAACGGGTGTGTCCCTCGAGGAGGCGGCGCTCCGCGTCTTTTCCAACGCAGAAGGGACTTATGGCTCGAACGTGAACATCCTCGTTGATCAGAGCGGCTTTGATGATGAGGACGAACTCGCCGATGCCTACCAGGCGCGGAAATCCTTCGCCTATGGATGCGACGGGAAAGCCCAGCCGCAGCGCGCGCTTCTCGATGACGTGCTCAAGGATGTCGATGTCGCCTATCAGAACCTTGAAAGCGTTGAGCTCGGCGTCACCCCGGTGGACCATTACTTTGACACGCTGGGCGGGATCGCACGCGCGGTGAAGCGCGCGCGCGGCGGCGAGGAACCCGCCGTCTTCATTGGGGATCAGACGACCGGGGCGGCCAAAGTCCGCAGTTTGAAAGACCAGGTTGCGCTTGAAACAAGAACGCGCTCGCTCAACCCGAAATGGTTCGAGGGCATGCTCAAGCACGGCCATGAAGGCGTGCGCCAGATCGAAGCCCAGGTGACGAACACGCTGGGTTGGTCGGCCACGACGGGCCAGGTTGATACGTGGGTCTATGAGCGCATTTCCGAGACCTTCGTGCTCGATGAAGACATGCGCGAGCGTCTTTCGAAGCTCAATCCGCAAGCATCGATGCGCATGGCGCAGCGGCTCCTTGAAGCCTCTGACCGCGCCTATTGGGAGCCTGACGACGCCACGCTGGCCGCGCTTCAAGAGGCGGCCGATGCGCTTGAGGACCGGCTTGAGGGGGTGGACGCGCAATGATTTGCGATCGTGTTCTTTGCTCTATCGGATGCGAGAGGCCAGCCTCTCGCGCTCTCCGGAGTTTTTATGGAAAAATGAAGGGCGGGGTTTTGCGCGCTTCCTTGGGAGGTGTGCTTTGAGCCCTTATGATGACCCAAAGATGCCGCCGGCGGCGCGGGCCAATGCGCGCGAGCAAGCTGGCCTGAAGGCGCGGCGGGACGGCGCGCCGAAGGTGATGCCACGTGAGACGCCGGCACCTTTGCAGGGCAGGGGAGCGGCCCCGACCTCGCCGTTGAAGGCCCCGACTTTGAAAGCACCGACTTTGAAAGCACCGGCGCCCACGCTGAAGCCGGTGGCAAAAGCGCCGACTTTGGGCGCGCCGCCGCTGCTGAAAAGGGGGCAAGACGGGGAAGGCTCGGTCCAGGTTCATCAGGACATGTCGACGGTCATCGAGGGCGCGAAGGTCTTTTCGGTCTATGGCAAAGGCGGGATCGGCAAATCGACAACTTCGTCGAATTTGTCAGCGGCCTTTTCGATGCTCGGAAAGCGCGTGCTTCAGATCGGCTGCGACCCCAAACACGATTCGACGTTTACGCTCACCGGCCATCTCCAGCCAACGGTCATCGACATTCTCAAAGATGTCGATTTCCATGCCGAAGAGCTCCGGCCCGAAGACTTTGTCACCACCGGGTTCAACGGGGTGATGTGTGTTGAAGCCGGTGGCCCGCCTGCTGGCACGGGCTGCGGCGGGTATGTCGTGGGTCAGACGGTCAAGCTTCTCAAGCAGCATCACATGCTCGAAGACACCGATGTCGTGTTGTTCGACG
>JBCCTH010000275.1:0-3248 GCA_039198835.1 Pseudomonadota bacterium | reverse complement strand
GATATAGGCTGGGTCTTCGCGTTTCATAATCTCGATGATCGCTTTATGCATGCGCCGCTTATGCTCGCCAAAAATCGCGCGGCTCTTTGAAAACGTCTCGGCAAAATCCATCGCCCCTTCAAGCGTGGCCTGCGCATCCGGAAAAGCGGCCTCTATGACACGGTCTTCCAAGAGCTCGGCTGCGGTCGCGCGCCGGCCTGTGAGCTTGAGCTCGTTGAAACGATATTCGGGGATCGCCTTGCGGCAAAACGCCACCATCGAGGGCAGAAACGGGATCGAGATGTCGACTTCCGGGAAACAGAAATATCCGCGATCCGCGCGCATCACCCGGAAGTCACAGCAACAGGCGAGCATCGCGCCATTGCCGAAGGCATGGCCCGTCAGCGCGCCGATCACCGGCACGCGCAACGTCAGAAGGCCCGCGAAGACGTCATTCATCGCATACATGAACGCGCGCACATCCTCTTCCCGCCCACTCTGGATCGACGCCATGAGCCAGTTGAGATCGACGCCTTGAGACCAGTTTTTCTCGTCATTCGAGGCAATTACGAGACTTTTGACCGTTTTGTCCTGCGTCACGGCCTCCAGCGCCTCAAGCATGGCGCGCGCGAAGGCGAGGTTTTGCTTGTTTTCCCCATTGGCCAGCGTCAAGAGCGCGACCTTCCCTTGGATATCAAGCGTGACGATTGGCATGATAGCCTCCCTCTTCCGGGTGCGAGATTGCGGTTGCGTGCGCCTTATCCGCAAGAAAGACGTCAGGTCACTTCCGGTGTCTCAATTCTGAGACAGGGCGCTGCGATGCGGCGTGGCAAAACCCCTGTCACGCGCTGCGGCGCGGCGGGACTTCGCCTTTGGGTTGCGCTAGCCTTCGCGCATGGGTCACGCAGACATCGTTTTTTCGGCCATCTCTTCAGCACGGGCGGCGCGCTGCCGGATCGCAGCCTCCTGGACACGCTCGCATCAGCGCCACGGGCTCGATCCGGCGATGCCGCAGGCGGCGAGAGTTCTCTCAAACTCAGAATTGGCGACATGCCTCGATGAAGCCGGGCGCTTGCTTGCCATAGCGAGCGCCAAGCTTGACCGGCTTTTCGGCCTTGTGGGCGCCTCGGGCTGCACCGTTGTGTTGACCGATGAACGCGGCGTTATCCTCGATCATCGGATCTCGGGCGGCGATCACCGCGACTTTGAGCGCGCGGGCATTATCCGTGGAGCGGATTGGTCAGAAGAAGCACAGGGCACCAACGGGATCGGCACCTGCCTCGTTGAAGGCAAGAGCGTCATCGTTCACCGCGACGAGCATTTCCTGTCAAAGAATGTCAGTCTGAGCTGTATCGACAGCCCGATTTACGGCGCACGCGGCGAGCTTATCGGCGCGCTTGATGTCTCATCTGCGCGCGCCGATCAGACCGGCGCGAATAACGGCCTCATCGCGGCGATGGTGGCGCAAACCGCCAAGCAAATCGAGGCGGATAATTTCAGAGCCGCCTTCGGCGATGCGCGCATCGTTTTCGCCGAAAACCAGGACGCGGATAAAAATGCACTCATCGCCGTGAATGCCGATGATGTGATCATCGGGGCCACGCGCGCGGCGCGCCAGCTTTATGGCTGGGGCCATGAAGGCGCTCTTGAACCCGTCGCCGCCACCGACCTTTTTGGCGGCGAGAGCAGACGCGGCTTCGAGCGGGGTGAAAAAGGCGCGGTGATGCGCGCGCTGACCCGCTCGGGCGGCAATGTGAGCGCCGCGGCGAAAGATCTCGGCGTGGGGCGCGCGACGCTTTATCGCCGGATGAAGCGGTTGGGCCTCGCCCATCGCTCGGAACTGTCTCAAGGCTGACACACTTCGCGGGGGCCAGCCGCCCGGGGCGGCTAGCCAGCGCGCGCGCCTTGGGCATTGTCAATGAAAGCTGCCGACAACAGGCAGATGACCAGGGAGGACGACCATGAACGACATGACCCTTATCAATGGCGGGACGCATATCGCGCCTTTTGCCAAATCCTATGGAAACTTCATCGGGGGCGAATTTCGCGCGCCGATGTCGGGCGCGTATTTCGAGAATGTGAGCCCGCTCACCGGCATGAGCATGGGCCAGATCGCGCGCTCGAATGCCGATGATATCAGCGCCGCGCTCGATGCCGCGCACAAGGCCGCCGATGCCTGGGGCCGGACATCGGTCACCGACAGATCAAACATGCTCCTCAAGATCGCGCAGAAGCTGGAAGACAATCTCGAGCTTCTCGCGATCTGCGAGACATGGGATAACGGCAAGGCGATCCGCGAGACGCGCGCGGCTGACCTGCCGCTCGCCATCGATCATTTCCGCTATTTCGCGGCCTGCATTCGCGCCCAAGAAGGCACAATGGCCGAGCTCGATAATGATACTGTGGCCTATCACTTCCACGAGCCGCTGGGCGTTGTGGGCCAGATCATCCCGTGGAACTTCCCGCTTTTGATGGCGGCGTGGAAGGTCGCGCCTGCGCTCGCGGCGGGGAATTGCGTGGTGCTCAAGCCGGCGGAGCAGACCCCGGCGACGATCATGGTCTTTTGCGAGCTCATCGCCGATATTCTCCCACCGGGGGTTTTCAACGTGGTCAACGGTTTCGGGCTCGAAGCCGGTAAGCCGCTGGCGCAATCGGACCGGGTCGCGAAGGTCGCGTTCACGGGCGAGACGACAACGGGCCGGTTGATCATGCAATATGCCTCTGAAAATATCATCCCGGTGACGCTCGAGCTCGGGGGCAAATCGCCCAACGTCTTCTTCTCTGACATCGCCAATGAAGACGACGCCTATTTCGATAAATGCGTCGAAGGCTTTGTGATGTTTGCGCTCAATCAGGGCGAGGTCTGCACCTGCCCGTCGCGCGCGCTCATTCATGAAGATGTCTATGAGCGGTTCATGGAGCGCTGCATCGAGCGCACGAAGGCCATCGCGCTGGGCGATCCGCGTGAAGGCGATACGATGATGGGCGCGCAGGCCTCAAGCGAGCAGCAGGAAAAGATCCTGAGCTACTTTGACATTGCCCGCCAGGAGGGCGCGGAAGTGCTGACGGGGGGCTCTGAGCGGTCGATGTCGGGCGATCTTTCGGGGGGCTATTACGTCGAGCCCACGATCCTGAAGGGCAACAACAAGATGCGCGTCTTCCAGGAAGAGATCTTTGGGCCGGTTGTCTCTGTGACCACTTTCAAAGACGATGCCGAGGCGCTCGATCTCGCCAATGATACGCTCTATGGCCTGGGCGCGGGCGTGTGG
>JBCCTH010000274.1:0-3295 GCA_039198835.1 Pseudomonadota bacterium | reverse complement strand
CTCAAAGTGGACTCGTATCAAAGGATAGTACATGATATATACCAACAAAACTGCCCTATCAAAAGATTCAGAGTCAAGACTGACAGTAATATCGGATGGGAGACACCATTAGTGCAAAAGCTCCGCAGAGCGAAAAATAGAGCTTACTTAAAGCCATCATATCCATATCTATGCTTACTTAAAGCCATCATATCCATATCTATGCAAAATATTGGATATATTTCTCGCCAAGGCTAAACAAAGCTATTACGATCGTAAGGTCAATAGCTTGAAAGTCGGCTCAGGTAATTGGTGGCGTAATATCAAAAGCATAGACCACAATGCAAAAGCGAAATCACCGCAAGCGCACTACATAGTTGACAATACATTGTATGATCCCCA
Organism: Pseudomonadota bacterium; assembly: GCA_039198835.1. Taxonomy (GTDB): domain Bacteria; phylum Pseudomonadota; class Alphaproteobacteria; order Rhodobacterales; family Rhodobacteraceae; genus Shimia_B. The sequence continues at coordinate 2,914 of JBCCTH010000274.1, read as the reverse complement.
ACGATTTGTTGACAAACTCGCTAATTACTACGCTACCATCGCAAAGTGTAGTACTACTACAGAGGAATGCCAGAGTAACGATAGCAGTCCCGATGTAAACAATCAAGCTGTGTCCATTGGTGAAGTGAAACAATACCTTCGTAGAATCAACAGCAGCAAGAGCGTAAACAGTGAAGATTACCCGCCATGGGTGACCAAACTCTGCTATGAGGACCTCTGCGTTCCGATCACCGATATTGTGAACCAATCATTACAGGAGGCGAAATATCCGATGCTTTATAAACAAGCTGAAATCACTAGGCCATGCGCGAACATGTCAAAACCCGCCAGCCCTCCGCCGAGAAGCGCTTGACGGTCGCGTGGCCGATCCCGCGGCTTGCACCGGTCAAGAGAAGGGTTTTTTGGCGTTCTGCCATAAGGCGACTCCATCACTCAGGAATGTGTAGCATGCTTGGCAACCGCGCGGTAGCGGGCTAGGAGGCGCGCGGGATGAAGACACGTGATGACATGAACAGAGACTGGATCGCCACGGCGCGCACGCTCTCGCAGGCGCTCCCCTATCTTCAGCGCTACGATGGGGCCATAATTGTCATCAAGCTGGGGGGCCATGCCATGGGCTCGGCCGAGGCGATGGCGAGCTTCGCGCGCGACGTCGTCTTGATGCAGCAGGTTGGGGTCAACCCGGTCATCGTCCATGGCGGCGGCCCGATGATCAACGAGATGCTGGGCAAGCTGGGCGTTGAAAGCAGTTTCTTGAACGGCAAGCGCGTCACCGATCAGGCGACGGTTGAGGTCGTCGAGATGGTGCTTGCGGGCAAGGTCAACAAAAGCATCGTTCAGGCCATTGCGGGCCAAGGCGGACGCGCCGCCGGTCTTTCCGGCAAAGATGCGCGCCTCATCACCTGTGAAGCGGCGGCTCCGCAATTGGGCCTCGTGGGCGAGCCCACCGAGATCGATACGACCATTCTGACAACCCTTTTCGCCGCCGACATGATCCCCGTGATTGCGCCCCTGGGCGCAGGGCCAGAGGGCGAGACGATGAACATCAATGGCGATACAGCCGCAGGCGCCATCGCCGCGACGCTCGAAGCCGACAGATTGCTCCTCCTGACCGATGTGGCGGGCGTCAAGAATGACGAAGGCGAGGTCATCACCGATCTCACGACATCGCAAATAGAAGCGATGATTGGCGCGGGCACAATCCAGGGTGGGATGATCCCCAAAACCGAAACCTGCATAGAAGCGCTCAAAGGTGGTGTGCGCGCGGCCGTTATCCTCGATGGGCGAGCGCCGCAGGCCTGCCTTCTGGAGCTTTTCACAGATCACGGGGCGGGCACTCTCATCCGGGCGGGATAACCGACCTTTCCGGTGTCAGGCCCGGGCGCGATGGCGTCGCAAACCAGCCTTGCACAGCCCCAAAAAGCCCATAGGCTCGCAGGATATGCATGTGACTCTGCCGCCTCTTCTCGAAAAAGCGCTGGCGCGCCGTGGCCTTCGGACATCAGGCGGGTTTCACCCGAGCGCGGAAGATGCTCTGCCTGACGATATCGCCTCAGTTGTGCTCCTCAGCCCCGGCGAGGGCTTTTGGCCGATCTTCGCGGCGAGCCATGAATATCAGGGCGGAAAGCCTGATCCGATGGATCGCTGGAGCGCGCGGATCATAACCGATCTGGCGAAGATGGTCGGCGGCGCGGCCTATTTCCCATTTGGCGCACCGCCCGCGCCGTTCTTTTCATGGGCGCAGCGCAGCGGGCAGGCCTGGCCTTCGCCCGTGCATTTGCTGGTCGGTGCCAATATGGGGCTCAATCTCTCATTCCGAGGGGCCCTTGGCCTCAGGGAAACGCTTCATTTCGAGGATCGCGAGACGCCCTGCAAGACTTGCGCGCGGCCATGCCTTTCAGCTTGCCCGATATCCGCGCTCACGGATGAGGGATATGACGTCGAGAAATGCCGCGCGCATCTCAGGGCAGAGCCCAACGGCCCTTGCCGCAGGCAGGGGTGCCTTGTCCGACGCAGTTGCCCAGCCTCGACACTGCAAAGCCCCGCCCAAGCGCAATTTCATATGAAGGCTTTCGCGCCATGAGACGGTTGATCGTGATGCGCCATGCCAAGTCAAGCTGGTCATCGCCAGCGGCCCGCGATATCGATCGCGCGCTCAACGCGCGTGGCGTGGCCTCCGCGAAAGCGCTCGGGGCCTGGCTCCGCGAAAGCGGCTTTGCGCCAGAGCATGTTTTATGTTCGAGCGCGCGGCGCACGGCTGAGACCTGGGAGACCTTGGACCTTCCCGGAGAGGCGCGCTTTGTGTCAGCGCTCTATCACGCCAGCGCAGCCACGATTTTGCGAGAAGTGCGCGCCGGCGAGGGCGAGAGCCTGCTCGTTCTGGGCCACAATCCCGGGATCGCCGCATTCGCGGATATGATCCTGAGAGAGGCCCCTGGCCACGAGCGATTTGAAGATTATCCAACAGGCGCAACGCTCATCGCCGCGTTCAAAGGCGAGTGGCAGGATCTGAGCCCGTGCATGGCGCAAGCAGACGCCTTCATCGTTCCGCGCGATCTCTTGGGGTAGCGTGCGTTTTTTCGCCCGACCGGCGCGCAGCCCCGCCTTGCTGCGGGCAGGCTTGCTGCGGGCAGGCAGATGAACGGCGCACGCTTGCGCACGCGCCGCTCAAACTTGGATCAGTGACCAAGGATCTGGCTCAGGAAGAGCTTCGTGCGATCTGAACGCGGATTGTTGAAGAACTCTTCAGGCTCGTTCTGTTCGACGATCTGACCGGCATCCATGAAGATCACACGGTTGGCCACTTGCCGGGCGAAGCCCATCTCGTGGGTCACGCAGAGCATCGTCATCCCCTCTTCGGCGAGTTCGATCATGGTATCGAGCACTTCCTTGATCATCTCGGGGTCGAGCGCGG
>JBCCTH010000273.1:0-3304 GCA_039198835.1 Pseudomonadota bacterium | reverse complement strand
TCATTTTGGCAGGTTCAGGATGCCTCCGGCGGCCCTCCGGGGGGAGTTTTTATGGAAAAATGAAGCGGAGGCTTGCGGCGCGACCTAGGCGGCCCGCAAGGCCAGGACGGCATTCAGGCCGCCGAAGGCGAATGCGTTCGAGAGCGCGCCCGATACTTTTGCCTCGCGCGCCACGTTGGGCACCACATCGAGCGCGCATTCGGGATCAGGCTCTTCATAGCCGATGGTGGGCGCAATCACGCCGTCGCGCAGCGCCATGATGCAGGCGAGAAGCTCCACCGCGCCGGTCGCGCCGATGCAATGGCCATGCATGCTTTTGGTCGAAGACATCATCAAACGATCTGCATGGGCCCCGAACGCGCCGGCAACGGCCGCGCATTCTGTTTTGTCATTGGCGGCGGTGCCCGTGCCATGGGCGTTTATGTAACCGATCTCGTCGGGGGCCATGGCCGCGTCTTTCAATGCCCCGGTGATCGCGCGGCCTGCCCCTTGCTGGGAAGGCATGACGATATCGGAGGCGTCCGATGTCATGGCGAAGCCGGTGATTTCAGCGAGGATTTCAGCCCCCCGCGCCTCGGCATGGCCGCGCTCTTCAAGCACGAAAATGCCTGCGCCTTCTCCCTGGACCATGCCGTTTCGATTGCCTGAAAAGGGGCGGCACGCATCGCGTGACATGACGCGAAGCCCTTCCCAAGCCTTGATGCCGCCGAATGTGAGCATCGCCTCTGCCCCGCCTGTCACCATCGCGAGCGCCATGCCAGATCGGATCATCTGGAAGGCCAGGCCCATGGCATGGTTGGCCGAGGCGCAGGCTGTGGAGACGGTAAAGGACGGGCCTTTGAGATTGTATTCCATCGTCACATGGCTGGCGGCGGCGTTGTTCATCAGGCGCGGCACGACAAAGGGATGAACGCGGTTTTTCCCCTCCTCATAGACCGCGCGATAATTATCTTCCCAGGTGTTCATGCCGCCAGCGGCTGTCCCCAGGACAACGCCCGCGCGCGCGGCGAGCTCGCCGCTGAAGATCAGTCCAGCCAGGGCGATGGCCTCGCGCGCCGCCCGGAGGGTGAACAGCGTGAAGCGGTCATAAAGCGCGACTTGCTGGCGGTTGAAATGCGCGCGCTCGTCATAGCCTGTGACCTGCCCGCCGATCTTGATCGAAAGGCGATCGACATTGGGAAAATCGAGAGGGCCGATTCCAAGCCGCCCTTCGCGCATGCTTTCAAGCGTCTCCGGCACATCGCGGCCCAGAGCGTTGATTGTGCCCGCGCCGGTGATAACGACCCGTTGCATCGCGCCTTTTACGCGTCGCGTTCTGCAATTAGGCGTTCGACCGCCTCGATCATCTTGCCGATTGACGAGCTATCGAAATCGCTCTTCTCGGGTTCGTTCGCGTTGAACGGCACCTGGATATCAAAAGTTTCTTCAATCGCGAAAATGCATTCCACGAGGCCCATGCTATCAAGCCCCAGGCTTTCAAGGGTGCTTTCATCGGTGATGTCACTCACCTCAAGCATCGCCTGTTCGGCAATGATCGTTTTGACCGTGTCGCTGACGCTCATGATCGCCTCCTCAAGGCGATTTAGTCATTCGGTTCTGGCTTTGAAACCGCTTTTTTGAGCGCTTTGATGTCGCGCGGGAGGCGGCGCAAGGCCTTGTAGCTTTCGATATGCGCTTTCATCTGTGTCGCGGGATAGCCGAGCATCGCGCGGCCTTCGGGCACGTTGGCCATTAAGAGCGTGCCCGCGCCTGTGATGACGCGGTCGCCCACTGAGATGTTGTCAACGACGCCTGTTTTCCCGCCGAGGATCACATGGCTGCCAATGCGGGCGGAGCCGCCAATGCCCACCTGGCCGCATAAAAGCGTATGCGCCCCAATGGTGACATTGTGGCCCACTTGCACGAGGCTATCGATCTTTGTGCCGTCGCCGACGCGCGTGGGGCGGATCGTTCCGGCATCGATGCTGGTGCCCGCGCCGATCTCGACATGCGCGCCGATCTCAACACCGCCGAGAGAATGGATGCGCGCCCAGCTTTGCGCTTGCGCGCCGTCGCCACCATCGCTTTCCCCAAGGCTCGCACGCACCGCCTCTGCCGCCGAAGGCTGTTGCGTCACGAAGGAGAAGCCGTCACCGCCGATGATCGCGCCCGGTTGAACGATGAGCCCTTCGCCCGCGCGCACATTATGAGCGATGCGCACGCCGTCGCCGATGGTCGCGCCCGGCCCGATCAGAGCGCCGCGCCCGAGGCTCACATGCGATCCGATGCATGCCCCCTCGCCCAGGCGCACATCGGGGCCGATGGATGTAAACGGGCCGATGGTCGCGCCATTGATCTCGGCTGACGGGTCGATATGCGCCGATGGGTGGACACCCGCGCCATGGGGCGCGCTGCGCCACGCGCGATCATGCAATCGCGACAGAGCCGCAAGCGCATATCGCGGGCGTCCGACGCAGATCGCGCCTTCAAGCCCCAATGCGCGCCAATCGGCCCCGCCCCAAAGAACGGCTGCCTTGGCGCGGCCCTCTGTCAGATGGGCCGCATAGGCGGGTGTGGAGGCCAGCGCGAGGTCGCGCGGCCCGGCATCGGCGGGCTCCGCGAGGCCTTCAATGACAAGCGCGCCATCGCCCAGGGCATCGAGGCCAAGCGCCTGCGCAATTTCCTTTAATAGATGGGCCATGCCGCCTCCCTTAGCGGCGGGGGCCTAGCCCCGCACGGCGCGGAGCACCACCCCTTCGCGTTGCAGGGCGTTCCAGATGCGCGCATCGCGGCCATAAACATCGCGGCGGAAATTCATTTCGCCGGTCGGTGTTGTGAAGGCGGTGCGATAGACGAGATGAACCGGGACAGGATCAGTCAGATTGACCCGGGTTTCCGCGCCCGTGCGCAATTTGGACTGGAAGAAGCCGACCGGATCGCTCGTCTGCTTGGCCAAGAGCGCGTAGGCGAAATCGAACGGGTCGTTGAGGCGAATGCAGCCATGGCTGAAGGCCCGCACATCGCGCGAAAAGAGGTTCTTGGCGGGCGTGTCGTGGAGGTAGATGTTGTATTTGTTCGGGAACATGAACTTCACGAGGCCAAGCGCGTTTCGCCGGCTCGGGGGCTGGCGCATGTTGAAAGGGAAGCTGCTTGCGCTGTAGCTCGCGAAGTTGACCGCCGCACGGTTCACGACGCGCCCCCGGCCATCGGTGATTTCGAGATGGCCCACGGCATTGGGATTGCGCTGGAGCTGGGGCAGATATTCTTTCGTGGCGATCGAGCGCGGCACATACCAAGACGGATTGATGACCATGTGATCCATCTC
>JBCCTH010000272.1:0-3322 GCA_039198835.1 Pseudomonadota bacterium | reverse complement strand
GCGAGATCGAACGCCGGGGGTTTCAAGTCGCCGAGAATGGCGGGCAGTTGATCATCTTTTGCAACCAAGCCCCCGTGACATGGCTCACCCCCCCGCGTGTCTCTGGCTCGGGTGAAGCAAACGCAGAGCCGCGCGACGCTTTCTTCAAAGAAAGCGGCCCGAAATCTTTTTAAGATTTCGTTTACCTCAGTTGCAACAAAGTCCTGCCACAAGCCATTTCTACTGCCTGCCGCTCTATTGAGTTTTTTGGCGGTGAAGCATAGCGCGACCGACGACCTTCCTGTTTTCGATGATGCGGGATGAGGGAAAGTATCTCCTCGAATGGGTGGCCTATCACCGGCTTATTGGCTTTGACACGATCCTCGTGGCCTCCAACACTTCCACGCAGGCTTTTATTCGCCTTTGCGCGCGCTTGGCCGCTCCCAGCCAAGTTGAGCATATCGACGGGGCCGTGCCAGCTGGCATGGCGCCCCAGCGCGGCGTGGGGCTCAGCGTCATCTCGCATCCCAGCCACCCGAGCGCTGACTTTGTCATGCTGCTCAATGCTGACGAATGTCTCGTCGTCAAAACAGCGCAACGCCACATCACCGACCTGATCACAAAATGCGCGCCCGCCAACACGATTTCGGTGACATGGCGCCTTTTTGGCAGTGCGGGGCATACGCGTTTCGATGAAGGCCTGAGCATCGAAACATTCACGAGATGCATCCCGAAATTCAGCCCGCGCCCCACCAATGCATGGGCCTTCAAATCACTCTTCAAGCCCCAGCAATGGCGCCGGATCGCCATTCACCGCCCAAAAGAGCCCGTTGATCGCAGCGCGATCCGCTGGGTTAACGCGCGCGGTTTGCCGATGGAAGACAAGCTCATCGATGAAGGCTGGCGCACCGGGCGCAAGCGCATGAGCTACGAGTTCGCGCGGATCAACCATTATGCGCTGCGCAGCCGTGAAGATTTTATCGCAAAGCGCCTGCGCGGCCCTGGCGCGCGCGCGGGACAAACGATCGGCGATAGCTATTGGGCCGAGCATGATCGCAATGATTGCCAAGATCTCAAGATCGCCTGGGCCGTGCGGGAGGTCAAAGCGAGGGTCAGGGCGCTCTTGAACGACGCCGAGATCGCGCGCCATGACCAAAGCGGCCTTGATGAAGACCGCCAACGTGTCGCAAACGCCTCTGAAGAGGTGTGACGCGCGCTAAGGCCCTCAAGACGCGAGGCCGTGAAAAAGGCAGGTGATTGAAACGCGCCTTGAATGCCGCCGCATCCAGCCAAGGGCTTCCCCGCCACTGAACCGGTAACGAGCGCCAAAGCCCACGTTAAGCTTGGCCTCCAAAAAAAAACGGGCACCGCCTCACGGTGCCCGCCTGTCGTGGTCTAAAGCTGCTTAGCTCAGCTGCGCGATGCATTCACCGGCGTCTTCATCAAAGGTCTGCCCTTCTTCGCAGGTGACAGCGACGGGCTCGACGGCGGCGTGCATGCCCCAGTCGCACATCGCGAAAGCCTGCATCGGGAGTGTCGTGACGAAGGCGGCAATCAATACCTTTAGTGCTTTCATTGTCTTCTCCTCTTTATAGGCTTCAAAGCATGCGGCGCGGGCATCGCAAGTCAAGCGCGCGCAGGCCGAGGCAGGCGCAGAGCCCCGCGCAAACGTGGCTCTGCCCATCGAAAAGGCAGCGCGTCAAAAGCTTGGCTCAGCGGATCACGTGAACTGCGCATGTCGCGTGGCGCACAACGCGCGCCGCCGTCGATCCAAGAAGGTAGTCAGCCATGCCTGGGCGGTGGCTGGCCATGATGATGAGATCGGCGCCGTGGGTTTCGGCGAACTGCAAGATCGCGTTGGCGGCGCTGCCATCAATCACCACGGCATGCGCGTTATCGATGTCCGCCACCAGGCTTTGGAGCGATGCGTTGAGCTCGCTCCGGGCGGTTTCCATATGCGCGGCAGGCACGAACTCCGTGGCGTAGACGGGCAATTGCTCGACGACATGAACACAGGTGATTTTTCTGCCAGCGGACCCCAAAGCCTGCGCCACCTCAAGCGCGGCCTTCACATTGCGATCTTCCTCGAAAGACACCGGCACCAGGATGTTTGTGTACATTGGATGCTCCTCTCAACCATGATGCCCTTTGTGCCATGGCGCGAGAGCGCGCGCGTTGATCTGCGTCAACTCACCAATGCCTTGTGCCCGGCGCTCCTTTGACGATCCCCGTCAGATTGTCGGTGACCCATCCGCCGTAAAAATCGCCGGGCTGCGCCGTAACCTCGCGCCCGTCAACGCGCGCGCGGTCGAGCACCGCCGGGTAGATCGCGATAAAATCTTTGATGTCCGTGAACGCGGCAGTGGGGCGGGGATAACTCCATGCCACACGCGGCAGAAGGGTCTCTCCGATTTTGAGCGACCAATAAGCGGCCTGTCCCTTCCATTCGCACCAGGACCTGCCCGGGGCGGCGATCAGATCCGCTCTGATCTCCGCAGGCGCGAAATAATAGGTCGGGGCATGATGCGTTTCACAAACCCGCCAGGCCGCGCGCGTGTCGATGATGGTGTGCCCCCCCGCCTCGACGAGAATGTGATGGGGCGCAGGCTCGAGCAGCGGCGGCCGCGGATAAGATTGAACATTTTCTTCCTTGAGCATGGCAGACAGATAGCGCCAGAGACCTACTTCCAATGCATGCGCATATTTTTATTCTGCCTCATCGCCAGCCCTCTCCATGCATGGGACTTCTCCCCCGGGGCCCCCTGTCTGCTGAGCGACGAACAAGACGGGCTCAAGATCGAACTCACCCATGATCCAGTGGCACCGCTTTACTCCATCACTTTGACGCGCCAGGTGCCCTGGCCGCAGGCACCCGTCTTTTCGATTGCGTTCTCGCAGGGCCCGACAATCTCAACGAACCGGCACACGCTCAGCGGCGATGGCCTGTCACTGACAGTCGAGGATCGCGGCTTTGGCAATGTGATCGCGGGGATGGTCGCCGGCGGCAGTGCTCAGGCGCGCTTGGGCAATGTCACCGAGAGCTTTTCGTTGCGGGACGCAGCCGAACCAGCGCTCGATTTCAACGCATGCGCCCCGTCCGCGAGCGCGTGAAGCGCCCCCGCAATTCATTGACATGGGCCCCGTTAGGCGCAGCATAGCCCCATGGAAAAGACAGACCCATTCCGCCCGCTTGATGACGAGTCCAGAGCCATCACAGCGCGGCTCTTGGCCGAAACGCATGCGGCGCTCGCGGTCATCGACCCGCAAACAGGGGGCCCTTCCGTCACGCGCATCGGGTTTGTGTGGCTTGAAGGCTCTGCCTTCACGATCATCTCGACACTCT
>JBCCTH010000271.1:0-3329 GCA_039198835.1 Pseudomonadota bacterium | reverse complement strand
TGGGCTATGCGCTGACATTCGTGGGGGTGATCCCGATCTGGTTTTTCGCATCCTATCGCGCGCAGCGCTATTTGCTGGCGCGCACAAGGTGGATGGGTCTGCGCTTTGGTCTCGCGCCAGGGGCTTGGGGCTATGCCTTGCGCGCGTGCTGGCATTGGGGGCTGACGCTTTTGACACTGGGCGCCTGGCATCCGCGCTTGCGTTGGTCGCTCGCCCGCTATCGCCATGATCGCACCTATTTCGGCACTCAAAAGATGGCGCAGGGCGGCGATGCTCTCATGCTCTATCCCGCCTTCGTTCATGTGCTGATCGGAGGTGTTTTGACCCTGGGCTGCCTGGCGATCTCGGCGGGCGATGTGGGCGCGTTTGTGGCCGCGCTCGAAGCCGAAACGCCCGAGACGCTCGACCCGCTCACGCCCTTCTGGCGCATGCTGCTCATCTCGGTGCCCTGGCTTTTTTACGGGCTTGTGCATTACAGCGTTGAGGGACGCCGCGCTCTGATCGGAGCGCTCGGGGTTGGCGATGTGCGGCTCGCGCCCGCGCCCCGCGTCGGGCGCATGCTCTGGATTGTGATTTCAGGCAATTTGGCGCGTTACTTCGGCACGGTGATCGTCGTCTTTTTCGCTGTGCTGGTCCTGGTGGCCATTGCGGCGTCAAGCAATGCTGATTTTTCTTCCCTGGCTTCGGGTGATGATTTTTCAGACTTCAGTGGCCTCTTTCAGGGTCTGCCGCGCTGGGTGCCTTTTGCGATTGTCGCGCTCTTTTACTTCACGCTCTTTTTGATCTGGAACACGTTCACGCATCTTTTTCTGAACCTGCCGACATGGCGCCATTATGCTGAAACGATGCGTCTGGGCGGGACGGGGCATCTCGCTGATATCGCGCAACGCGCGCGCGATGAGAGCCGGGAGGCGGGCGGCTTTGCAGAGGCGCTTGATGTGGGGGCCGCGATATGACTGTGATCAAGATCGGCGCGCAGCCAGAAGCTTTTGCGGGCAAGGGGATCTTTCTGGATGGTCAAAGCGCCGCGCCGCGCAAGGCAAGCCTTGAAATCGATGAGGCGCGCGAGGCGCTTGTGATCTCTTTCGAGGGAGACGCGCCCGTTTTCTGGGGGCTCGATGATATCCGGCGCTTGCGTGATCAGGCGCAAGATGACCTGATGATCCTGCGTTTGCGCGATGATCCTCTTGCGCGGCTGATATTGAGCGCTGACGAAGACAAGGCCATTGCCGCCGCGCGCGCCCGCGAGATGGAGCGCGCGCCCCCGGTGGAGGGCAAGCGCCGCCTCGTCTTGTGGGGGGGCGGGGCCATCGCCGCCGTCGCATTGATGGTCTTTGTCTTCATCCCTTTCCTGGCCGATAATCTGGCCGGGCTCTTGCCCGCCTCGGGGAAGCGGGCCCTGGGCGAGACCGTTCTTGAAGATTTGCGCGGCGCGCTCGATCAGAGCGGCATGAACCCGGTTTCCTTTTGCGAAGAAAGCGATGGCATGGCGGCCCTCGCGGCCATGGGCGCGCGGCTTTTCCCGGAGCCGCCCGTCGAGGAAGATCTTCTGGTCTATGTCCTCGATCATGAGATGGTGAATGCGTTCGCGCTGCCCGGCGGGATCATCGTTTTCATGCGCGGGCTCATTGAAGAGGCTCAAAGCGCCGAAGAGATCGCCGCCGTTTATGCCCATGAAGTGGGGCATGTCGCGGCGCGCGATCCCTCGCGCATCGCACTCAGGTCGGTGGGCTCGGCTGGTGTGCTCGGGTTGCTCCTGGGCGATTTCGCGGGGGGCGCTGTCGTTCTGTTTCTGACCAACCGTCTCATTCAGGCCGATTACACGCAGGAGGCGGAAGCCGCCGCCGATGCCTATTCGCACCGCGTGCTTCTGGAGGCGGGTGTGCGCCCAGATGCCATGGCCGCGTTCTTTGAGCGGCTGCGGGCGGAATATGGAGATGCGCCCGCCATCGTGGCGCATTTTCTCTCGCATCCTGCGATGGAAGACCGGATCGCGGCGGCGCGCGCGGCGACCCCGGAGGATGGCAAGTATAGGCCCATCCTGAGTAATGCCGAGTGGCAAGCGCTCGGGCGGGTCTGCGAGAGGTGATGGACGCGCAAGCGGCGCTCCGCTAAACCGCCCCGGGGTCGTGTGGGGTCTTGTCGGGTCGTGTCGGGTTGTGGGGTCGTTTGAGGTTATCTGGGGTTGCCCGGATCGCCTGGATGCTCAGAAAGAGGGGTGAGGGATGCGGCGCATTCTATCGGTCTTTGCGGTGTGTTTTGGCCTGGCGGGCTGCGGTGTGCCCGCGATTGAGGAAAATCCAGACCCTATCGGCGATTTCAGATTGGGGTTTCTGGTGCCCACCGCGTCGCCCAACCTCACCAAAGCGCCCGTTTCGCGCGAGGCGAGCGCGGAGGAATGGAACGCGGCGATGGAGGCCGCCTTTCAGCCGCGCTTTGCGCCCTATGAAGGCGAGAGCTTTTATCACCTGGGCGTGATCACAGAAGGCTACCTGCTCGCGCCGCCAGGGATCCCCGTTGTTTTATCGCCGAAATCAGTGCTGATCTTTTCGGTGATGGTCATCGATGACAGCACCCAAACCACGCTGACCGAAGAGCCCGAGCAATTTACCGTCCTTGAGGAAGCCTCGCCGGCGACATTCGTTGGATCGGGACTGACGCGCAGCAAAGAGCAGCAGATGGCGAGCCTTGCGACCAATGCGGCGGTCCGTGTGGAGCGCTGGATGCGCACGCAACCCTGGTTTTATGAAGATGGGGTGATCCCCGCTGAGATCGCTGCCGAGATCGCCTCTGAGACAGCCCCTGAGATCGTTGCCGAGACCGCTACGGGGCCGTCAGAGCCCGTGCCCGAAGCCCTCGAAGGCGCGGTTGGCCTGACATCCGAGGCGATTGAGATCGAATAGCAGGTTGATTTTCTCCGGCGCGCGAAATAGATGCCCGCCCATCGAAATCTGGGCTGATTTGCTGCACATCGTTATGCGGTGCCAAGCCCTCCAGGAAGAGGCGCCAGGAACACATGGCAAAGGAAAAGTTCGAGCGGACGAAGCCGCATGTTAACATCGGCACGATCGGTCACGTTGATCACGGCAAGACGACGTTGACGGCTGCGATCACGAAGCAGTTTGGCGACTTCAAGGCCTATGACGAGATTGACGGCGCGCCGGAAGAGAAGGCGCGGGGCATCACGATCTCGACGGCGCATGTGGAATACGAGACCGACGCGCGCCACTACGCGCATGTCGATTGCCCGGGCCATGCTGACTACGTCAAGAACATGATCACGGGTGCCGCGCAGATGGACGGCGCGATCCTGGTTGTGAACGCAGCCG
>JBCCTH010000270.1:0-3389 GCA_039198835.1 Pseudomonadota bacterium | reverse complement strand
TCAAGTTTTGTTCTACTAAGGCTTGGAGTAGGGCTGTGAGGTCGCGATCGCAAACCTCGTCTTCAACCTCATACTCATCCAGGATCGCAGTTCTCAACTGGTCAACGGTCTTGGACTATGCGCCTGAACAGCTTCCCGCCGACAAACCGCGCTATCTGATGGGGGTGGGCAAGCCTGATGATATCGTCGGCGCTGTAAAGCGGGGCATCGACATGATGGATTGTGTGCTGCCATCGCGATCCGGGCGCACCGGGCAAGCGTTTACGCGCCGCGGGGTGGTCAATATCAAGAACGCGCGACACGCAGATGACCCGCGCCCGCTCGATGAAGACTGCACGTGCCCGGCCTGTTCGAACTACAGCCGAGCCTATCTCCACCATGTCTTTCGAGCCGGTGAGATGATCTCGGGGATGCTTCTGACCTGGCATAACCTCCACTATTTTCAGGAAATCATGGCTGGCATGCGCGCGGCCATCGCCTCAGGCACATTCGAGGCCTGGGAAGCTGATTTTCACGAGACCCGCGCCCAGGGCGATATCGAGCGCCTCTAGATGTATCGGGCGGCTTGGCCGCTCTTTGCTCCGCAAAGTCGCACCCGCCCGCCCGAATCCAATCAACGCGCGCCGATGACCCCAATCTAATCACCTGAAGCCCCTCCTTCATTTTTCCATAAATACTCCCGCCGGAGGCATCCCGGCGTCACAGCAAGAGCAGAGCCCAGCCAGCGAGGCCGAGTTGGATCAGTTGGATCACCACGCTCAGCCCGTGCAGGCGGCCGAAGGCTTTATTGTCTTTGGCATCGGCGGCGGCATTGATCTGGTACATGAGAAGCTGCCGCGCATAGAGCGTGCTGAGCGCGATTGCGAGCATCAAAAGACCCGCCATCGCGCTTTGCATCCATGCGAGCGGGACACAAACCGCGCTTAAAGCGATCACGGCGGCGTAGTAATAAGGGAAGGTGCCGCGCAGGAGCGGGCGCACTTGGTCGATGGGCAGCTGCTTGAAGAGCACGGGAGCGAAGCCGAAGCTGTAAAATGTCATGCCCCCGAGGAGGATGGCGGTGGCGAGAAGGGCGAGACTTTCCATCGTGGATCCTGTGGTTGCGTCGTGCTTTGCCACGGAATTTAGGGCCGAGTGCGCGTTGCCAAGGGCGCGGCACCGCGTTGCGGGCCATCATTGAGGCGCGCGGCGGAATGTGATGCTTTGATCGGGGTAATCGAATGCGTCGAAGCCGGGTGCATCGCGGCGTGGCAGGCCCAGCGTGACGATCACTGCCAAGCCCCCGCCATCTTCTCTGATGTCGTCAAGCGCCTCGCGGCGCGCGTCACGGCGGGCCTTTTCGCTCAGGTTCACGGCGCGCAGCGTCAGGCTGCGCGTTTCGTTCTCGTAGCGGCACGATAGCGCCAGGGCGGGCGCGTCATTGCCAAAAACGGGCAAGTTGAGGATCGCGGGCGTTACAAACCGCGCGTCATAGCCAGGCCCCTGAATGCGGCAGGGCGCGCCCCTCAACTCACCGCGCATATCCCCTTCAACGAGACGCGCGCGGATCGTTACTGTGTCAAAGGATGTGGCGGCTGCCTCCCGCGCGGGGGAGGCAAAGGCGATCGAAACCGCGGGCTCGGTGACGGGCGCGCGGGGGGCGCAGGCACAGATGCTCAGAGAGGCGGCCAAAAAAAGCGCGGGCTGGCAAAAACGCATGGGAACCTTCTTGGCGTGATGGTGTCCGCTCTTAAAGGGGCGAGAGGGGAGAACACCGCAAAAGCCCGCCCTTTGAGCGCCTTTCTGCCGCTTTTCTGAAACCGGCAGCAACACGGGGCAGGGTGCCACGCGACGGGATGCGAGGGCCGTAAACACACCGTTTGCCAATGGTGTGATTTCCTCGCCAAAGCGGACTTGCGAGGGGCATGCGGAACATGCAGACTGCGCGCCAAGCAGTGACGCGCCGTTGAAAGCGCGCATGGGGCACCCTAGCTCCCAAGTTCATCGGGAAGAGTTTGCGCCGCCGCAATGGGGCCAGATATCTTTGCCAGCAAAAAAGGATAATTAAGATGCAAGAGCCTTTAGCGCCCTCCTATCCTGTGTTGCCGTTGCGCGACATCGTCGTTTTCCCCCATATGATCGTGCCGCTCTTTGTGGGGCGCGATAAATCCGTGCGCGCGCTTGAAGCGGTGATGCGCGAAGACAAACAGATCCTTTTGTCGAGCCAGGTAGACCCCAGCGAAGATGAACCCTCGAGCGCGGGGATCTACAAGGCAGGGGTGCTCGCCAACGTGCTCCAGCTTCTCAAATTGCCGGATGGGACTGTCAAAGTGCTCGTCGAAGGCCGCGCGCGCGTGCGCATCGCCGATTATATCGAGAATGACGCATTCTTTGAGGCATCGGCGGAATATCTCACTGAGATGCCCGGTGATCGCGAAGCGACGACCGCGCTCGTAAGATCGGTGGCAAAGGAATTTGAGCGCTACGCGAAGGTCAAAAAGAACATCCCCGAAGAGGCGCTCACGGCGGTCTCTGATACCCGCGAACCCGCCAAGCTTGCCGACCTCGTGTCGGGCCATCTGGGCATCGAGGTCCATCAAAAGCAGGAGCTTCTCGAGACGCTTTCAGTGAGTGAGCGGCTTGAGAAGGTCTTTGGCCTCATGCAAGGCGAAATGAGCGTCATGCAGGTCGAGAAAAAGATCAAGACGCGCGTGAAATCCCAGATGGAGCGCACCCAGCGTGAATACTACCTGAATGAGCAGATGAAGGCCATTCAGAAGGAACTGGGCGACGGCGAGGAAGGCACCGGAGAGGTCGCCGAGCTTGAAGAGCGCATCGCGAACACGAAGCTCTCGAAAGAGGCCGCGGAAAAGGCCGAAGCAGAGCTGAAAAAGCTCAAGAACATGTCGCCGATGTCGGCGGAAGCCACTGTCGTGCGCAACTATCTCGATTGGATGCTCAGCATCCCCTGGGGCGTGAAATCGCGCGTCAAGAAAGACCTCGGTCGCGCGCAGAAAGTGCTCGATGACGATCATTATGGCCTTGAGAAAGTCAAAGAGCGGATCGTTGAATATCTCGCGGTGCAACAGCGCTCCAAGAAGCTCAAAGGGCCGATCATGTGCCTTGTGGGGCCGCCGGGCGTGGGCAAGACATCGCTCGGGAAATCGGTCGCGAAGGCCACGGGGCGCGAATTTATCCGCATTTCGCTGGGCGGGGTGCGCGATGAGAGCGAGATCCGCGGCCACCGGCGGACTTATATCGGCTCGATGCCCGGAAAGATCATTCAGGCGCTGAAGAAGGCCAAAACGACCAACCCGCTGATCCTGCTCGACGAGATCGACAAGATGGGCCAGGATTTCCGTGGAGATCCGGCATCGGCCATGCTCGAAGTGCTCGACCCTGAGCAGAAC
>JBCCTH010000269.1:0-3392 GCA_039198835.1 Pseudomonadota bacterium | reverse complement strand
GGAGCGCTTCGGCATCGGGTTCGCGTTTACCGCGGCCTTCATCGCCATCGCGCGGGCTCTCTGGCCCGGCCCCGCCGCGCTTTTGCCCTGGCTTGCGGCTTTTTGCATCACGATCCTCCTGATCAAGTTCGGGCTGCCGACGGCTGTCGGGCTTGTGCTGGGCGCTTTGGGTGGTGTCGCGGTCGATTTTTTGGTGAATCGCGATGAGCGTTGATCACTGGCTGCTTATCGCTCTTCTGGCGGGTTCGACTGTCACGCTCCGGCTTGTCGGCTATCTCGCGGGGGCCGCGATGATGGCGCGGCCCTTCTGGCGGCGTTTGCTTGAAGTCTTTCCAGGCTGCCTGATGACGGCCCTTGTTGCCAGCGCTCTGGCCGATGGCGGTGTCGCCGAAATTATCGCCGCGCTGGCCGCGCTGGTGACGGCAATCCTCACCCGCCAAATTCTCGCGACGATGGGCGTTGGCATGGCTGTATTCGTCATTGCCGGGCAGATGCTGGGCTAGTTCATGGCCCCGCCTGCCAGATTTCGGGGAACCAGTCGCCCCTGAGCCGCTCGCCCGCCTTCATCCCATGGCCCGGAAAAGGCGGCGATGTGCGCCCCGGTCGTTCGACATATCTTGCATCATCGCCCACCCATCGCAACGAGAGCGCTCGCCGCCTTGCCTTGCCGGGATTGCCGCGCGCACCATGCACGGTGCGGTAATGAAACAAGACTGCATCGCCCGGTGCCATCGGCCATTCGAGGATGGTGTGATCGAGCGTGTCAGCGCTGTCTGGATCGGGCACGTCGATCCAGTCATGGTCGCCGTCATAGAAATCGGAATTGTCGGCCCAACTCACCGGGCGCACGGGTTTCTGCCACAGATGCGACCCGGCGATAAAGCGCAGCGATGCATCGCTCACCGGATCAAGGGGCATCCATATGCTTACGGTCTGCTCCCCTTCCACGAAGTAATAGGGGCCATCTTGATGCCAGGGCGTGGCTTTCGGCGTTCCGCCCTCTTTGACGAGCACATGGTCATGGAAGAACTGCGCCGACGTCGAGCGCATCGCTTTTGCCGCGAGCGCCCCTGCCGGGCTTTCCCGCACGAGGTGCTCCATCGCGGGCAAGCGTTGCCAGTTGCAGTAATCATCGAAAAAGCGGCCCTCGGTGACAGCATTCTCGCTGGCATAGGGCCCGGGATCGGCCATGTTCGCCGCCACGGCGTCTTCCATGATCTCGAGCCATGGCTCGAAGACGCCGCGCACCACAAGAGCGCCATCGCGCTGAAAGGCGTCGATATCGCGCTCAGTGATCATGATTGAACCGATCCAGGATGAAGCGCGCCGTCATGAGATCGAGATGCGCGCCGCCGCCATTCTTGAAAAAGGTGATGCCATCGGGCTCAGGCCTGAAGCGCGCGATATTGTAGTAATCGGCCAAGATATGATCTCGTGTGATTGTGCCCACTTCGAGCGGGATCTTGAGCTCACCGATATGGCCCAAGGTCGTATCGTAGCTGTCTACAAAGACTTTTGACCGGGTCAGGGCGGCATCGTCAGCCTCGCGCATATCTGGGCGATAGGCACCGATGAGATTGACATGTTGGCCGGGCCTGAGCCACACGCCCTTGAGCCAGGGCTCGGTGGCCATCGTTGCGCCGATGATAATGTCGGCGCGGCGCACCGCAGCCTCAAGATCGCCCGTGGCGGTTGTCTGGGGATATGTCGCCGCGAACGCTTCGGCCCTGGCGCCATTCCTGTTCCAGACTTCGAACGCCGCGCCGGGGAATGCCGCGCCGAAGGCATGGCGCACGGAATGGCCCACTGTCCCCGCGCCGACGATCAGGATCTGGTTTGACCTGGCCGCGAGCTTGCGGGCCGCGAGCAGACTATCGGCGGCCGTCTTCCATTTCGTGACGAGCGTGAAATCTATGACAGCCGCCAACGCGCCCGTGGCATCATCAAAGAACGTGACCGCGCCACCAATCATCGGGCGGCCCTTTGCCGGATTGTCGGGAAAGACCGTGGCCGTTTTCACCAGCGCGCCGAGCCCGTCGACCCAGGCGGCCCGGCTCAGGATCGTATCCGGCCCGCGATAAAGGAAGCTGTCTTCGATGCTGCCCTTGGGCAGGGCATGCCCGCTTTCGAGCGCGTCGGCCAGGCCCAGCCAGTCAAGCTTTGCTTCGCCTTCTTCAAACCCGATAAAGGCGGCTGTCATTGCGCCTCCCCGGCGGTGAGAAGCCCTTCTGTGACGAGCCTATCGGCCCAGCCCTCTGGCCCCTCGAAAAGGTGCGTTTGCCAGCCGCGCGCTGCGGCCGCGGCGATGTTATCCGCGCGGTCATCTGTGAAAAGAAGCGCGCCCGGGGCGATGCCGCAATCGGCCTCGACCTGACGGTAGATTTCAGCATCGGGCTTCACCAAGCGCATACGCCCCGAGACATATTCCCGGTCGAACTCATTGAGCACGTCGAACTGCGTTTGGGCATAGGCAAAGCTCTCAACCCCGAAATTCGTCAGCGCGAAAACGGGGATGGATTTTGCCCGCAAGGCGCGCAACAGGCGGATCGATCTTTCGATCCTGGGTTGGGCGAGGTCGATCCAATTGTCATGCCAATCGCGGATCTCCTTCGCCCATGCGGGATTGGCGTCGGCCACTTCATAAATCGTCTCCTTGAAGGGTTCGCCTTTATCCACCCGCAGGTTCATCTCATGAAGGTCCACGGCCGCGAACAGCGCTTCCCGCCGCGCGCGCCCATAGACACGGTCATAATAGTTTTCCGGCTGCCACTCGATGAGCACATTGCCGATGTCAAAGATCACTGCATCAATCACGGTCATACCTCAGCGTCGCACGCGGGGGACGTCAACCACTTCCGCCGCCCTTGCCTCGCGCCAGATGATAAAGAGCCCTGACCCAAGGATCAGCGCAATCCCAAGATAGGTCATCGCATCAGGCGCTTCGCCGAAGAGCGTGTAACCCACAAACACGGCGATCGGGAGCGCGAGATATTCAAAAGGCGCGACAATCGCGGCCTCGGCGACACGGTAGGCCTGGCTGATGAGAAATCCGCCAAAGCCGGTGGCAAAGCCGATCAGCAAAAAGAGCCAGTAATCGGCGGCATCCGGCCAGGTCCAGGCGCGGAAAAGAAAGGCCAAGGAGGGGTTTGATTGGTCTGCGAAGCGCCCGTCGCCCACGGTCAGCCCGAAGAGAATGCAAACCGCGATGAAGGTGAGCTGGATGTAGAGCGTCATCGTGGCCGCGCTTTCGGTCTTGCCGATGAAACGGGTCATCATGTGGAGGCCCGCATAGCAGACAGCCGCGATAACGGGCAAAAGGGAGGCGGGCTGAAACGCTTCGGTGCCGGGGCGCTGCACGATAAGCACGCCCGCAAAGCCCACAAAGACCGCCG
>JBCCTH010000268.1:0-3421 GCA_039198835.1 Pseudomonadota bacterium | reverse complement strand
CCCCGCAAGGCGCGCTCAAGCTTGCTCGCCGCTGCGCCCGCATGGGCAATGCGCGATTTGCGGCACGTGATATCGAGCCTCACAGGCTCGCGCGGGGCCAACATGCGCGCCTTGCGGGGCGCGTCGATCCCGGTGAGCGCTCAGGCCGCGCTGACGCTGAAGATACGCATTGAAAAAGATATCTGCCGGGTGAGCGTGGACAGCTCCGGCGCTCCGCTTCACAAACGCGGATACAAAACAGCCACCGGCAAAGCCCCGCTGCGCGAGACCATGGCCGCGCTCTTCTTGCGCGCCTGCGATTATCGGCCCGGGGAGCCGGTCATCGACCCGACCTGCGGTTCGGGCACGATCCCCATTGAGGCTGCGGAAATCGCGGCGGGTTTTGCGCCGGGCCGCAACCGCAGCTTTGCTTTTGAGCGCTTGCCGAGCTTCAACCCCGCGCGCTTTTCGCGGCCTTCACAGGGCCCTGACGCGCATCAAGCGCCGATCTTCGGCTATGACCGCGATGACGGCGCGATCCGCGCCGCCCGCAAAAACGCCAAGGCGGCGGGCGTTGCCTGTTATTTCGAGCGCCGCGCGCTTTCTGATCTTGCGCCACCGCGCGCGGAACCGGGGCTTGTGCTGTGCAATCCGCCCTATGGCGCGCGGATCGGCGATGCCAAGGCGCTCGTGGGGCTTTACGCGACGCTCGGTGAGGCGCTCAAGACGCGGTTCAAAGGCTGGCGGGTTGGCATCGTCACGAGCGAGGCGCGCCTCGCTCAGGCCACCGGGCTGCCCTTCGAGCCCAAAGGCGCGCCGATCGACCATGGCGGGCTCAAGGTTTGGCTCTTTCGCACGGGGCCGCTTTAAGTCAGGGCGCTTGGGCGCGCTCTAAATGGGCCTCCATGGCGGCGAGCCCCGCCTCGAGCCCTTTGCGGCCCAGCCCGATGCGGAACCTGTCGCTCGGGGTCTCAGAAATCTCAGAGCGATAGATGCTGCCGGGCAAAAGCAAAACGCCGCTCTCTTCGACGAGCGTTTGGCAAAACGTTTCGACCCCCTCAGCGCCGAGATAGCGCGGGAAGGCCATGCAGGCGCCATCGGGCCTTTGCCACTCGAAGAGCGCGTTATGGCGGGCGAAAAAGCTCTCCCATTTGACCATGTTCTCATCGACGATGGCGCAGTTGCGCGCGAGGATCGCATCCCCATGCGCCAGCGCGATTTTGGCGAGGCGCTCGCTCGGGCCGGAATTGCAGATCGAAAGATAGTGTTTGAGCCGTTCCATGCGCGAAAGCAGCGCGCGATCCTGGCAGGCGATCC
Organism: Pseudomonadota bacterium; assembly: GCA_039198835.1. GTDB lineage: Bacteria > Pseudomonadota > Alphaproteobacteria > Rhodobacterales > Rhodobacteraceae > Shimia_B. Next base: position 2,125 of record JBCCTH010000268.1, on the reverse strand, counting down.
AACCGATGCGCAAGCCGGGAAGGCCATAAGACTTCGACATCACACCCAGCGAGAGCCCGCGCTCATATACCTCGGCAACGGGGGGCAGATGAGCGCATCCGCTTGGGCCAAGACCCCGAAAAATTTCATCATGGAGGATATAGATGCCGTGGTGTCGGCACAGGTCGATCAGCGCCTCATAGCGATCCGGCGAAAGAATGGCACCCGTTGGATTATGGGGGAAATTGATCGTCACGAGTTTGGTATTCGGCAAGATCGCCGCGCGGACACGGTCGATATCGAGTTGCCAGTTTTCAGAGGCATCCAGCGGAACCGCGCTTGCCGCGCAGATCGAGAGCGGCAAGGTTTCATGGCTTTGGTAATTGGGCGTGACGACAATCGCGTGGCTGTCGGCTTCAAGGATCGCCTGGTTGGCGGCGAAAATGCCTTCGCTTGCGCCTGCAAAGCAAAGCACATCGTCGGCCCCAATCCCGCCATAAAGCCCGGCAATCGCGGCTCTCAGATCGGGAGCGCCGAAGGTCTCGGTATAGCCGAGCCCCATGCTTTCAAACTCTTCGCGCTCCTCGGGTGTCGCGAGCGCGAGGAGCTCATGCAGCGAAAGGCTTTCGGCGTCAGATGCTGTCATGTGGAAGCGGGCTTTGAACTCCCATTTCGAAAAATGTGTCTCCAGGCGGAAATCGGGAAGGCTGGGCATCGGCTGAGGTTCACTTCTTTCGTAAACTGGCGCGCGGCTTTTAGCGCTTTCGCAGACCATGTGCCTATCAGCCGTTAAAGCCCGAGACCACCGTTAGAAGGCGCGCCGCGTGCCCGCGAAGAAGGAGCGGGCTTCAATGTTCCAGATAGCTGTTGAGCGTTTGGCGGATGCCGATGCGATGGAGGCGTGTGAGCCATTTTCCAAAACTCTCGCGCACGCGCGGCACGTCGGCGAGCGCGCCGTAAATCTCGCGCTGGGCCAGCCAGGCTTGCGGATCGCTTTGCGCCGCGCGCGCGGCCGTGGTGAGGCTTTCCCAGAGCGGGTCATTGGGTGCGATGGCGCTGCCGTTCTCGCGCGTCCCCGCGCACATATGCGACCAGAGCGCCTGGCTCAGCATGAGGCCTTCAAACGGCGCATCCAAGGCGACCGCATCACGGATGACAGGCAAGACCGCGCCCGTATGCCGGGACGCGCCATCGAAGGCCACGCGGCGCACGGTGTCATGGATGGCGGGATTGGCGAAACGGCTCTCGACAAGATCGACGTAATCGGAAGGCGAAGACCCGGGAATATCGTGCAGATGCGGCGCGATTTCACGCAGCGCGACCTTGCGAAAGAGCGCCTTGATCGGCGCTTCCTGCATGGTTTCGGCAATCGTCTCACAGCCCAATAGCTCACCCGGAGCCGCGATGATCTGGTGACCGCCGTTAAGGATGCGCAGTTTCATCGCCTCGAAAGCATGCACGCTTCGAGAAAACGTCACTCCGGCCTTCTCGAGCGGGGGGCGCCCGGCGCAGAAATCATCCTCGATGACCCATTGGCGAAAGTTCTCATGGGTGACCGGCGCTTGATCGGCCACGCCCATGCTTTCTGCGAGCGCGCGCTCGCCAGGGCCTGTGGCCGGAACGATGCAATCGACCATGGAATTGGGAAAGCTCACTGTCTCCTCGACCCATTCGGCAAGGCCGGGATCGGCGAGCTTTGCCAGCCCGATGACAACCTCGCGCAAGATCGCGCCATTGCCGGGGAGATTATCGCAACTCTGGCACGTGAAAGGCCCCGCATTTGCATCGCGCCTGATCTTGAGTGCGGCCAGGATCGCGCCAAATGCCGTGCGCGGCGCGTGGAGCGCTTGCGCGTCATGGACGATATCTTCGTGGGAAGGATCAAAGCTCTTGGTGGCCGGATTGAGAAAATAGCCACCTTCGGTCACGGTCATCGAAACGATGCGGATCGCGGGATCCGCCATCTGGCGGATGAGCGCGCGATGGCCTGGCTCGATCGGCACAAAGCCGATCATCGACCCCACGATCTCTGCGGAGGTGTGCGTGGGATCAAGCTCGATGAGCGTGCTCAGGCAATTCTGTGCGAGAAGGCGCTGGCGGTGCGCCTCGTCTTCGGGCCGCACGCTCGCGCCGATGATCGCCCAAT
>JBCCTH010000267.1:0-3431 GCA_039198835.1 Pseudomonadota bacterium | reverse complement strand
GGGACGGGGAGGCCTTCGTCGCCTCCTGGCGCATGGCGACCCAGCACCAACGGACGGCGGACGAATATTATGTCTGGCTCTCAACGCTGAAGGCGTTCCAGAAGATCGAGCGGGATATTAACCACGTCATCATCAGCTCAACGGTGCCGCGCGTGGTGTTCAACCTGCGCGTTCTGGCGGATCGGTACTTTGGGACGCGGCCTTATGTAGTCGGCAAGCCCGATTGCCTGCTGCCGGTGGATGTGCGCGTCGATGCGGGCACGCAAGTTGGCCCCGACCGGTTGGTGAACACGGTGGCGGGCTATGACCGCTATGGCGGCGACTTGGTTGTGGTCGATTTCGGCACGGCAACGACGTTCGACGTTGTCGCACGCGATGGCGCTTATGTTGGCGGGGTCATTTCACCCGGCGTGAACCTTTCGCTGGAAGCGTTGCACATGGCCGCTGCCGCTCTGCCCCATGTCGATATCACAAAGCCTCAGAGGGTCGTGGGGACAAACACCGTCGCATGCATGCAATCGGGCGTATTTTGGGGCTATGTCGGACTGATCAAGGAGATTACCGCGCGGATCAAGGCAGAACGCATGCAAGCGATGAAAGTCGTGGCAACAGGCGGGCTTGCGCCGTTGTTTGAGCAAGCCGATGCGCTATTTGATGTGTTTGAGGATGATCTCACGATGCACGGTCTGACCGTGATACATCGCCACAATAAGGAAGCAGCGTGAGCGAACGACTAATATACCTCCCCCTTGGTGGCGCGGGGGAAGTTGGCATGAATTGCTATGTCTATGGCTACGGCCCGGAAGATCAGGAAAGGCTCATCGTCGTCGATCTTGGCGTGACCTTCCCTGATATGGACGGCACCCCCGGCGTTGACCTGATTTTGCCTGATATCGAATGGCTTGTGGCACGGCGCGAGCGCATTGATGGCATCTTTATCACCCACGCCCATGAAGATCATGTCGGCGCGGTGGGCCACACATTCGAAAAGCTTGGTGCGCCGATCTATGCCCGCACCTTCACAGCAAATATCGCGCGCCGGAAGCTCGATGAATTCGGCGTGGCGGAAAATGCGGTCACGGTTATGTCGAAATACCCCGATGCAGTCGAGGCCGGCCCGTTCCGTGTGAGTTTCGTGCCGGTTTCCCATTCCATTCCCGAAAGCTCGGGCCTTTTGATCGAAACCCCCGCAGGGCGCGTCTTTCATTCCGGGGACTTCAAGCTCGATGAAGCGCCCGGCGTGGGCGAGCCCTTCGACCCTGCGCTGTTTGAGGAAATCGCAAAAGGCGGGTTGCGCGCGCTGATCTGCGATTCCACCAATGTTTTCTCGCACCATGCTGGCCGGTCAGAGGCGAGCGTTGGCCCGGAGATTGAAAGGCTCGTTGCCGGCGCGACAGGCATGGTCGTCGCGACCACATTTGCCTCTAACATCGCGCGGGTCAAAACGCTCGCCGAGGCGGCCATGCGGGCCGGGCGCTCGATCTGTCTTTTGGGGCGCGCGATGCGCCGGATGGTGGAAGCCGGGCTGGAAAGCGGGGTTCTTGATGATTTCCCCGCGACTGTGACAGCCGAAGACGCGCTTGATATCCCGCGTGGAAATTTGATGCTCTTGGTCACCGGCTCTCAGGGGGAGCGGCGGGCGGCATCGGCGCAATTGGCCCATGGCAAATATCGCGGGCTCACGATGAAAGAAGGCGATCTCTTTTTATTCTCGTCGAAGACGATACCGGGCAATGAACGCGGGGTGATCCGGATCATCAATCAATTCAGTGAGATGGGGGTCGATGTTGTTGATGACAGTTCGGGGCTCTATCATGTCTCGGGTCATGCCAATCGCCCTGATCTTGAGCGGCTGCATGGGCTCCTTGATCCGCAAAGCGTGATCCCCATGCATGGCGAGCACCGCCATTTGAGAGAGCATGCGAGGCTGGCCCAGGCCGCTGGTCGCGTCAGCCTCATCGCCGTCAACGGGACGATGGTCGATTTTGCGGGCAATGCGCCGCGGATCTGCGATTATGTCGAAACCGGCCGCACCTATCTTGATGGCTCGGTGCAAGTGGGCGCGCTTGACGGTGTCATCCGCGACAGGATCCGCATGGCGCTGAACGGGCATGTGATGGTCAGCGTGATCCTTGAAGATGACGAACCTGTCGGCGAGCCCTGGTGCGAATTCATGGGGCTCGCCGAAACCGGGCGCAGCCATGCACCGCTCGCCGACATCCTTGAAGAGGATCTGGGGCAGTTTCTGATGCGCGCCTCGGCGCGGACCTTGAAAGACGACGGTAAGCTCGAAGACGAGTTGCGCCGCATCACGCGCGCCACCGCGATGGCCGAGCTTGGCAAGAAGCCTGAAGTCACCATTGTCCTATCGAGGCTTGGCTGATGGGGGCCGGCGGTAGCGAGGGCGGGACAGGCCTTTTTCTCCTGGGTCTCGCGATGATGATCGCGGGCGGATATCTCTTGTTGAACGGCATCGTGGTGCGCCCGACATTCGGCTTCGGGATGGGGGTGTTCCGCCTTGGCGGTGTTCAGGTCACCACTGGGATGGTGCTGATCCCGTTCATTTTCGGGATCGCGCTGATCTTCTACAATAGCCGCAACTGGGCGGGTTGGCTTTTGGCGGGCGGGTCTGTGATCGCGCTTGTGGCAGGCGTTATAGCCAACATCCGGATCGAGATGACCGGCATGTCGATCTTTGATCTTCTGGTGATCCTCGTCCTGCTTTTTGGCGGGCTCGGCCTTTTTCTGCGCTCCTTGCGCGCGGGCTGATCGGCTCTTGAGCGTCCGGCTCAGGCGGCGGTTTTGACGCCCTCGGTTTCCAGCCGTTCCTGAAAGCTCTTGGCGATGAATTCAGGCAGGTGATCTCCCATGCCAATGGGCGTTTTTGCGCCGCGCCCGCTGTCTTGGCGCCCGTTTCTGGGGCCGCGGCCCCGGCCAGAGCGGGCTTTTGAGCTGTCTTGCTCGCTGGGCTCTGCGCGCTTTGGCTTTGGCGCGGGCGCATCGGGCTCAGGCACGTGCGCGGCATCTTTTTCACCCCGCTCGCGCGGCTTTCGCGGGGCGTCTTTCAACGGGTTTTCTAGCCTGGGGATCGTGTGGGTCACGAGGCGTTCGATATCGTCCAGGTTCTTTTCGTCGCGCGGTACGCAGATCATCATCGCGGTCCCGCTGCGCCCTGCGCGCCCCGTGCGCCCGATGCGATGCACATAATCTTCAGCGTGGCTGGGCACGTCGAAATTAAACACGTGGCTCACATTGGGGATATCAAGGCCCCGCGCGGCGACGTCAGAGGCGATCAGAAGCTTCAAGCTGCCGTCGCGAAAGCCATCGAGCGTTTTCATGCGGTGCGATTGCTCCAGGTCGCCATGGATCGCGGCCGCGTCATAGCCGTATTTTTTCAGTGACTTCGCGGTGATATCCACATCTGTCTTGCG
>JBCCTH010000266.1:0-3442 GCA_039198835.1 Pseudomonadota bacterium | reverse complement strand
ATCAATGCCGATTATCCCCTGATGTTCGCGGTTCTCATCGTTCTGGCGGCTTTGGGCATTCTCCTTTTCTACGTGGTCGTCATGTTGGAGAAAATCTTCGCTGGCTGGGCGGAGCGGTCGGCGACGTATTGAACGCGCCGGTTCCACGCCTTTGGCAGTAAGCGCGCGTCATATGGGCATCAAATGACGGGTCTTCATGGGATCGAACAGGCCTTCAGCGTGCCGGAGCGCCGCGCGCCGCGCGCCAAGCCAATCGCCACGCAGCTAAGCCGCAAATCAGGAACCGGGGGGAGCTATGGCGGACCGTAGAGGATTCGAACCTCTGGCCTCTGCCTTCGGAGGGCAGCGCTCTATCCAGCTGAGCTAACGGTCCTTTCGAGCCTGCGGTCTAGAGGATGGCGGCGGACGGCGCAACGGAAATAGAGCGCCGTGCCCTGCCCGCCCCGCTACGCCAGTAAATCGTGGCAGAGCTCGAGCGCGTCGACGAGCGCATCCACCTCTCGGGTGGTGTTGTAAAGGCCGAAAGAGGCGCGCGCAGTGGCCGGTTCACCCAAGTGATCGAGCAGAGGTTGGCAACAATGGTGGCCCGCGCGCACAGCGATGCCGCGCTTGTCGAGAATGGTGCTGATGTCATGGGCATGGGCGGCGCCATTCATCGTAAACGAAAAGATCGCGGCTTTATCGGCAGACTGGCCCTGCACGTTGAGCCAGTTGAGCCCGCTGAGCCGCGTTCGGGTATAATCGCGCAAAGTGTCTTCATGGCGCGCCACCTCGCCCATGCCGAGATCCATGAGATAATCGAGCGCCGCCCCAAGCCCGATCTGCTGGACAATCCCCGGCGTGCCCGCCTCAAACTTCATGGGCGGTTTGTTCCAGGTGATCGCATCGCGCGTCACCTCACCGATCATATCGCCGCCTCCCATGAAGGGGCGCATTTCATCCATGCGCTCTTTGCGAATGTAGATCGCGCCCGAACCTGAGGGCCCATAGAGCTTGTGGCCGGTGACCGCGTAGAAATCACAGCCAAGATCAGCCACGTTCACCGGCATGTGGGCGGCGGCTTGTGAGCCATCAACGAGCACAGGCACCCCCTTCGCATGGGCCCCTTCAACGATGGCTTTCACATCGATTTTCGTGCCCAGCACGTTGGAGAGATGGGTGACAGCGACGAGTTTGGTCTTTGGGCCAATGGCATCGATGACAGCTTGCGGATCAAGATCGCCGCGGGCATCGATATCGACCCATTTGAGCACCGCACCTTGCCGCTCGCGCAAAAAGTGCCAAGGCACGATGTTCGCATGATGCTCCATGATTGACAGCACAATCTCATCGCCCGCTTCAAAGCGCGGCATCGCCCAGCCATAGGCCACGAGGTTGATGCCCTCGGTCGTTCCTGAGGTAAAGACGATCTCGTCTTCGCTCGGTGCGCCGAGAAACCGCGCGAGCTTGCCGCGCACCGCCTCATAATTCTCGGTCGCGAGGTTCGAGAGATAATGCAAGCCGCGATGCACATTGGCGTATTCGTGGGAATAGGCATGCGCGACCGCATCAATCACCGCTCTTGGCTTTTGCGGCGATGCGCCGTTATCGAGATAAACGAGCGGCTTGCCGTTCACCTCACGCGACAGGATCGGGAAATCGGCGCGAATGGCCGCGATGTCAAAACTCATAGCCCAACTCCAATGAGGCCAAGGATCAGCGACAAGCCGAGCCCGATGCCCACGATCACAAAAAGCAAAAGAAGCGCCGAACGCCCGAGTGAACCGAAGCCGTGCAGCACATCGATAAAGCTCAAGAGCACCCAGATCAGCCCGATGCCGATGGCAAAGGCCACGAGCGCGCCGAGCCCGGGCGACACGAGAACAAGAAAGCCCTGCACGACAAGCGCCGCCACCTGCAAAACCTGCATCCATGCCACCACGAGGATCGAATTCGTGAGCGAGCCTTCGCCATCCATCGCGTTGCCGGTGAAGTAGATGCCGTATCCCATGATGATCGAGGAGCATCCGAGAAAGACGGCGAACATGAGCGGGCTGAAGGGCGAGACACCGGGCACCACCTCGGGCGCCTCGCCGCCGCTGATCGCGAAAGTCAAAAGCACCGACGCGATGACCGAGAGCGCCAGGAGCGACCAAACCGTATCGCGCGCAAAGCCCTGCCCGAGCAGCATGCGCGCAGCATCGCTCGGACGGGTCACTGAGGTGCCGATGAGGGTGACAAGCGCGTTCATCCGCGTTCCGCCTCTCGCAGGTTGATCGACCAGAACAGGATGAAAACCCCAAACCAAAGAAGGCTCACGATCTGGCTTTGCAGGCTTGGTCCGATGAAGCCCAGCGTCAGCCCCCAGAGCAAGAGCACAGGCGATGTCGCGAGAAGCGACCAGAAAAAAGCGAGCCGCGCGCCATACCAGCTTCCCTTGCCGCCGATCAGGCGCGCGATGAGATGGCTCAGCGCAGCGATGCCGTAGCACAGGAGCGGCAGGATAAAGATCGTCCCGAAAAGGGCATAGGCCAAAAGCTGCGCCAGATCTTCGCCCGTTGTCTCAGCCTGCCGCGCCAACCTGGGCCAGGAGGCCACGAAGAACATGAGGCACCCCCCCACGAGGATCGCGATCGCGCGATCCTCTCGCTGGCCAGCGTCAAGGAGCCGCCGCATCACGCTGCGTGGGCGTCGGTAGGATTGAACGATATCGCTCGTGACAGGCATTTATCCTCTCAGCCAGCCTTCAATCTTGCTCAGCACCGCCTGGGCGAGAGCGTCATCCTCGATCTCTTCGAGCGCTTCGGCGAGAAAGGACAACGTCAGCAGATCCTCGGCCGCTTTGCGCGACACGCCGCGCGACCGCAGATAAAAAAGCGCCTCTTCATCAATCGCGCCCGAGGTCGAACCATGCGAGCAAGCGACATCATCGGCATAGATCTCAAGCTCGGGCTTGGCGAGAAACTGGCTGTCATCGTCGAGCAGCAGCGATTGCGAAATCTGATAGCCGTCGGTCTTTTGCGCATCCGGCTGCACAAGGATCTTGCCCTGAAAGACGCCCACAGCGCCGTTGCGCAGCACCTTCTTGAAGACCTGCCTGCTCTCGCAGTTATAGGCATCATGGGTGATGTAGACGGTATCATCATGGTGGAACTTGCCCACCGCCGCGTCTCCAAGGCACGCGCCCGCGATATGGGCGGTGGCATCAGAGCCCGTGATCTCGAGAACCGCCTCATTGCGCGTCGCCGAGCCATTGGCGGTAAAGCCGAAAGATTTGAACGTGCTTTCCTTGCCCGTTCTGGCGAAAATGTGAGCGAGCGTCGCGCGGTCGTTTTCGGGGCCTTGAACGCGCAAATGGTGGAGCGTCCCGTGGTCTTGGATATCGGCTTCGATGAGCGTGTTTGATCGCGCGCCGGGCATGCCCTCTTCGAGAAGTGTGAGCGAGGCGTGGCGCTCGATCGTT
>JBCCTH010000265.1:0-3445 GCA_039198835.1 Pseudomonadota bacterium | reverse complement strand
GCGACCCATTTCTACATGCTGTCGGGCGACTGCATGATGATCAAAACGGCCGAATACGCCCACGCGTTCCTCGATGCGTCCGACGTCGATTACATTGAAAACCACGACTTCTTCGAAAGCGACTGGATCAAGACCGGCATGAAGGAAGATCGCCTGATCTACCGCCATGTCTTCAATGAGCGTACGCAGAAAACGCGGTTTTACTGGTCTTTGAACACGCAGCGGCGCTTGGGGCTTGAGCGCGCGGTACCGGATGATTTGCAGATCATGATCGGCTCCCAATGGTGGTGTCTCAGGCGCAGCACGGTGGAGGCGGTGCTGAAATTCTCCCGCGCGCGCCGCGACGTCCTGCGCTTCTTCGCCACCACCTGGATCCCTGACGAGACGTTCTTTCAGACCCTCGTCCCCCATCTGGTGCCGAAGGAGGAGATTGAGTGTCGCACGCTCACCTTCCTCATGTTCTCCGATTACGGGATGCCCGTGACCTTCTATAACGATCAATATGATCTCCTGATGGGGCAGGATTTCCTGTTCGCGCGCAAGATCAGCCCGGAAGCCAAAGAGCTTAAAGCGCGGCTGGGCGAGCTCTATGCAGCCCGCGATGTTCACTTCGACATCTCAAATGAAGGGCAAAGGCTCTTCGGGTTCCTGACGGGGCGGGGCCGCGAGGGCCGCCGCTTCGCGCCGCGCTTTTGGGAAACCGAGGCCTCGCTCGGGCTCGACCGCGAGTTGCTCGTCGTCGTGTGCAAGAAATGGCATGTCGCCAAGAGGCTTTTGGCGCGGATCAAGCAAGAAACAAACCTGCCCGTGATCGAATATCTCTTTCAGGAAGAGGATACACCGCTTCCCGATCTCGGCGGCATCCAGACGACGCTTGAGAAACGCACGCGCCACCGCCGGGCGTTGATGCGGATGCTGTTTGACTATTACGAGACCGACCGCCTGCTGATTTGTCTCGATCCCGCGTCTTACGATCTGATCATGGATTTTGAGCGCGATCGCTCTGAAACGCGGGTGCTTGAGATAAGCTGCGAGTTTTCAGAGGACTATCTCATCGGGCATGCCGCCCGTGTCGGGCTCGCCTCGGAGACAACCACGCCCGAGGCCATCGCGCGGGTGCTGCCCACGATCCGGCAGGATGTCATATTCGAGCATGAGCGGCTGCGCGATGCCGGCCTCAAGAATTATCGCCGCATCAGGCAGGGCGCGAGCATCGAAGATAACGCAGAACCGATCGCTGAGTTTCTGTCAATCCCGGCTGACCAAGCGAAAGATATCGCGGCCGCCGATCATCTCTTTGTAGATTGAAAGGCCGCACCGAGACCCGCGCATCGCAAGGTGCGCGCCGAGGGCGTAAGAGATCCCGACTACATCGGAAAGAAGTTAGGGTGGTTAACGACCCACCAATGGTAGAATGCGGCGATGAATGCCACAAAGAAAAGGTATTGAACGTAAAAGATCAGCCGGGCCATGGGTTGGCTCCCTTAAATTGCTTATGCGAAGGCTCATGCATGTACCGGTCTCAGTCAAGCGTCGTGACAGCCCCTTGCGCGCAAAGGCGTTCCTTTTCGCATCTTGCCCGTCGCGCGCCGCTTTGAGACTGTGCGCGAAAGGAGCGCTCCATGGCCTATGAATACGATGATCAAAACATCTTCGCGAAGATCCTGCGCGGGGAGATCCCCAACACCACCGTCATGGAGAGCGCGCATTCGCTCGCCTTTCAGGATATCTATCCGCAAGCGCCCGAGCATGTGCTGATCATCCCCAAAGGCGCGTATGTGTGTTTCGATCATTTCGCGCTCGAAGCCAGCGATGCCGAGATCGTGGATTTCAACCGGATGATCGGCGCGGTCGCTCAAAAGCTCGGCGTCCAGCCGGGAGAGGGCGGAGCCGGCTACAGGCTTTTGTCAAATGCGGGCCAAGACGGCGTTCAGGAAGTGCCGCATCTCCACGTTCACATCGTCGCCGGCCGCCCGCTCGGACGGATGCTGCAAAAGGCGCAGTGAGTCCCTGCTTCATTTTTCCATAATAACTCATTCAAAAGTCACCAAACGCGCAAGCGCTTGACGAAACGCGCGCAAGGCCCCATACGACCCGCGTTTCCGGAGAGTGAATGCCCTCCGGTCCTGAGCGAGAACCCAGGATCGCCCCCCGTCAGCGCGTTGCGCCCACGGGGGCTTTGCCGCTTTGTGGTCAAGCCCCCGTCGCATCGATGAGCAGGGGCTTTGCCGCTTTGGGGCTTGGGATATCGCCGCCGAGGGCTCACATTGGCTTAAGGCAATTATCACGGAGGGCCGCGCCCATGTTTGAAAATCTATCCGAGCGTCTGGGTGGCGTCTTTGATCGACTGACCAAGCAGGGTGCGCTCGGCGAAGAAGATGTGAAAACAGCTTTGCGAGAAGTGCGCGTGGCGCTTCTTGAGGCCGATGTTTCGCTGCCGGTGGCGCGCGATTTCGTGAAAGCTGTTCAAGAGAAAGCCACCGGGCAGGCGGTGACGAAATCGGTGACGCCGGGCCAGCAGGTCGTCAAGATTGTCCATGACGAACTCGTCCATGTGCTGGCGGGCGAGGGCGACGCTGCCGCCAATCCCGGCGCGCTCAAGATTGACAACCCGCCTGCCCCGCTCCTCATGGTGGGCCTGCAAGGCGGCGGCAAGACGACGACAACCGCCAAGCTCGCCAAACGCCTGAGCGAACGCGACGGCAAGCGCGTGCTCATGGCCTCGCTCGACGTCAACCGCCCCGCCGCCATGGAGCAGCTCGCCATCCTTGGCAGCCAGATCGGCGTCGATACCCTCCCCATCGTCAAGGGGCAGGACCCCGTCGCCATCGCCAAACGCGCCAAACAGCAGGCAGCCATGGGCGGCTATGATGTTTACATGCTCGACACGGCCGGTCGCCTCTCCATCGATGACGAGCTCATGACCCAGGTCGCGCAAGTGCGCGACGTGGCAGAGCCGCGCGAGACGATCCTCGTTGTCGACGGTCTCACCGGCCAAGACGCCGTGAACACCGCGCAAAACTTCGACGACCGCATCGGTATCACCGGCGTGGTGCTGACGCGGATGGATGGCGACGGGCGCGGCGGCGCGGCGCTTTCGATGCGCGCGGTGACAGGCAAGCCGATCAAGTTCGTGGGCCTGGGCGAGAAGATGGATGCGCTCGAAACCTTCGAGCCAGACCGCATCGCCGGTCGTATCCTGCTCCTGTTCGACAACTTCCTGCGCCTTCTCGACGAGCGCCACGATATCGCCCATGCCCAGGATACGGCCTGCAATACGTTCCGGTTCAAAGGTCTCGATGGCGTCCATCTTTTCGCCAAGGCCCACGAAGCGGATCGGCTTGCCCGTGATGGCCCGCATCGAAAGCGCCGCACCACCGCGTCCATCACCGTCCATTCGGGTCAGAACCACGCCGGAGACGCCAATCTTGTCGTCAAACTCGGT
>JBCCTH010000264.1:0-3478 GCA_039198835.1 Pseudomonadota bacterium | reverse complement strand
GTTGATAACTCGATACTAGCCTTCAAAAAGAAGAGCATGGCGTGAGCGCAGGGGGCGTCTTGATGTTGCAGCGGTTCAGCTTTGGGGTGCCCAAAGGCCCGCATCCCATGTGGCGGTGCCTGGTCAAAGCGGCCTTGGCGATTTTTCTTGCATTTGCGCTCGTTGCTGAAGCGCAAGCCCAATCGCGGATTTCGTCGATCAATGTCGAGGGCAACCGCCGCATCGAGACCGCAACGATCATCAGTTTCACCGGGATCACCCCCGGCCAGGTTTTAAGCGCGGGCGAAATAAACGCGGCCATCCAGCGCGTGCGCGCCTCGGGGCTCTTTGAAAGCGTCAATGCCGTGCCTTCGGGGGGGACGCTGACGATCATCGTGAGCGAGTTCCCGACAGTCAACCGCGTGGCTTTCGAAGGCAACAGGCGCATCGGCGACGCTGATCTGGGGCGCATCGTGCGCTCGCAGCCGCGCCGCGTCTATAACCCGACCGTGGCCGAACAGGATGCAGAGGCGATCAGCCGGGCCTATGCCGATCAGGGCCGCTTGGCGGCCACCGTCACGCCCAAGATCATCCGACGCTCTGAGAACCGCGTCGATCTCATCTATGAGATCACCGAGGGCGGGGTCGTGGAGATCGAGCGCATCTCTTTTGTCGGCAACCGAACATTCTCGGATCGGCGCTTGCGCCGCGTGCTTGAAACAAAGCAGGCGGGCCTCTTTCGCGTTCTGATCCGCAGCGATACCTTCGTCGAAGACCGTATCGAGTTCGACAAGCAGGTTTTGCGCGATTTCTACAACTCGCGCGGCTATGTCGATTTTCGCACTGTCTCTGTGGCCTCCGAACTCAGCCAACAGCGCGACGGCTTCTTTCTGACGTTCAATGTCATCGAGGGCCAACAATTTCGCATCGGGCAGGTGACGACATCGTCACTCCTTGAAGATGTCGATCCGGATGAGTTTTTATCAGCGCTCCGGCTGCGCGAGGGCTCGATTTATTCGCCCGTTGCCATTGAAAACAATATTGACCGCCTTGAAATCCTCGCGCTCGACAGAGGGCTGAACTTTATCCGCGTGAGCCCCCGGATCACCCGCAACGATCGCGATCTGACGCTCGATGTCGATTTCGAGATCAGCCGTGGCCCGCCGATCTTTGTTGAGCGGATCGATATTGAGGGCAACACCCTCACGCTGGATCGCGTTGTGCGCCGGCAGTTTCGCGTGGTTGAAGGCGATCCGTTCAATCCCCGCGAGGTCCGCCAATCCGCTGAGCGCATCCGCGCCCTGGGCTTCTTTGGATCAACAGATGTCAACGCGCGCGAGGGCTCGGGCCCCGATCAGGTCGTCATCGATGTCGATGTGACCGAGCAACCAACGGGAACATTGCAGTTCGGCGGGAATTTCAACTCGGAAGACGGGATCGGGCTGACTTTCGAGCTCTCGGAGCGCAACTTCCTGGGGCGCGGCCAGACGCTCAATTTCCGCCTGCTCGCGGGCGCCGAAAGCGGCACGCTCTCGCTGCGGTTCCTCGAGCCGGGGCTTTTTGACCGCGACCTTCAGGGCGGGCTCAACTTCCGCTATTCGCGGACCGACAATGACGATGCTCTCTACGATACATCGACGTTCCGCTTTTCGCCGTCGCTCGGCTTTCCTGTCTCGGAAAACGGGCGTCTCACGGTGAACGCGTTCGTCGCCAGCCAGGATCTTTTTGACGTCGATACCTCCGCGGCCGGGATTATCCAGCAAGAGGGGACACGCGGCGCAGAGACAACCTATGGCATCGGCTACGATTACACCTTCGATAACCGCCGTAGTGGGCTCAACCCGCGCGCCGGCGTGATCTTGCGGTTCGGCCAGGAATTCGGCTTCGGCGACACGCAATTTATCCGCACATCGGCGCTCGCGGCCGCTGAAACGGCGATCTTCGGCGAAGATTTGACATTGCGGGCCTCGATCGAGGGCGGGGCGCTCCAGATGCTTGATGGCGATAGCCGCGTCACGGATCGCTACTTTCTCAATTCCCGGGTTTTCCGCGGCTTCCGGCGCTCAGGGATCGGCCCGCGCGAGATCGACCCCGCGACGACGGGCGCGAACTTCAATGATGCCTTGGGGGGAGAATTCTTCGCCGTGGCGCGTCTTGAAGCAGAGTTTCCGCTGGGGCTTCCTGAGGAATATGGCATCAGCGGCGGTGTCTTTTTCGATTACGGCTCGGTCTGGAATGTGGGCGATACCAGCGGTGCCACGGGCACGGTTCTCTATGATGATTTCACGCCACGCTCAGTCGTTGGGGTGTCGCTCTTTTGGACATCGCCGCTCGGACCGCTGCGCTTTAATTTCACCGAGGCCATCGACAAGCAGGAGTTTGACGTCGATCAGAGCTTCGATCTTACGATCTCGACACAGTTCTAATGCGCGCGCTGCTGCAAGCGGCGGCGCTCTTGTTGGGCTTGGCTGGGTCTGAGGCGGCGGCGCAAGACGCCTCCGATGTGCCGCGCTCGCCGATATTGGTGATTGAATCGGCGCGGCTTTTTCCAGAGACGCTTTTTGGGCAATCGATCCTGGCGGCGATCAACGAAGAACGCCGGGCCTTTGCCGCTGAAAACGAGGCCATAGCCTCGGCCTTTAGACGCGAAGAGTTGGCGCTCACCGAGCAGCGTGGGATACTCGCGCGCGAAGACTTCGCGCGCCTTGCCGCTGATTTTGACCTGCGCGTTCAAGCTGCGCGCAATGACAGAGACAGCCAGGAAGCCGCGCTCAACGCCCGCTCTGAAACCCAGGAGCGCACGTTCTTGCAACAGATCCGGCCGATCCTGGCTCAGATCATGGGCGAAGCGGGCGCGGCTGTTTTGGTTGAGGCAGACGCGGTACTTTTACGCGCCGACGCAATCGATATCACAGACCTTGCCATCGCGCGCATCAATGCAAACACCGAGCCCGCGCGCGGGCTCCCGAGCGGGCCCGAGGCCGCTGAATAAGCCGCGCGCCTTGTCAGCGCCGGGTCACATTGATACCCCGTCAAAGTTAAATGAACGGAGCCGATCATGGCAGCAGACGCCCTCAAGAGCGCAGATATCCAGCTCATCCAAAGGCTCATCCCCCATCGCTACCCTTTTCTGCTGGTCGATAAAGTCACCGCGATCAATGGCACGCAGAGCGCGGTGGGCTGGAAGAACCCTTTAAACTCGTTTACTGTTGTGATCTTACTTTGTTTGCCAAAACATAAGGACTGTAAATAATATGCAGTAATTAATTCATGACCTTCAGCTGATGGCCGTCGGTGTTGGCAGTAAACCAGACAGAGCAGACATGACATCAGTCACTGCCCGCCAGTAGTTAATTAATGTCTTGCAATTACATGTATGTCTTCTGAAAATAAAATAACTGCACTACGGGGGTTTATGAGATTATTTTCTGGACTCTTTATCACATGCATTGTGTAATGTAGATCAAAAATTCTTAGCAAAGTGATGAAAAAATTTGTG
>JBCCTH010000263.1:0-3503 GCA_039198835.1 Pseudomonadota bacterium | reverse complement strand
TTCGGGGCGTCCAAGGGAGCTTGCGAGCATCACGGGCGTCTCGGCCGGGCGGTGCTTCAGGAGGATCTCGCGCGCCTCGGCAAGAAGCGTGCGGCGTCTTTTCGACACCGGATTGTAAAAAGCGATCACAAAATCGCCCTCTGCGGCGGCGCGGATGCGGCGCAAGATATCGTCTCGTGGCGTGAGAAGATCGCTGAGCGATATCGCGCAGAAATCATGGCCCAAAGGCGCCCCCGCGCGCGCCGCCGCCCCTTGAAGCGCCGAGACACCCGGCGCGCAAACTATCTCGGCGCGTCTGGCCTGATCGCTGACGCCAAAGCTCTCGCGGCCGAGCAATTCAAAGACGAGCGCGCCCATCGCATAGATCCCCGCATCCCCGGAGCAGATCAGCGCGACATTGCGGCCTTCGCCCGCGCGTTCGAGCGCGTAACGGCAGCGCGCCTCTTCCCCGCCAAGAGGGAAGTCAGACCGTGGCTTTCCGGCGGCAAGGGGCCCAAGCAGATCGATGTAGAGCCCATATCCCACAAGCTCTTCTGCCTCGGCGATGAGCTTTGACGCTTCCGGCGTGCGCCAGCTTGCCTGCCCGGGTCCGATACCAACAATCGAAAGTTTCCCGCGCGGCCGCCCTTTCGTTTCGACCAACGGGGCCGGTGCGACCGCGATCGCGCATGTGGCATGCTTGCTCTTTGACTTGGGTCGCACAAGCGTCAGCGCGGGCGATTGCATGAGCGCCGACGCCTCGCTGACAGAGGGTGTTCCCACCTCGGCGGCAACGATATCCGAAGGGTTTGGAACGCTATCCGCCATTTCCGCCAGGTCTTCGGACGAAAAGAGACGCAACGGAGCGCCCAGCGTTTCAGACAGAGCCAGGATCGCGGGCTCATCGGCCTTGAGATTGATCGTGTTTATGGAGTGAACGGCATGGGGCGAAAGACCTGCCGCTGCCAGCTCAGCAGAAACAAGCGCCTCAAGCTCGCCCGGCGGGCAATCGCGCGCGCAGCCCACGCCGAGCGCCACGCGCTGCGGCGCGAAATGGAGCGCATCACCTGGCACGGGCGAGAGGCCGGTCGCAATAGAAACGCCAGAGCCCTCTGGCAGGCCAGACAGCCATTCGGGCACCTCTCCCAAAAACCGCGCGCCTTCTCCGGCGAGCAACGCCGCCATTGCCGCTTTGGCCGCGCCCGGATTGGCCAGCCGCCAGCCCAAGGGAGGCTCATCAAGAGCCACGCCAAGCGAGATATCACCCGCCGTCGTAACCGCTGCCTTGGCGTCAAGAAGGTGGGCGATATCCCGCGCCAAGCGGTTTGCCCCGCGATGACCGCCCAGAAGCGGAACCACCACCGACCCGTCATCGGCCACGCTGATGACGGGCGGTTCTTGCTTTTTATCGGCCAGGAGCGGCGCGGCCGCGCGGATCAAGATCCCTGACGCACAGACCCCGATGATCGGGTGCCCCGCCGCGAAGAGATCGCGCGCATGCGCCAGCGCATCGGGAAAGAAGGCGTCAGCTTCGCGCACGCGCCCTTCTCGGCCATGGAGCGGCCAGCCAAACGCCCTCGACACGCGGCCCGCAAGCTCTTCACCGGAGCGCGACAGGGCCAAAACAACGGGTGTCACAGCCATTGGTCTGCCCCCTTGGTCAGAAGGATCATCGAAAAATAAGGCGCGGCATCAGGGGCTTCAGCCAGGGGGAGAACCACCTCATCGGCGAGTGTCGCGCGGGCGACATAGGTCGCATCGTCGAGAACGCCGAGACGCGCCATCACAGCGCGGATCTTGGGCAAATGCCGCCCGACCTTCATGATCGCCACGCTTTCCGCCCCGGCAATGCGACGCTCGAGTTCATCTTCGGGCAAAGGCCCCGGCAAGATTGTCACGCGCTCATTTCTCGCCGCCAAGGGCATGTGCGCGCGCGCAGCGCACGCCGTGACGCTCGTCACGCCGGGGATCACATGCGTCTCGAAACGGTCCGCGAGCCGGGCAAAAATATACATGAACGAGCCATAAAAGAACGGATCGCCTTCGCACAGACAGACGACATCCTTGCCGGCAGAAAGGGCCTCCGAGATGCGCAGCGCACCCCCATCATACGCGCGTTGCGCGGGTTCGCGCGCAACACTCATGGGGACATTTATCGCGATCTCCTCGACATCGCGCGCGATGACGCCCGAGGCGATCTGGCGCGCGAAGCTTTCTGCGCCAGCGAGGGTCGGATAAGCGACCACGGGGGCAGCGCCGATCAAGCGGGCAGCCTTGAGGGTCATGAGTTCCGGGTCGCCCGGCCCGAGCCCGACGCCGTAAAGGATGCCTGCCTTCTTCACCGCTTCACGAGGCTCCACTGTGTCACCGGCATGAGAGGCCGCCAGCTCGTAAGGGCACCAACCGGCTCGGCGCGCTGGATGAAGAGCTTGCAAAGCGCGCCGCCATGGGCCGCCTGAAGGCCGATGAGCGCCGCCTCGCTTTCAAGCGTCACCGCATTCACCACGAGCCGCCCGAGCGGGCGCAGGGCCGCGAACGCAGCCGCGAACACCTCTTCGCTCAAGCCACCTCCGATAAACACCGCGTCGGGCGCCTCAAGGCCCTCCAAGGCCTCGGGAGCCTTGCCCGAGCGCAATTCAAGGCGCGGCGCGCCCAGCGCCAGCGCGTTTTGCGCCGCCATGGCCCGGCGATCAGAGCGCGGCTCGATCCCTACTGCGCGGGCATATCGCGCCGCGCGCATCCATTCTATCGAAACCGAGCCGCAGCCCGCGCCGATATCCCAAAGCAAGGCGCCCCGCATCGGCATGAGCTTTGCCAGCGTCGCCGCGCGCACCTCTTGCTTGGTCATCGTGCCGTCACTTTCAAAAAGCGCATCAGCAAGCCCGGGGACCCGAGGCTGAAGCGCGGCATCTTCAGCGGCCAAGCATTCAAGAGCGAGCGTGTTGAACGCGGGCACATCGTGGTTCCAGGTCGCCGCATGGCCGTCAAAGCGCGCCTCGTCGGTGCCTCCCATCGAAGACAAGACAGTCATCGGCGATGCCCCAAAGCCCCGCTCCTTGAGAAAACCGGCGATCTGGGCGGGCGTCTCAGACCCCGTCGTCAAGATCAGAAGCTTCGCACCCGGCTGGATAAAAGCGATCATCTGCTCGACCGGGCGACCATGGACCGTGAGCTGCTCGACATCCGCCATCGACCATCCCATCCGCGCCGCGGCGAGCTGGAACGCGGAGAGTTGCGGATGATAAACGATTTCGCCCTTGTCGATCTCGCGCCCGATGCGCGCCCCGACAGAAAACCAGAGCGGATCGCCAGTGGCCAAAACCACGACACGGCGACCCGCGAGCGATTTGAGCTTCGAGATGAGCGCGTCAAAGGGTGAGGGCCAGGCGATCCTTTCCGCCTTCAACGTTGCACTGAGGGTATGGTGCCGGTCGCCGCCGATGATGATTTCAGCAGCTTCAACGATAGCGCGCGTGGCGGGCGAAAGCCCCGGCAACCCATCTTCGCCGATGCCCACGATATGA
>JBCCTH010000262.1:0-3509 GCA_039198835.1 Pseudomonadota bacterium | reverse complement strand
CAGAGATCAGCCACGGCGTTCACCACATCCATGTCGCAGATGAGCTTTTCGTAGCTGACGGTCAGACCGCCCTCAAGCCAGCCCGCTGCATGCACAACGGTCGTTGCCCCGGCCAAAAGGCAGCCCCAGAGCGCGAGCTGATTTTCATTGGCGCCCTGCGCATCATTGATGTTGCAGGCCGACCCCGACGCGCAGCGCCAGGGAAGGCCGATGAGCCGGGCGAGTTGCCCTGCAAGAAGCGACGCGCGGAAATGCTCGGGCGTGCCAAAGGCGGGTGCGCCGCTTTTCATGTCTACGTTTGATGTGAATGTCCCATACATCTGCGGCGCGCCGGGTCGCGTGAGCTGGCCCAGCGTGATGGCCGCCAACGCCTCGGCATGGGAGAGCGTGATCGCGCCCGCCGGGGTTATCGGCGCCATCGCGCCCATCAACGTGAAAGGCGTGATGATCGAGATCTGGCCCGCGCGCGCGAAATCCATGATGCCCTGGGCCATGGGGATGTCGAGCGTGCGGGGGCTGTTGGTATTGATAATCGTGTAGCAATGCGGGGCGGCGGCAAAATCCGCATCGCTGATCCCGCGATAGAGCCGCATCATCTCGAAGGCGTCTTCCACCTGAGCGGTGCCGCGCGAATAAATGAAGAAGGCTTTGTCGGAAAGCGTGAGCGCGGATTTCACCATGTCATAATGGCGCAAATGCACGGGGACATCCTGCGGCTCGATCAGGGTGGGCACGAGGTGGAGCGCATCGAATGCCTGGGTAAGTTGCACGAGTTCGCGAAAGTCCTGCGCGGTGCCAGGCCTGCGGCCTTTGACGCGGCAGGTCGCGTGGGGCGCGCCCGCGCCGGGCTGAAACGTGAGCGCGCCGAGCTCTAATGTGAGGTCGCGGGCCGCTGTCGCCCCTTTGAGGGGAAAGGATTTCGGCGCGCTTTGAAGCGCCGCCTCAACCATGTCGCGCCCCAAAAAGACCATGTCATCATTGACGCGCGCGCCGCCGGTCGCAAAAACCGCCCGCGCCTGCGGCGACAAAACGCGCATTCCAAGCTCTTCCAGCACGCGCAGAGATGTCGCATGGATCGCGTGCGCTTCGTCCTCCGAGACGGCGTTCCTTAGTGGAAACGGGTTTTTGAGCTGGCAATAGGCGGTGGTGCGGGCCGCGGCGGGCGCGGCTGTTTTGCGCCGCCGCTGCCGCTTTTGGATCACATCGCCCATATGTTTGCCTCCGCCCCGAAATCTTTTGAAGATTTCGGCCCGGAATCTTTGAAAGATTCCGGTCCCGTGGCGATCATCGCGCGCATTTTTTCACCCGCGCATCGCGGCACCGTTCGGGTCATAGGGCGACGGCGTGAGAACTTTCGCCGATCGTTCGATCCCCACGACATGCACGGAGAGCTCCGTTCCCGGCTCGGCATAGTCTTTATCGACCATGGCCATGGCGATCGACGATCCCACACTGTGCCCGTAGGCCCCGGACGTCGTAAAGCCCACGCGAGAGCCCCCGGCCCAGACGGGCTCGTAGCCCGCGCAATCCGCGGCGGGGCTGTCGAGGCCCAGCGTGACGAGCCGCTGGGCCGGGCCCGTGGCGCGCTCTTTCTCGGCAGCGCTTTTGCCAATGAAGTCGGGCTTCGACCAGTCGATCCAGCGGTCCATGCCGGTCATTGCGGGGGTGCGATCCTGCGTAAATTCCGCCGACCAAATGCCAAAGCTCTTTTCGATGCGGAGGCTTAGAAGCGCGTTAAAGCCTACCTCGCGCATCCCGTGATCCGCGCCTGCCGCCAGCAGGATCTCGCGCAGGCGGATATGCTCATTGGCGCGACAATGGATCTCGTAGCCGAGCTCTCCGGTCACGCTCAGCCGCCCCATTTTGCAGCGCAGAAGCCCCAGGTCGAACGCCCCGCAGCCCATGAATTTGAGATCGATATCCGGGTTGACGGCGTGCATCACCTTTGTCGCGTTGGGCCCGCTCACAGAGAAGCCGCAGACATCGTCGGAGATATCTCGGATCATCACGTCGGGGCCTTCATGGTCGTGGAACCACCGTTTGTGCCATTGGCGCAGGTAATATGATCCCATGATCCAATACGTGCCGTCGCCCCAGTTAAAGAGCGTCAGATCGCCTTTCAGCTTACCCTCTTCGGAGAGCATGACGGCCAGCCGCGCGCGCCCGGGCGCGGGGAGCTTGGTGGAGAAGATCCTGTCGAGCCAGGCTTCCGCACCGGCACCGTAAACTTCGAACCGCGAAAAGCCGGTGATGTCGAGGAGGCCCACGGCCTCGCGCACCGCTTTGCATTCAGCCTCCACAAACGGCGTGGCGTCGGTGCGGTTGAGCGACGGGGTTTCGACGAAATCCTTCGGCGCGAAGTAGAGCGGCGTCTCAAGCCCCCAGCTCACGCCCCAGCGCGCCCCAGCCTCGGTCATGGCGCTATAGGCGGGTGCCATCCGCAGCGGGCGGCCCGCCGGGAGCTGCTCGTTGGGGTAGCTCATCACAAAGCGGCGGGAATAAAACTGGCCCGTCGTCTGCTTGATGTAGTCCTTGTTTGACATGTGCGGGCCATAGCGCGCGATATCCATCGACCAGGCATCCGTCTCGGGCTCGCCATGGATCATCCATTCGGCGAGCGTCTTGCCGACGCCGCCACCCTGGAGAAAGCCCGCCATCACCCCGCATGCGAGCCAGTAATTGGGCACGCTTTCCACCGGACCGACGAGCGGGTTGCCGTCGGGCGAGAAGGTAAACGCGCCGTTCACCCAGCTTTGGATACCCACATCGTTGAGCACGGGATAGCGTTCAAAGGCGAGCGTCAACTCGCGCTCGATCCGATCGGGATCTTCTTGGAGAAGCTCGATGCCGTAGTTCCAAGGCGCGCCGTCCATCATCCAGTGCTGATGGTCGACCTCGTAGATGCCAACGAGGATGCCCTTTTTATCCTGGCGCATATAAGTGAAGCCTTCGAGGTCGACCGTCATCGGCATCTCGAAATCGAGCTTTTCAAGCTCGGGGATCGTCTCTGTCAGAAAGTAGTGGTGGGCCAGGGGCGAGACGGGCAGATCGAGCCCTACCATGCGCCCGCATTGCTTGGCCCAGAGCCCCCCAGCATTCACCACATGCTCGGCTTTTATGGTGCCCTTTTGGGTCACGACCTCCCAGTGATCGCCTTTCCAATGCAGCTCTTCCACCTTGTTGTGCTCGATCACATCCGCGCCGCGTTTCTTGGCGGCGCGCGCATAGGCATGCACCGTGCCGGTCGTATCGACATACCCTTCACGATCCGCCCAGAGCCCGCCGATCACGCCTGTCGTGTCCATGATCGGGCAGGCTTTCTTGATCTCTTCGGGTGTCATAAGGTGGCAATCTTCGATGCCGATGGTCTGGAACGTGCGATAGGCCGCTTGCAGCCATTCCCAGCGCTCGGGCGCGCAGGCCACCGTGACGCCGCCCGTCATGTGAAGCCCGATATCGATGCCGCTTTCCTCTTCGATTTGAGACAGAAGATCGATGGTATAGGCTTG
>JBCCTH010000261.1:0-3511 GCA_039198835.1 Pseudomonadota bacterium | reverse complement strand
GCACGCGCCGAAGAGATCGACCTCGCCCGTTTTTGCGCTTTGTCGCGGCTGCTTTGAGGCGAACTGCGCCGTGCTTTATTCAGCGGCCTGCTGAGGCGCATCGACGTCAGATGCGGGCTCAGGCGCGGGCTCTGATTGGGCGGCAGGCTGCGCTATAGCTGGGGCGGCCGCTTTCTTGCGGCGCGGCCGGCTTGCAGGCTTCGGCGCGGATTCCGGTGTTTCTACAAGACCGCTATCGCCTGTGCCGTCGGCTGCCAATGGATCTGACGAGGCTGGCTCGCCTGGCGGGGAGGGCTGCGGGGCATCGGAGAGATCTGGCTCGGGCGAGCCCTCTTGGGTGGCTTCGCGTTCCTGGCGCTCCGCGCGCTCGCGATCACGCTCCGCCTGACGCTCCCGGTTCTGGCGTTCCTGCTCTTCGCGGCGGGCGTCTTGCTCTTTTTGAGCTTCGCCCAACAGACGCGTATAATGCTCTGCGTGCTGCTGGAAATTTTCCGCCGCGACGCGATCGCCGGCGAGCTGCGCATCGCGCGTGAGTTGGCTATATTTGTCTATGATCTGCTGTGGCGTGCCCCGGACCTTGCCCTCAGGCCCAGAGCTATCAAACACCCGATTAACGATGTTGCCCATCGAACGGTTATTGTTGTTACGGTTTTTAGACCGCGAACGGGATTTAGATGATCTCATAAAGTCGCTTCTTTGGCCTGTCGTTGGCTCAGGTCGTGACCGCGCTGCGGATCAGGGTCACGAGTGCTTAGAGTAAAGACGGCGGCGAGACATCTCAGCCGACCTGCACCGTCAGATTGCACGTTGTGCCCTATCTCGCAACCCAGATTCTCGTGGCACGGCCGTTTTTGAGGCATAATCGCGCTTAAAGCGGCATTTTCGCGATCAGCACCCGCTCCCGCCCGTCCAAGTCAGCGCGAAAGGCGGGGGCGCCCCAACCGTTTTCTCTGGCAATTTCTGCAACGCTCTGCGCCTGACCTGCGCCGAATTCGACGATAACGCGCCCGCCGGGATTAAGATGCGCGCGCGCACCGGCAAAGATCGCGCGATAAGCCGAAAGCCCATCTGCGCCATCGGTGAGCGCCAAAGCGGGCTCATGCGCGAGCTCAGGCGCGAGCGTGTCCATTTCCGCAAGGGCGATATAGGGCGGATTAGAAACGATGAGGTCGAACCGGCCGCCCACCTTTTCAAACCAATGCGAGCGCATGACATGGGCGCGCTTCAAGACACCCGCGCGGCGCGCGTTCTTTTCAGCCACTGACAGCGCGCCGATTGAAACATCTGTGCCGGTGCCCCGGCTTTCTGGCCTTTCGGCGAGCAAGGTCATCAGGATCGCGCCCGAGCCCGTGCCGAGATCAAGCACGCTTTCAAACGCGTCTTCGAGGGCGGCCGAGATCAGCGCCTCGGTTTCAGGTCGCGGATCGAGCACCTCCTTGGTGACGAAAAAGCGGCGACCGTAAAATTCACGTTCGCCAATGAGCTGCGCGACGGGCACGCGCTCCAGCCGTTGCGCGACCATGGCGCGAAAGCTCTCGAGTGCCGGGCGCGGCATTTTCTCGTCCGACATCACAATCAGCTTCTCGCGCCCCACGCCAAGCGCCGCAGCCAAGAGCCACCGCGCATCACGGCGCCCGCCCTCGATACCGGCGAGCGCGGCCTCGGCGCGCGCCAAAGCATCGGAGACGATCATGCCTCCATCTCCGCCAGGGCCCGGGCCTGTGCTTCGGCCTGAAGCGCTGTGACGATCTCGCTCAGATCGCCCTGCATGACCTGATCGAGCTTGTAGAGCGTCAGGTTGATGCGGTGATCGGTCATCCGGCCCTGCGGGAAATTATAAGTTCTTATGCGTTCGGACCGATCCCCCGAGCCAACTTGCGATTTCCGATCCGCCGAACGCGCGCCATCGATCCGCTGACGCTCAAGATCATAGAGCCGGGTTTTGAGAACCTGCATCGCGATCTCGCGGTTGCGGTGCTGGGACTTCTCTGAAGATGTCACGACGATCCCGGTGGGGATATGGGTGATCCGAACGGCGGAATCCGTCGTGTTGACATGCTGACCGCCCGCCCCGGATGCGCGCATTGTATCGATACGAATGTCTTGCGCCGCAATTTGGATATCGACATCCTCTGCCTCGGGCAAAACAGCGACCGTTGCCGCCGATGTATGAATGCGCCCGCCGCTTTCTGTCGTGGGGACACGCTGCACGCGGTGAACCCCGCTTTCATATTTGAGCTGCGCAAAGACCCCTTCGCCCTGCACATGCGCGACCACCTCTTTGATCCCGCCGAGCTCGGTGCCCTGCTCTTCGACGATCTCAAACCGCCATCCCTGCGCTTCGGCAAACCTCTGATACATCCGCAAGAGATCGCCCGCGAAAAGCGAGGCCTCCTCTCCGCCTGTTCCGGGGCGGATCTCGATCATGGCCGGGCGGGCATCGGCGGCATCCTTGGGCAAAAGCGCGATCCGCAGCGCATGCTCAAGCTCAGGCAGCCGGGCGCGCAGCGCGGGGAGCTCTTCTTCGGCGAGCTCTTTCATCTCCGGGTCTTCAAGCATCGCCTCTGCTTCGGCGATATCCGCTTCGACTTTCTCAAAGGCGCGAATCTGATCAACCACCGGCTTGAGGCTCGAATATTCCTTGCTCAGCGTCGCGATATCGCCCTCGCCCGTGGCCAGCGACGCTTCAAGAAACTCAAAACGCTGAATTATTTGGAGAAGGGTGTCTCGGGGGATCATGCGCTGGAGGTGCGACAAGTTGACAATATGGTCAAGGCCTCCTCGCGGTTAGCATAGTTACATGCGACAGATTGTTCTTCTCCTTACCTTCCTGGCGGGAACCGCAAGCGCTCAGATCAAAGAACTCGATTGCTATTGCGGTGGTTCCCAAGGCGAACGGTTTGAGATGGGAGATGTCACCTGCTTTACAATTAGCGGGCGCACATTCACCGCTCAATGCCAGATGAGCCTGAACACCCCGATGTGGCGCGAGCTTAGCGAAGGCTGTGTGATCAGCTAGGCGCGGTGCAAAGACCAGGGCGAACGCAGGTCCGGGCTTGACCCGGAACCCCTATCTGTTTGCCTCTTGCAACCAGCCCAGCACACGCTTTCGGTTCATGCCGAGATCGCTGCGGCCATAGACGAGATGCGAAGAGATATGGATCGCGCCGTCTTCTTCCCAAACATGCACGATATCAGGGAACGCCCAGAGCGCGGTGCGTGTGATGAAGCTTTCATCGGCGAGCTGCGCCGCGCGCGGGGTGTCAAGGATCGCCCGCACAAGCGCTTCGCGATCCAGATCGCTTGCCGCTCGCACCGCATAAAAGCCCCCTTCTGAGGGATATTCCCCTATCGGACGCGCCTGAGGTCTCGGGCTCGCGGACGCATCGACGGGCGTGAAGCGCACATACGCCATTGCCAGAAGCGCCAGCGCCGCCACGCCGCCTAAGAACATGATCCCGATCCTCATGCCCTAGCGATATGGCACCCCCGGCAGGATCGACAACATCTC
>JBCCTH010000260.1:0-3537 GCA_039198835.1 Pseudomonadota bacterium | reverse complement strand
CGGTTTTCGGGCGATAACGATTTCACCGCCTCCTCGGGCCTGTCCGGCGACAATTCCGATTGGCTGATCTCGGGCTCGCTCGTCACAGGCGACGGGGTCGATATTTCAGGGCGCGTGCTCCTTGATGATGATCTCAGCATCACCAAAAGCGGCGTGCGCGTGGGCTATTCCAACGCGCGCTTCCGCGTGTCGTCCGCTTATGCCTATCTCAATGCCGACCCCGCAGAAGACCGCCTCGTGGTGGCCTCTGAACTGGCGCTCGCCAGCGAATATGATTTCTCTGATACGCTCACCGGTGCGGCGGATTTCCGCTATGATTTCACCACCCAGGCCACAACAGAGGCAGGGCTTGGCCTGCGCTACACAAACGAGTGCGTGGAAGTCGCGCTTTCCGTCTCGCGCACCTTCACAGCTTCGTCTAATGTTTCATCAAGCACCGATTTCGGGCTGAGCGTCAGACTGCGCGGCTTCGGTGCGGGAAACCAGGCCGGGCGGGTGCGCAAAGCGTCGTGCGGATAACAAGATCGAGCATTTGGGGGAGGCGCGCCATGACCCGCTTTCTGACACTTCTAGCCCTGGTTCTGACCGCCGCGCTCTTGGCGCGCGATGTCGACGCGCAAGGTCAGTATCGGACAGTCGCAAGCGTGGACGGCGACGCGGTCACGGCGTTTGAAGTCGATCAGCGGACCCGCTTTTTGCGCCTCGTGAGACAGCCGGGCGCCAATGAGGCCTTTGCGCTCGATCAACTCATCGAAGACCGCCTCAAGCTCGCTGCCGCGCGTCGCGCGGGGCTCGAACTCACCGAAGAAGGGCTCCAGAACGGCCTCGTTGAATTCGCCGGCCGCGCCAATCTTGAGCTCGATGAATTTCTCCAGGTGCTGCGCGCCCAGGGGATCGAAGAGACAACGCTGCGCGATTTCGTGCGCGTCGGGCTTACCTGGCGCGAGCTCGTGCGCAGCCGCTTTGGCAATCGCGCACAGATCGGCGAAACTGAAATCGACCGCGCCATCGGCGGCGCGGGTGGCGCGGGCTCGAGCGTGCGCGTTCTCCTCAATGAGATCATCTTGCCTGCGCGGCCCGGGCGCAGGAACGAACGCGCCCAAGCGCAGCGCGAGGCGCAGCGCCTCAAGAACATTCGCTCCATCTCGGCCTTTCAGGCAGAGGCGCGCAGCAAATCAGTCGCACAAACGCGGGGAAGGTCTGGCCGGCTTGATTGGCTCAGCCTCGCGGAACTGCCGCCATCTCTCACGCCGATCTTGCTGGGCCTGAGCCCGGGCGAGGTGACAGAGCCCATTGAGCTTGAGAACGCGATCTTGCTCTTTCAATTGCGAGACATCGAAGAGATCGCTGTGCCCGCGGCCGCACCTGCGGCCATTGACTATGCGGCGCTTTATCTGCCCGGCGGGCGCAGCGACCGCACGATGAATGAAGCCGCGCGGATCGTTGAACGCGTCGATACCTGCGATGATCTCTATGGCATCGCGCGCGACATGCCCCGCGAAGCGCTTGAGCGGGGTGCGAAGACCCCCGCCGAGATCCCGCAGGATGTCGCGATTGAACTGGCCAAGCTCGACCCCGGTGAGACATCGATCTCGCTGACCCGCGCCAATGGCGAAACACTCGTGCTCTTGATGCTGTGCTCACGCGTGGCCGGTCTCGCAGAAAGCCCAGATCGCGACGCGATCCGAAATCAGCTGCGTTCCCAGCGCCTGGCGGGCTTTGCCGACGGCTATTTGCAGGAACTGCGCGCGCAGGCTGTTATCTCCCGCCCCTGACATGGCTCAACACCCGCGCGTCGCCCCAGGCCTTGCCAAACCCATCGCGCTCAGCTGTGGTGAACCCGCCGGGGTCGGACCAGAGATCGCGCAGCGCGCCTGGCAAGCTTTGGGAGCCGCACTGCCCTTCCTCTGGCTGGGCGACCCTAAGCATTTGCCGCTCGATCTGCCTTTCGAGATCGTTGAAACGCCCCAAGAGGCGCTCGGCGTTGCGGCGCGCGCGATGCCGGTCTGGCCGCTCACGTTTGCAGGCGATGCCCGCAACGGCGCGCCCGACCCGGCCAATGCGGTGGGCGTCATTGAGGCAATCGAGCATGGCGTTGACATGGTGAGCGCAGGCGACGCGCACGCGCTTTGCACAGCCCCCATTCACAAAGCAGCTCTCCAAGAAGGCGCGGGCTTCGCATTTCCTGGCCACACAGAATTTTTAGCCCATCTCGCGGGCGTCGATCATGTCGCGATGATGCTGGCCTCAGACATGCTGCGCGTCGTGCCCGCCACAATTCACATTCCGCTGGCCGATGTGCCGCGATACTTTACGCGCGATCTGTTGCGCCGCCAGGTCACGCTCGTCGATACCGCGCTCAAAAGAGATTTCAGAATAGCCCAGCCGCGCATCGCCGTTGCCGGGCTCAACCCGCATGCGGGCGAAGACGGCAAGATCGGACGCGAAGAAATCGATTGGATGCGCGCGACGATCAGCGAGCTGAAATCAGAAGGCTTCACGCTCAGCGGGCCGCATTCCGCCGACACGCTCTTTCATGCCCACGCGCGCGCAGGATATGACGCCGCGATCTGTGCCTATCATGACCAGGCGCTGATCCCCATCAAAACGCTTGATTTCGACGGCGGCGTCAACATCACCCTGGGCCTGCCTTTCATTCGCACCTCCCCCGATCACGGCACCGCCTGCGACATCGCGGGCAAAGGGCGCGCACGGCCCCAGAGCCTTATCGCGGCGCTCAAGATGGCCGCGCGCATGGGCGCACGCTGATGCAGATCGATGCGCTTCCGCCGCTGCGCGAGGTGATCGCGCGCCACGGGCTATCCGCGCGCAAATCTTTGGGGCAAAACTTCCTCCTCGATCTCAATCTCACAGCCAAGATCGCGCGCCTCGCCGGGAATCTGAGCCAATGCGAGGTGCTCGAAATCGGGCCCGGGCCGGGCGGGCTGACGCGCGGACTTCTCGCCGAAGGCGCAAGGCAAGTCACCGTCATTGAAAAAGATCCGCGCTGCCGCCCCGCGCTTGAAGAGATTGGCGAGGCCTATCCGGGGCGGCTCAAGATCATCGAAGGCGATGCCCTCGCGCAGGACGTAGCGCCCACTGACCCCAACACGCCACTCAAGATCGTGGCCAATCTCCCTTACAATGTGGGCACCGAGCTGCTGACACGGTGGCTGTCGCCCGCCGCTTGGCCACCCAGATGGGAAAGCCTGACGCTGATGTTTCAAAAAGAGGTGGCAGAAAGGATCGTGGCCAAGCCAGCGACGAAGGCCTATGGCCGCCTCGCGCTCTTGTCACAATGGCGCGCGGAGGCGCGGATCGTCATGACCCTCCCGCCCGAGGCGTTTTACCCTGCGCCAAAGGTGCAATCGGCCGTTGTCCACATCAAAGCGCTTGAAAGGCCGCGCTATGAGGCGGACGCGAAAAAGCTCTCAGCCCTCACAGCCCGCGCTTTTGGTCAACGCCGCAAGATGCTGCGCGCCAGCCTCAAAGGGCTCGCGCCAGATCTCGAAGAGAAGCTCGTGTCGGTTGGCATCG
>JBCCTH010000259.1:0-3582 GCA_039198835.1 Pseudomonadota bacterium | reverse complement strand
TCTTAAAGCACTGGCCGAACAAATCGTCGGCCTCACCCTCCTGGAAGCCCAGGAACTGAAGACGATCCTCAAGGACGAGTACGGCATCGAGCCCGCCGCTGGCGGCGCAGTGATGATGGCGGGCCCCGCAGGCGGCGACGCCGGCGGTGACGCAGCAGAAGAAAAGACCGAGTTCGACGTGATCCTTGTCGCAGCAGGCGCATCCAAGATCAACGTGATCAAGGAAGTCCGCGTCATCACGGTTCTGGGCCTCAAAGAAGCCAAGGAACTGGTCGAAGCTGGCGGCAAAGCCGTCAAAGAAGGCGTATCCAAGGACGAAGCAGAAGAGCTCAAAGGCAAGCTCGAAGCAGCGGGCGCCGAGGTGGAGCTCAAGTAATCCTGCGGGATTGCTGCGAAGAGAAGGGGCGCTCCCGCCGGGGGCGCCTTTTTTGCTTTGTGCCGTTCGGATCGGCAGTTTTGTTTCTACCACGTTTCGGACTACCTCTCGCGTACAGCCGCGATTGAGACAGGGGAGAGGCCATGACACACACCGCCACCCCCGATGGGGCTGAGGAGACGGGCGTCTCTTTCTTGCGCAACCGGAATTTTGCCGGGCTCATTCTGGCCAATACGATCCTGGGCGCGGCGTTCCCGATCCAGCTTGTTCTGGGGGGGCTGACCGGGCTCATGCTTGCGCCAAGCCCCGCGCTCGCAACGCTGCCTGCGTCGGTCCAGACATTTGCCGGGCTCGTGGCCGCCGCGCCGTTTTCGCTTTTGATGGGGCGCATGGGCCGGCGTGCGGGTTTCGCGCTGGGCGGGGTTTTGACGCTTCTGGGGGCGCTCGCGGCCGTTCAGGCGCTCTTCTCGCAAGACTTTGCGCTCCTTTGCGCGGCTCATTTTCTGATGGGGGCGGGCTGGGCCGCTTTTCAGTATTTCCGTTTTGCGGCGGGCGAGGTCGTTGCGCCGTCAAAGCGCCCTGTAGCTATTTCGCTCATGCTCAGCTCGCTTTTGGTCGCCGCGCTCGTCGGGCCGCAGATCTTTGTGGTGGCCAAGGACGCGCTCGCGCCCATCCCGTTTGCCGGGGCATATGGGGCTATTGCGTTGATTGCGGCTCTGGGGCTCTTGCCGCTCGGATTTGTAAACATGCCGCGCCCCGCGCCTGTGGAGCCTGGCCAGCGTGCGGGCGTAATTGGCGGGCTCTCAGAGCTGCGTCACCGCCCTGTGCGGCGTGCCGTGGGGATCGCGGCGGTGTCTCAGGGCGTGATGGTCTTTTTGATGGTGCCCACGCCCATCGCGATGATCGCCTGCGGCTTCACGGAAGAGACGGCCAGCGATGTGATCCGCTGGCACATCGTGGCGATGTTCGCGCCGAGCTTTTTTACCGGCTTTTTGATCCAGCGTTTCGGGGCAGAGCGGATTGCGCTCACCGGTCTCGCGATCGTCTTTGCGGCGGCTGGCGGTGCCGCGATGGGCATTTCAGCGTTGCACTTTTATGGCGCGTTGATCGTTCTGGGCCTTGGCTGGAATTTCAGCTTTATCGGAGCAACGACCCTTCTGGCGGCGGCCGTGCCCGAGGCGCAAAAGGCGGCGGTCCAGGGTGCTAACGATACGATTATCGCGCTTGTTTCAACATTGTGTGCCTTCGCGGCGGGCTTTGTGATTTCTAGCCTGGGGTGGACCGTGCTGGCGCTCGTCTCCGGCTCTCTGGTGCTTTTTCTGATCGTGGCTCTGATCGTTGACAAAGACGGGCGCGCGCGCACGGCGTAGGCCCCTGGAGGCCCCTGGAGGCCCCTGGAGGCCCCGCGAGCCCTCCGGAAGGGCGCTACATTTCAGGGCAGGGCACGCCGTTATTACCGGTCACGATCCTTGCGAGGGCTTGGGCATTGGGCCGATCCTCAGCGATGAGATACATGAAGTATCGCCCGTCAGAGGGGCGAAAGGCAGGCACGCGGTAGAGCGCATAGGCATTCGGGTTGAGGCCGGTGAGCACGCCTTCGACCATCAAAGTCCAATCGCGGCGCGCGATCTCATCGCGCTGGCGCACGCCCGATGCATAAAGCGCGGCATGGCGCGCGCGCATGGCCTGGCACGAATAGGTGCCGGGATAATGCATGACGATGAGGTCGTAGGCCTGGCCTTCGACATCGGCGCCCGTGGCGGGGAGGCGCGCGAAATCGCGCGTGTTGAGGCCCCAAAGATCAGTGACATGCGCGCCGCTCCCGAGCGCGAGATGGCCCGCCTCGGTCACGGCCATGGTGATGTCGTTATCGAGCCCGCCGATGGCGCGCGCGATATAGTGGTCATTGCTGTCTTGGGAGAGATAGCGAAAATCTTTCCCCGCGCCGGGGATCAGCACCATCGTGAGCGCCGCCAGGAAGGCGAGACGCAGCCAGCGCTCGGCGATGAGCGTCACAGCGAAGACCGCAAGAAGCGGGATGAACGCGAGAAACCGGTTGCCGAGGTTCTGGATGAGATGCATCGACATGTAAAACGCGAGCGCGGGCAGGGCGACCGTGGCCAGCACTGGCAGGAAACGCCCGGCCGGCAGACGCCCCCGCCGCGCAGCCACGAGGCTGGCCATCATGCCTACGAGAAGCGGCCCGGCCATGCGCAACAGGTCTGCGATCGAGCCGGAATAGAAGAGGCCAAGGATGTTCCGCGTGACCTCCGCTTTGACATAGAACGGAAGCGGCAGGAAATCTCCGAAATACCACCAGCGCCAGAGGAAATAGGCGATCCCCGGGAGCACGAGCGCGCCAAGAAGGGTCAGGTAGCCACGGGGCGCTCGGCGCAATTGCCAGATCATGAAAAGCGTGAGCGGCGCGGCGAAGACAAAGCCATCTGGCCGGATAAGGCAGCATGCCAAAGCGGCCATGGAAAACGGCAGCACGTTGCGCTCAAGCGCAAAGACGCACGCGGCAAGGATCGCCGCCGAGAACACAAAAACGCTGAAGCCCGCCACCGCGGCGGCGAAGGGCGCCATCGCGACAAAGGCCGCGGTCACGCCGATGCCGGTGAAAAGATCGAGGGGGGATACCCTGTTGAGCAAGGCCAGGATCACAAGGAAGGCCGCCGCATTCAACGCATGCGCGGCCAGGATCGGCGTCAAGCCGAGCCAGTTGAGCGCGGCGATGGCGACCATGAAGAGAAAGTCAGTCGCCCCTTCCGCGGGCGCGCCGCCGGGATTGTAGGAAATGACCCCGGTCTGCGAGAGATTGACCGCGTAACGAAACAGGATCGCCGCATCCTCGTTAGGATAGATGACCTGCGCCGCGAGCGCCAAAGCCCCGCAAAAAAGCGCCCAGGGGCCGATAACCGCCCAGTTCACGCGCCGCGACGCGTCACTGCCTTCAAAAGAAATACTGGCCATACCCCACCCCTGCGATTGCCTCGCGGGAGCGATAGCCAAGAATTGTGGCAGCCTTCGGGCGCTCGGGTGGATGATTTATGGTGTCAGTAGCCGTTCAAAGATTGGCAGCATACATTGCTGTTGAAGACAAAACTAAGCATTTGACTTTTCACAAGCTACCCTGAACTATGACTAAGCGGTTTGAGCTAAAAAGGTATATTTAGAGACTGCAATGGAAAACTTGAATGATGAGA
>JBCCTH010000258.1:0-3596 GCA_039198835.1 Pseudomonadota bacterium | reverse complement strand
GCGATCATCTATGCCTTCGCCGTCGGCCTCTCTGGGGTTGCCGCGTTTCATCTTCTTGATTTGCCGTTGCCCTGGCTCCTGGGGCCGATCACCGCGTGCCTTGCGGCGGCGCTTGCGGGCGTTCCGATGCGCGGCATAAAGCCCGTGAACGAGGCCATGCGCACGGTGCTCGGCGTGGCTGTCGGCGCGACACTCACCCCCGCCGTGATCATGACCTTTCCGGCGATGTGGCCGACATTGGCGCTTATTCCGCTCATGGTGCTGGCAATCGGCGCTGTGGGCTTGCCCTATTTCATGCGCGTATGGCGCTATGATTTTCCAACCGCCTATTACGCGGCCATGCCGGGCGGGCTCCAAGACATGCTTGTCTTCGGCGAAGAGGCGGGCGGGAATGTCAGAACGCTGAGCCTGATCCATGCAACGCGCGTGCTGGTGATCGTGGTCGCCCTGCCCTTCCTGCTCAAGGGGATCTGGGATGCGGATCTTTCAAATCCGCCGGGCCTGCCCGCGGCGACGATCCCGCCGCTCGAACTATGGATCATGGTGCTTTGCGCTCTGATTGGCTGGCAGGGGGCGAAACGGATCGGGCTCTTTGGCGCATCGATCCTGGGGCCGCTGATCCTCACCGCCTGTGTGACACTCGCGGGATTGTTGCATTTCAGGCCCCCGGCAGAGGCGATCTGGGCGGCGCAGTTCTTTATCGGAATGACGATCGGCGCGAAGTATTCAGGCATCACCGCCGCCGAGGTCCAGCGCGATATTGTGGCCGGGCTTGGCTTTTGCTTGCTCCTGATCCTGCTGACGGTGGTTTTTGTCGAAGTGATCTATCAAGCGGGCCTTGCGCCTGGCAAAGAGACGCTTCTGGCGTTCGCGCCGGGCGGGCAGGCCGAGCTCACTGTGCTCGCGCTCATCGTCGGCGCGGATGTGGCGTTTGTGGTCGCGCATCATGTCTTGCGGATTTTCGTCGTGATCCTGGGCGCGCCGATCGCCGTCAGGCTTATCGCCCCGGCTGAAAAGCCGCAGGATTGATCATGTTGATCGGCGCGCCCGCCGCATAAGCCACGATCTGCTCGAAGATATCTGTGAATTGCAGGTCGAACTCATCCTCGGTGACATAGCCGATATGGGGCGTGGCCAACACGTTTGGGTGCGTGAGCAAAGGATGCGCCGCATCGCGCAAGGGCTCTTCTTCAAAGACATCGACCGCCGCAAAGAGACGCCCGCGCGCGATCTCGGCCTCAAGCGCGCCGGGTTCCAAGAGGCCCGAGCGGGAGGTATTCACAAAAAGCGCCCGCGGCGACATCAAAGCGAGGTCTGCGGCGGTCACGATCCCGCGCGTCGCGGGCTTGAGGCGCACGTGGACGCTCACGATATCTGATGTCGCAAAGAACGCGTCGCGGCTCTCGGCGACGATCTGTCCATCCGCCCTTGCGCGCGCCCGCCCCGCCTCAGAGCCCCACCATTGAACGCGCAGGCCCAGCGCGGCGGCATAGGAGGCCACCGCCCCCGCGATCCGACCATAGCCGTAAAGCCCGAGCGTTCTTCCGCGCAGCGTCCGCCCCACCCCCATTTGCCATCCGCCCGATTTGATCGAGGCGACCTGCTCGGGGATCTGGCGATAGCTTGCCAGAATGAGGGCGAGCGTGTGCTCGGCGGCGGCATAGGAGGGCGTGCCCGCATGCATATTTGAGCATAAGAGCACATCATTGGCCGTGCAGGCCTCAACATCGACATGGGGGTAGACGCTGCGCTGCGAAATCAGCCGCAGATTGGGGAGCTGGCCCAAGAGATCCGCGCCGATCTTGGTGCGCTCCCGGAAGAGAACGAGGGCCTCGGCCTCTTTGATGCGTGCGGCGAGCTTCGCTGGATCGGGCTCATGGTCTGTCCATACGGTAACGTCATGGCCCTCAAGGAGCGCGAAACAAGGCAGGCCGCGCAGCGTATCAAACCAGTCATCAAGGATGTGAACTTTCACGACCAGACAGAGCTCGGCACAAAGAGATCGCCCGCGGCCAACTTGCGCGCCGTGCGCACGAGCCCCGCTGAAAGAACCTCGAAACCATCTGGCCCGTTGCGGGTTTCCATGATCACTTCGAGAATGCCCATCGGGTGCTCGAGCTTCATGACCGTCTTCTCTTCATTGGGCCGCGCCACGATCCCCTCGGCGACAGTGCCCGCGCATAAAAGACACGCAGACAAGCATTGCGACCCCGTAACCGCGAGCGAAGGGTGGCAGCTTTTGGGCATGAAATATCGCGTTAAAGCCGTTCCGCCCGCGACGGGGGCCGCGACGAGGCCAAACTTTGGGGTGACCGATTGTGAGACATCCCCCATGCCCATGAGCGCCCCTGCTTTTCGGCGCAGCGGCTCCATGCGCTCGTAAAAGGCGCGATTTTCATCCAGTTCGGCGGCGCTTTCCTGGCCGGTCAGGCCAAAATCTTCGGCGCGGGCGATCACCATGGGCATGGCAACATCCATGCAAGTCACTTCGATCCCGTCGATGACATCGATCTTTTGCCCCGTGGGAAACATCGCTCCCGTCGCGCCGCCGGCCACATCCATGAATAGAAGCTCGATGGGCGAGGCCGTGCCGGGCACGCCGTCGATGGCCGCCTCACCGTCATAGCCGACAAAGCCGCCCGGCGTAGCCACCCGCGCGATGACCCGCGCGCCGGTATTGACCGCGCGAATTTTCACTTCTGTGATATCGCCCGCGCTTGGCAAAAGCCCCATCTCGAGGGCCGCAGGGCCAACACCGACGAGGATATTGCCGCATGTGGGTTTGAAATCAACGAGCCCGTCTTCAACACCGACCTGCGCGAAGAAATAATCGATATCGGCCCATTCCTCTTCGGCAACCGAGAGCATCGCTGTTTTGGTGGTCACAGCCGCGCCGCCACCGATCCCGTCGATATTGAGCGGGTGGCCTGAGCCCAGAGCGCTTACGAGCACGCGCGCCAGCGTCTCCCGATCTTCGGGAAGATCGGCGCGGTTCATGTAGGGGCCGCGCGATGTCCCCCCGCGCATGAAGAGGAAGGGAATGGGCGTCTGGGTCATGGGAGCCTCGCTCAGGTCAGCGGCCAGGGCAGATCGACAAAGCTCTGGAGAAGACCGGGTGGGAAATCTCTGTTCAAAAGGCCCGCCATCGTGAGCATGAAAGCGATCCCCGCAGCGGTATAGATCGCCGCAAACCCCAGGCTCTTGCCCGACCGGTAGTGGATGAAGGCGAAAAGGAAGATCGCCAACGCGAGAATAAAGCCCATGAGAGATGTCAGGATCAGAAGGCCCGCGAACCAGGCCAGCGTTTGCCACAGGCCGTAGGCGTTCGAGGATGCTTCTGCGACCTCGCGATCGGCGAAAAGCGGGTCGGTCTCTTTCTTGAGCATCATTTGAACGACGAGAATGACCGCGCCCACAATCGCCACGCCAGAGACAAATCGGGGGAAGACCCGGTCAGCGGCGGCGAAATCGGGGATCATTGAGGCGTCGATGAAGGCCACGATCAGGTAAGCCAGCACCGCGAGCAAGAAGACAAGCGGCGCGCGCTTTGCGCCCGAACCCACATCGCCTTCCGCCTGGATCATCTTCGATTGCCG
>JBCCTH010000257.1:0-3596 GCA_039198835.1 Pseudomonadota bacterium | reverse complement strand
TTCAAGAGTTCGATGCAGGCAATGCCCGCCGCGCCCGCCCCATTGAGGACGATCTTGACGTCTTCGATCTTCTTGCCCGAGAGATAGAGCGCATTGATCAAGCCCGCCGCACAGATCACGGCCGTGCCGTGCTGATCGTCATGGAAGACGGGGATATCCATCTGCTCTTTGAGCGATTGCTCGATGATAAAGCATTCCGGCGCTTTGATATCTTCAAGATTTATCCCGCCAAAGGACGGCCCGAGAAGCTTCACAGCGTTGACGAATGCATCGACATCCTCGGTATCGAGCTCAAGGTCGATCGAGTTCACATCCGCGAAGCGCTTGAAGAGCACAGACTTGCCCTCCATCACGGGTTTTGACCCTAACGCGCCCAAATTCCCAAGGCCGAGTACGGCGGTGCCATTGGAGATAACAGCGACGAGGTTGCCTTTATTGGTATAATCATAGGCTGTTTCAGGGTCAGCGGCGATGGCAAGGCAGGGATGCGCGACGCCGGGCGAATAAGCGAGGCTCAGATCCCGCTGCGTGGCCATGGGCACCGTGGCCTGCACCTCGAACTTGCCGGGCGAAGGCTCCATGTGAAATGCGAGCGCGTCCTCGGCAGTGACCTTCGTATTGGCCATCGTTCCCTCCCCTTTGGCCGCGCCTCAATATCGAGCGTTTCGCAGGCGCACAACAAAAGCCGCTCTTTTCGATGAAAGATAGCGGCGATAAGCTGCCCGGCGGGAGAAAAGCATGGTCACCACCTCCGCCGTAACGCCGATGATGGCACAGTTTCTAGAGATCAAGGCGGATTATCCCGATGCCCTGCTCTTTTATCGTATGGGTGATTTCTATGAGCTTTTCTTCGATGATGCGGTGACTGCGGCCGCGGCGCTCGACATCGCTCTCACAAAGCGCGGCAAGCATCTGGGAGAAGATATCCCGATGTGCGGCGTGCCCGCGCATTCCGCTGACAGCTACTTTCTCACGCTGATCCGAAAGGGCTTTCGTGTCGCTGTGGGAGAGCAACTTGAAGACCCATCCGAGGCAAAGAAACGCGGGTCAAAAGCGGTTGTGAAGCGCGGGGTCACGCGGCTGGTGACACCTGGCACGCTGAGCGAAGATACGTTGCTTGAAGCGCGGCAAAACAACTATCTCGCGGCCTTCGCATTGGTGAGCGAGGATGGCGCGCTGGCCTGGGTTGATATGTCGACCGGCGAACTGCGCGTCACGCCCTGCGCGCGGGTTAAGCTCGGCCCTGAGCTTGCGCGGCTGATGCCCGCCGAGCTTCTGCTCAGCGAGGCGCATTTTAGCGCGTTAGAGCCGCTTGCTGCCGATCTCTCGATTGCGGTAACAGAGCGGCCGCGCGGCGCATTCGACAGCGAACAAGCCGCCGCTTTCGCAAAACGCATCTACGGTGTGGCGAGCCTCGAAGCCTATGCGCCGTTTGAGCGGGCTGAGCGCGCCGCGTTGGCGGCGCTTTTGGGCTACCTAGAGCTCACTCAAAAAGGGAAGCACCCGGCGCTGCGCAGCCCCAAGCGGGACATGCAAAACACGGCCGTTGAGATAGACGCCGCCACACGCCGAAACCTGGAACTCACGCGCACGCTTTCAGGCGAGAAATCTGGCTCGCTGCTCGCCGTGATTGACAAAACCCTGACAGCAAGCGGCGCGCGCCTTCTGGAGCGGCGGCTTTCAAGCCCCTCGCGCGAGAAAGATATCATCGCGAAGCGTCTCGACGAGACCGAGCACTTGGTTGTGGATCAAGACTTGCGCTCGAGCCTGCGGACCGCGCTGAGGGACGCGCCAGATCTCGATAGGGCAATCTCACGATTGGCGCTCGAGCGCGGTGGCCCCCGTGATCTGGCCATGGTGGCAAAAGCGCTGGGTGCCGCCGGGCGGGCGAGCGCGGCGGTCTCGGGCAGCGGCCTTGCCGCCTATTGCAAATCGCTTACCGCTTTGCCCGAGCTCGGCGGCCATCTCTCACGCGCGCTTGTGGCTGAACCCGCGATGCTCGTGAGCGCCGGTGGCTTCATCGCGGCGGGCTATGACCCTGCGCTCGATGATCTCAGAAAACTCCGCGACGAGGGGCGCAGCGTGATCGCGCAGATGCAGGCCCAGTATGGCACTCAGACAGGGATCGCCTCGCTCAAGATCAAGCACAACAATGTGCTGGGCTACTTCATCGAGACGACAGCGACCCATGCCGCGAAAATGCTCTCAGCCCCTCTGTCAGAGACATTCATTCACCGCCAGACGACGGCCAATGCCGTGCGTTTCACAACGCCCGAGCTCGGCGAGATGGAAAGCAAAATCCTCAGCGCCGGGCACGAAGCGCTCGCCATCGAGACCGAAATCTTTGGCCGTTTGAGAAGAGAGATTTTGGAGGCGCTTGAGCCGCTGAATGCGCTCTCGGATGCGCTGGCCGGTCTCGATGTTGCCGCAAGTCAGGCCGAAATCGCCGTGCGCGGCCGCTGGACACGCCCCGTTTTGAGCGAAGACTCCACATTTGAAATCGAGGCAGGGCGGCACCCTGTCGTCGAGGCCGCGCTCGATGCCACGGGCAACGCCTTTATCGCCAATGATTGCAGTCTCAGCGAAGCGCGGCTCTGGTTGATCACAGGCCCTAACATGGCTGGTAAGTCGACCTTTCTACGCCAAAACGCCTTGATCGCGATCCTCGCCCAGATGGGCAGCTTTGTGCCCGCTGATCACGCGAGGATCGGCCTTGTAAGCCAGGTGTTCAGCCGCGTGGGTGCCTCTGATGATCTCGCGCGGGGGCGCTCGACATTCATGGTCGAGATGGTTGAAACAGCCGCGATCCTCAATCAAGCTGATGACCGGGCGCTCGTGATCCTCGACGAAATCGGGCGCGGCACCTCGACCTATGACGGGCTTTCCATCGCCTGGGCCTCGCTCGAACATCTCCATGAGATCAACCGCTGCCGCGCGCTTTTTGCGACGCACTACCATGAAATGACAGCGCTCTCGGCGAAACTCCCGCAGGCCGCGAATGCAACGGTGGCGGTCAAGGAGCACGAAGGTGATGTCATTTTTCTGCACGAGGTGCGCCAGGGCTCGGCGGATCGGAGTTATGGTGTCCAGGTCGCTAAACTGGCGGGCCTCCCGCCCACAGTGATCGAACGCGCGCGCGTGGTTCTGGAAGCTTTGGAGAAAGGCGACCGAGAAACCGGAGGGACCCGCGCAACGCTGATCGATGATCTTCCGCTTTTTGCCGCAAGCCCCGCCGCGCTGAAGGCCCCACAAAAATTATCGATTGTCGAAGAGAGGCTCGCTCTGGTGCAACCCGATGAGATGAGCGCCAAAGAGGCGCTTGATTTGCTCTATGAGCTCAAATCGATGATCGACAAAGGCCCGCCCCGGTCTTGACCCGGGGCGCTTGATCCCGCTCAGCCAGCGGGCATCGAAGACACCCCGACCTGCGCCGGGCGCAAGAGGCGATCATAGAGCATGAAGCCCTCGGCAGCGACCTGGATGATATCGCCCGCCTTTGTTTCCGGCAGCGGCGCTTCAAACATCGCCTGATGCAGTTGCGGGTCAAACCTATCGCCGACTTTGGGTGTAATAGGCTCGATCCCGTGCTTCTTGAA
>JBCCTH010000256.1:0-3637 GCA_039198835.1 Pseudomonadota bacterium | reverse complement strand
GATGTCAGGATCGTATCCGGCTTCAGATGCGGCAGGATATCTTCGAAAATCGCGGTTTTGATTGTCTCGCGCTCGGTGGCCGCTTCGATGACGAGGTCAGTTGAGCCGAGATCGGCGAGCCCCCTGACCGGTGCGATCCGCGCGAGCGCTGCATCGCGGTCTGCTTCGCTGATCTTCTCGCGCGCGACCTGGCGGTTCATGTTGCCTTCGATGATCGCGCGCGCGCCCGCGAGCGCGTCCTCGCTGACATCGGTGAGGCGGACATCATAGCCCGCCAGAGCCATGACATGGGCGATGCCGTTTCCCATCTGGCCCGCGCCAATAACCCCAATCGATGCTACATTCATCGCCGTCTCCTTCTTTGGCGTTAGCCTATACACGCGCTGCTGCGCACAAAAGAGGTGGTCGGCATTTGCGGCGAATTGCCAGCATTCCCCACCGCTGCACCTCCCGCGCGTTAGGCAATCAGTGACCGTCAGCGCTTAGGGAAGCCCTCGGGTGATAAAGGAGACAGGCCATGGGCGACATGGGCCTTGGGGGCGCGATCCTCGATATCGAGGCGTGCAGCTACGGATATTCAAGACTGCTCTTTCGAGGGCCACCAGCCGATTTAGACGGGCCGTTTCTCGGCTTCATCGGCGCGACTGAGACAGTGGGGCCTTTCCTGACGCGGCCCTTTCCATCGCTCGTCGCGCAGGCTTGCGGGTTTGAATGCGTCAATCTCGGCATAAAGAATGCGGGTCCGGATGTCTTTCTGAGAGATCGAGCGATCTCTGAGCTCGCCAGCCAGGCAACCGCCATCGTGCTTGAGGCGCTGAGCGTCACAAACCAGACAACGCCGCTCTACCGGGTTCACCCCCGGCGCAATGATCGTGTTATCTGCGCGCTTCCCGCGCTTTATGATCTCGTGCCGGGGCTCGATATGGCGGAGGTGCATTTCACCGGGCATCTGATGGCGGAGATCGGGCGCTTGAAGCCCGATGCGCTCGCGCCGGTTTTGAGCATCCTGCAACGCTCATGGGTTGAGCGCATGCGGCGGCTTGTTTCGCTTTTGCGGGTCCCCGTGCATGTCTTTGCGTTTTCGCGTGCGAGCCATGTTTTCGCCGCCGCCGATGCCTTCATGCTCGCCGAGCTTGAAGATGTGGCGGTGAGCGTCACGCGGTTTGAGCCGAGCCGTGGCGCTTTGGCCGAGGGGACGGCGTCGATGTTTTTTGCGCCGAGCGAAGCGCCCGCAGCGCTCGCCCTTCATAGCGCCCATGCCCACCGAGAAGCAGCGGCATGCCTGGCCGAAAAGATCGGCCACAAAGATAAAACGGCCCGCACCGGTTAGGCGCAGGCCGCTTCAAGTTTCGCTGCATGTTATCGGGCTTAGCCGAGCTTCTCCGTCAGCTCAGGCACCGCGTCAAAGAGATCGGCGACAAGGCCGTAATCGGCCACCTGGAAGATCGGCGCTTCTTCGTCCTTGTTGATGGCCACGATGATCTTGGAATCTTTCATCCCGGCGAGATGCTGGATCGCGCCGGAGATGCCCACGGCAACGTAGAGATTGGGCGCAACGACCTTACCGGTCTGGCCAACCTGCCAATCGTTTGGTGCATAGCCCGAATCAACTGCCGCGCGCGATGCGCCCACTGCCGCGCCGAGGGTGTCGGCCAGCTTTTCGATGATGGCGAAATCTTCGTCTGAGCCAACACCACGACCACCGGAGACGACGACGCCCGCAGAAGTAAGCTCGGGCCGGTCGCTTTCAGCGACCTTGTCTTCCACCCATTCCGAGAGGCCCTGGCTCCCCGGCGATGCGATTTCTTCAACGCTGGCAGAGCCGCCTTCGCCCGCGGCGTCGAATGTCGACGTGCGGATGGTGGCGACTTTGATCTTGTCAGATGACTTAACCGTCTGGATCGCGTTGCCCGCGTAGATCGGGCGCTCGAATGTCTCTGCATCCATGACGGCGGTCACTTCGGAGATCACCATGACATCGAGCAAGGCCGCGACGCGGGGAAGGATATTCTTTGAAAACGCGGTCGATGGCGCGACGACATGCGTATAATCGCCCGCGAGGGAAACGATGAGGTCGGCGATGGGCTCTGCGAGGCCATTGGCATGATCCTCATTCGAGGCGCAGAGAACTTTCGTCACACCGTCCAGCTTCGCAGCCTCGGCAGCGGCCCCTTGGCAGCCAGCATCGGCGCAAAGGATCGTGACATCGCCCATCTGCTTTGCAGCGGTCAGGGCTTTTGCGGTGGAATCGACGGCCAGTTCGCCGCCCGAGATTTCAGCAATGAGAAGAACGGCCATTATACAGCTCCCACTTCCTTGAGTTTCTCTACGAGCTCATCGACGGAGCCCACCTTGATGCCCGCTGCCCGTTCAGCGGGTTCGCCGGTCTTTACGATTTCAAGGCGCGGCGCAACGTCCACGCCGTAATCCGCGGCGGTCTTTTCATCCAGCGGCTTTTTCTTCGCCTTCATGATGTTGGGCAGCGACGCATAACGCGGCTCGTTGAGCCGCAGGTCCACCGAGATGATCGCGGGCATCTTGACCTTGATCGTCTGAAGCCCGCCATCGACTTCGCGCGTCACAGTGGCGCTGTCGCCATCGATGGACACTTCAGAGGCGAATGTCGCCTGAGACCAGCCGGTGAGAGCAGCAAGCATTTGGCCCGTCGCGTTCATATCGTTGTCGATCGCTTGCTTGCCGCAAAGCACGAGCCCGGGCTCTTCGGCATCGATCACCCCCTTGAGGATTTTGGCGACCGCCAGCGGCTCGATATCGTTGTGGACGTCGTCGGCGGCGATCACGAGGATCGCCCGGTCCGCCCCCATGGCGAGGGCGGTGCGCAGCGTTTCTTGTGACTGCTTCACACCGATGGATACGGCGATCACTTCGCTGGCCACGCCCGCCTCTCTTAAACGGATCGCCTCTTCGACGGCGATCTCATCAAACGGGTTCATCGACATTTTGACATTGGCGAGATCGACCCCGGTGCCATCCGCTTTCACGCGGACTTTCACGTTGTAATCAATCACGCGTTTGACAGGTACGAGGACCTTCATAGTGCGTCTCCTTTAAGGCTTGCGCCGGGGAGTGGCCTAGGCGCTGAAATTCACAAAACGCCGTGTACCGAAGCCTTTGGCGGGTCGATAGCAAATAATCGACGCGGGCGGGGTCTCTGACGTCGCGTATGTGAAAAAGTAGTCCGGTTTTTTCATGCGGCTTGCAACCGCTTATTGCGCCCTGGACCCAAGGAACGCGCGTATGAGAGAGGTTTTCAAGGCGCGCGCAAAGCGGCAATGGCCCGATCGAAGAGTGTTTGCGCTCGCATCCATTCATCGCCCCATTCAGGGAGCCGTTCCAGCGAAGGCAGCAATTGAGCGGCGAAATCCTCGGAAGCTTCGAGCGGCAGAAGCGAGGGCAGATTATCGATGGCTGTGACATCGAGCGGGGGGTGTTCGCTCACCCTGCGGGCGGGAGCCTCCCATCTTGTGGCGCTGTCATAGACTTGCACCGGGTTGAAATCACTCTCGGGATCGCAGGCGATATCGCCGATCACTGAGAGCGCGCGCTGGGCCGTGACAGTCGATGCAGGGATAAAAACCGGCGTTCCCGGACGCGCCAAGATGCAATTGAAAAAGAT
>JBCCTH010000255.1:0-3667 GCA_039198835.1 Pseudomonadota bacterium | reverse complement strand
CGATGGTTCTCAACGGCGCTTTGCCCGCGAGATGAAAAGGGAACACGGTGCGGCATCGTTCGATGGTGCCAATTCCGTGACTGCCCCCGCAACTGTAGGCGGTGAGCAACCCCGATATTGACCACTGGGTGCCTCAGATGAGGCGGCTGGGAAGGGTCGGGGACGCGATGATCCGCAAGTCAGGAGACCTGCCATCCCGGGCATCTTTGATGCCTTGTCACCGAGTAACCCAGGCGGGGTGACCTGGAGGGAGAAGCACATGAACGTAGCGCAAGCTGCCGAACCACATCGCCGTGTCCCTCCGCCCCCGTGCCAACGGAGGCGTCGATGCGAGCGGAACAATCAAGAAATAAAGCAAGAGAATTCAACCGGTTAGGGGGAGCTCTTCCGATACCTGTTAAGAGAGCCCCCTGTGTTGGAGCGCAACTTGGGGGGATGCACGATGCTGCTTAAACGCACCATTTCGCAGCTCGATATTGGCTATGTCCCCGCGCAGCATGC
Source organism: Pseudomonadota bacterium (assembly GCA_039198835.1). Classification (GTDB taxonomy): domain Bacteria; phylum Pseudomonadota; class Alphaproteobacteria; order Rhodobacterales; family Rhodobacteraceae; genus Shimia_B. Next base: position 3,166 of record JBCCTH010000255.1, on the reverse strand, counting down.
CCAGAAGATGGGGCATCTGGGCTATGTGCAGTGGCTCGGCGCGCTCAAAGGCCATCAGAGCTATCGCGACGCAGCACTCCATGCCTATCGCTCGGCGCAGCCCTTCGCGGCGGGGTCACCGGCCATCGCTGTGTTTTGCGAGCTGCTCCTCCTTTCGATTGAAACACCGCTGGCTCAGCTTGATTTGAAATTGCCTGTCCCCGCCCGGCGCGGCGGGGCAAAAGCGCGCCGGGCTGCACTTTAGCTCATGCGCGCCTTCCCTCCAGAGCGCATTGTTTGCCTGACAGAAGAGACGGTTGAAACGCTTTATCTCTTGGGTGAGCAGGCGCGGATTGTCGGCGTGTCCGGCTATGCGGTGCGCCCGCGCGGCGTGCGCCAGGAAAAGCCCCGTGTCTCGGCCTTTACCTCTGCTGATATTCCCAAGATCCTCGCGCTTGAGCCCGATCTGGTTCTCACCTTCTCTGATCTTCAGGCCGATATCGCCGCTGATCTGATCCGCGCGGGCATCGCTGTGATGGCTTACAACCAGCGCGACATCGCCGGCATTTTCGCGATGATCCGTCATCTTGGCGCGCTGGTGGGCCAGGGGAAGCGCGCCGCGCGTCTCGTGGAGCATTATCAGGACCGGCTCGCCAAGATCGAAGCGCGCGCCCAGCGGCGGCCACGCCTCAAAGTGTATTTCGAGGAATGGGATGATCCGATGATTTCAGGGATCGGCTGGGTCTCTGAATTGGTTGAGATCGCGGGCGGCAAAGACATTTTCCCTGAAAAGGCCGCCAAGCCAGCCGCGCCCGACCGCTTCGTGACCTCGCGCGACGTGATCGAAGCCGCGCCGGATGTGATTTTGGCCTCTTGGTGTGGAAAGAAGGTGCGCCCTGAAAAGATCGCCGCCCGGGAGGGGTGGAGCGACATTCCCGCTGTGCGCCACGGCAGGATTGTCGAGATTAAATCGCCGCTTATCTTGCAGCCTGGGCCAGCGGCGATCACCGACGGGCTCGATGCCATTTGCGCGGCGCTTGCCGAAAAAGATGAGGTCGTTTCATGAGCGTTACCAGCCCTTGCACCGGGATCTGCAAGCTTGAGCCAGAAACGGGATGGTGCCTGGGATGCGGGCGAAGCGGCTCAGAAATCGCTGATTGGCGCAATCATCCCGAGCCCTGGCGGAGCGCGGTTTGGGAAGAAATCCCCAGGCGTTTGCGCCAGATCGGTGTGGGCTTTCAAAGGCTGCCCTGGACGACGGAGGATATCCGCGATTTCGTGATGATTTCTCTTGATCGCAACGAGGGCACTTGGGTGATGGGGGTGGTTGGCGCTGTCGCGGAGTTTACAGGCGCGCCGGGTTCGGCGATTTCGGTGACGCCTGAGGGCGATGCCCTTTTGGCCTACACGCGCGGGGCGGCAATGCGGATGCTGATCGATGATGATATCCGCGCCCTCACATTTGACCCGGAAGGTGCGTCATCGAAGGATGGATCGGAGGGGCAGGGGCGCATCGTGCTGGCTGTCAAACGCGAGCGTGGGCGCATGGCGGCAACCGAAACGGTCACCGATGTGGGCGAAGACCGGGGGCGCCTCATCGAGGACCGGGAGACGCGCCTTTATGATCTCGGTCTTGGGCGCAAGGAAGCGCGCTTTTGCGTGCGGGTTGCGCCGGGGGCGTCGCGCGAGGCGCTAAGGCGTGTCGAGGGGCAGCCTTTTGCCGAAGCTCTTCCTCATATCGGCGCGCCGCTTGTCGCTGAGAGCCCGACACGGGTTGTCGAGACGCCGCTCGGGCGCATCGAGATCGAAGGACAGATCCCGCCCGCTGGTGCGCGCTCCCCTGCCGGGCCCCATACGCACCTTTTGCCCGATCATCTGGCGACCGGGCGGGCGCTCCCGGTCGGCATGGATTTGCCGCGCGCATATCTGCCCGGCGCGATCTTTTACCCCAGAGCGTGACGGCGCGGGTTCAGGCTGCGGCAGCGGCCTCTGGTGCCGTGCTCCGGCGCGAGTTGAAAAAGATCATGTAAAGCACGGGCGCGGCGATCAATGTCAGGATCGAGGCGAAGGCGAGCCCGCCCATGATCGTCACCGCCATTGAGGAAAAAAACGCATCCGACAAAAGCGGGATCATCCCAAGGATGGTCGTTGCGGCGGCCAACAGGACCGGGCGCAAACGTGACTTTGACGCCGCAACGATCGCATCAGGCAGCGCTTTTTCCGGGTCTGCGGCGCGTGTCAGATCGATCTCTTCAACGAGCACGATGCCATTTTTGATGAGCATACCCGAAAGCGACAAGAGCCCCAGTAGCGCCGTGAACGTAAAGGGCAGGCCCGTGCCCACAAGACCAAGCGCCGCGCCATTGACCGACATCGGCACCAAAAACCAGATGATCGCCGTCTGGCGTATCCCGTTAAAGAGCAGGATCGTGATCAAAAGCATGATGAGCACAGCGACAGGAAGCTGCGTTCCCAGCGAGCTTTGCGCATCCGCCGAGCTTTTGCGCTCTCCGCCCCATTCGAAACGGTAGCCGGGCGGCAGATCCATCGCTTCAATGCTTTCATTGACGTCGATTTGCACCTCCGCGGCGGTGAAGCCGCGCGGGATATCGGCCCCCACGGTTATGACGCTTTCGCGATCCTTTCGCTCGATAAGCGTGTCTTGCGCTTCAAATGTGAGGCCGTCGATGACCTGCTCCATGGGCACGAACCCGCCGCCTCCGGCATCGGAGTAAAGCAGGAAATCGGTGAGTGCTAAGGTGGCGTCTTCGGGCGCGCGCAAGATCAGCGGGATCTGGCGGTCGCCTTCGCGATAGGTGCCCGCGCGCGACCCCGTGGTCGCGAATTCGAGGATCTGCGTGATCTCAGAGCGCGAAATGCCGGCCTCCTGCGCGCGCGCTTCCGCGTAGATCGGGCGCAAGACAAGCTCGCGCTCGCCCCAATCCACCCGCAGGTGCAAGACGTTCTCTGAGGCCGCCGCCATGCGGTCTTTTGCGTCCTGTGCAAGGGTCCGCAGGACCGTTGGATCAGGCCCGAAGAAGCGCGCCACAAGGGGCGCGCCGCCGCCGGGCCCGAAGGCCAATCGCTTGGTGCGGAATTGCCCCGCGGGGAGCGCCGTCGCCGCAAACTCTTCCAGCGCCGACATTTCTTCATTGATGACGTCGAGCGAAGCAACGCGGACGATAAT
>JBCCTH010000254.1:0-3755 GCA_039198835.1 Pseudomonadota bacterium | reverse complement strand
GAAAGCGCGGGGGTTTGATGTCGCCGCTGTCGAGACCGCTGAAATCTCAAAGACGGGCGGCGGGATTCATTGCATGGCGCAAGCGCTTAAACGCGCGGCTTGAGGTCAAAGCGGCGCTCTTGATCGCCCACGCCGCGCGCGGGGATCGCCGAAAGCGCACGCAAAGCCGGGCGCGCCCTGCCCCGCGGTGGCGTTTCATCGCTCGGATAAGGCAGCGACATGATCACAATCCCGGTTTGGACACCGGAGAAGACGATGCCGTTGAACATGAAGAAGACAAACGCCGCGAGCCACCCGCCTTCAACAGTTCTGACAAGATGGCCGATATTGGCGATGTTGAACCAGAGGATCGCCTCGGTGAATATTGCTGAGAGCGTGAACCCGGCAATGCACCCGGCGATGTAAATCCTGACAACGCGCGGCAGCCGCGCTATGGGCCGCGGCATTTTCTTGAACGGGTCCGTCAAGTTCATCTCGGGCGCTTCCTCTCGCGGCACAGTGAGATCACAACATCGTCGCCCATCAGCGGCTAGGGCAGTTCTTCGGTCAGTCCACCTTGTCGACAGACCGACGGATGCGCTGAACGAGCCACCAGACCGCGAACACCGTGAGCGGCGTCGCGACACCAAAGAGGATCAGGTTCGAGACGCCGATAGGCACGGTCACCGGGCCCAGCGCATAAACCACCAGGTTCACCGCATAATAGCTGATCGCCACGACAGAGAGCCCCTCAACCGTTTTTTGCAGGCGCAGTTGCAGGTCGGCGCGCTTATCCATGCTTTCAAGAAGCTTCTGGTTTTGGGCCTGGCGTTCAACATCCACGCTCGTGCGCAAGAGATCGCCCGCCCTGAGCGCCCGCTCTGACATCTCTTTGAGCCGCTGCTCGCTGGCCACGACTGTCCGCATGGCCGGGTCATAGCGGCGCATCATGAACTCGCGAAAGGTCTGACGCCCGTTAAAGCGCTCCTCGCGCAAAACCTCGATCCGCTGGTTGACGATGGCCTCATAGGCCCGCGTCGCGGAAAACCGAAAAGCGGCCTTCGCGCTCATATTTTCCAGTTCGGAGGACAGCTTGAGAAGCTCGCGCAACGTGCCCTCCGACCCGGACGGGCCGCCCGACATCTGCTCGACAAGCCTTAGCAGCGCTGTATCGATCTCGCCCAGCCGCTTTGACATGCTCTGAACCCGCGCGAAGCCGAGCATCGACATCGCCTTATAGGTCTCAATCTCGCAAAGCCGCTGGACAACCCGGCCAATGCGGCGCTCGCCGGTATCTTTTCGAGTGAACACAGCAAAGCGCATGTGACCGGCGGGATCGATGCGGAAATCAGAGGCAACGGTCGCGGAGCCATCAACAACCTCGCTCACGGCAAGGCTTTCTGACACAAACCAATCCTCGATGAGCTTGGATTGCGTCTTAAGATCGGGCTCCTCCTGAACCCGGATCAACGCGGATGTCAGCCGCAGGCCCGGTGCTTCATTGAGCCAGTCTTCGGGGAAGGCGTCAAAGTAGGCTGGGTCAAAGGGGCGCTCGCCCAAACCGTCTTCGATGGCGGTATAGGTCACGAATTCGGTGTGGCTTTCCCATTTCAACCAGTGCCGCCCGACTTTGCCGTAATAATGCGTGGCCCCGGGCGAAGGGTGATCGGCGCCGTGGCGATCGAGCAGTTTGATGAGATGCCCGCGATCCGCATCGCGATCGCGGGCCGAAGCATTTTCAGCCTCTTTGATGGCCAGAAATGCCCCGGTGGATGGCGAGGAGATCGCGGGAAACGGGCGCGCGTGGATCTCGTTGGCAAGCCGAAAGCGCAGCGGATGGTCGTCAAAAGTGGGCATGCTCGCCTCAAGTTGTTTGCGCACATATAGCCGCACCCCCTCAATAAGCGAGGAGAATGCGCCGTCTTATCGAAGCGGGGGCAAAGAATACTTCCGCATGCAGAAATGCCGCTCAGCGCGGAGCAGACCAAAGAAAAAGGCGGCGCCAATCAACGCCGCCTTTCCTGACATTCGGCTACGCGCGATGCGCGTGGTCAGTCGACCATCGGCAAGAGTTTGTCGAGCGAGGCTTTCGCATCGCCGTAAAACATCCGCGTGTTCTCTTTGAAAAAGAGCGGGTTTTCGATGCCGGAATACCCGGTGCCCTGCCCGCGCTTCGAGACAAAGACTTGCTTTGCTTTCCAGACCTCGAGCACCGGCATGCCCGCGATGGGCGAGTTGGGGTCATCCTGGGCGGCCGGGTTCACGATGTCATTAGACCCGATCACGATCACAACGTCGGTGTCGGGGAAGTCATCGTTGATCTCGTCCATCTCAAGCACGATGTCATAGGGCACCTTGGCCTCCGCCAAGAGCACGTTCATGTGGCCCGGAAGCCGCCCCGCGACGGGGTGGATCGCGAAGCGGACGCTCTTGCCCTTTGCGCGCAGCTTGCGCGTGAGTTCAGAAACCGCCTGCTGCGCCTGGGCCACGGCCATGCCATAGCCCGGCACGATCACAACGCTATCAGCCTCATTGAGCGCGGTGGCGACACCGTCGGCCTCGATGGCGATCTGCTCGCCCTCGACAGCCATCTGCTCGCCCGTGGCCGCGCCGCCCCAACCGCCCAGGATCACCGAGACAAAGGAACGGTTCATCGCTTTGCACATGATGTAGGACAGGATCGCGCCGGAAGAGCCGACGAGCGCGCCCACAACGATCAAGAGATCATTGCCGAGCGAGAAGCCAATCGCCGCAGCCGCCCAGCCTGAATAGGAGTTCAGCATAGACACGACGACAGGCATATCCGCCCCGCCGATCCCCATGATCAGGTGATAGCCGATGAAAAGCGCGAGAAGCGTGAGCAAAACCAGTGTCCACGAGCCTGAGCCACTGAGATACATGAAGAGCAAGAGAACAGAGAGGCCCGCAGCGGCCGCGTTCAAGAGGTGCCCCCCGGGAAGCTGCTTTGCGCCAGTATCGACGTGGAAGGGCAAAAGGCTCGACCCGCCCGCAAGCTTGGCATAGGCGATGACAGAGCCTGTGAACGTGACCGCGCCGATCCAGATGCCAAGCGCCAATTCGACGCGCAGGATGCCGATCTCGACGCCCGATTTCTTCGCCACGAGCTGACCGAAGGCCGAAAGCCCGTCTGTGATCTCTTTGGGCAGGCCGATGACCGCGCCGTCTGCATCAAGCGCGCCCAGCACACCGCCGTTTTCAGCGTAAAGAGAAGACGCGATGTTGATCATGATATCGGCATTAAAGCCGACAAAGACCGCCGCGAGCCCCACGAGCGAATGCATGATCGCGACAAGCTCAGGCATCTGCGTCATCTGGACTTTCGTAGCCAGTTGATACCCCAAAGCCGCGCCGCCCGCGATCAGCACGAGCGACAAGAGCCAAAGGCCCGCGCCCGGGCCGATGAGTGTGGCGAGGACAGCGATGGTCATGCCCGCTATGCCGTACCAGACCGCGCGCTTGGCGCTTTCCTGGCCCGAAAGCCCGCCCAGCGAAAGAATGAAGAGGATGCCCGCGACGGCGTAGGCTGCGATGGTAAATCCGAAATCCATTGTCCCCGTCTCCTTACGACTTCTGGAACATGGCGAGCATGCGCCGTGTAACGAGGAAACCGCCAAAGATGTTAACGGCGGCCATGAAGATCCCCGCGGCGGCGAGGATCGAGATGAGCACTGAGCTCGATCCGACCTGGATCAACGCGCCCAGGATGATGATCGAGGAGATCGCGTTGGTCACCGCCATGAGCGGCGTGTGGAGCG
>JBCCTH010000253.1:0-3759 GCA_039198835.1 Pseudomonadota bacterium | reverse complement strand
TGGCAGTGGGCACGGCGGGCTTTACAGCGATGCTCGCGGTGCAGGCGCTTGAAGATCACGGGATCAAAGACGCGCCGGTTTTGGTGACGGGGGCGGCAGGCGGCGTGGGCTCGGTTGCCACGGCGCTATTGGCGGCGAAAGGCCATGAGGTTGCGGGCGTGACGGGGCGCCCCGAGACAGCGGATTACCTGCGCGAGCTCGGCGCGACGCAGATCGTGGCGCGCGAGGATCTCGCCGAGACAGTCAAGCGGCCGCTCGAGAAAGAAACCTGGGGCGGGTGCGTTGATGCGGTGGGCGGCGCGATGCTGGCGCGCGCCCTCGGCCAGATGCACTATGGCGCGTCGGTGGCCGCGGTGGGGCTCGCGGGCGGCGCGGGGCTGCCGGCGACGGTGATCCCCTTTCTTTTGCGCGGCGTAAATCTTTTGGGGATCGACAGCGTCATGCAGCCCTTTGAGAGCCGTCAGCGCGCCTGGGCGTCGCTTGCAGAAACGCTGCCCATGGAAAAGCTTGAAGCGATGGTGCAACCGGCGACGCTCGCTGATTTGCCGGGCCTCGGGCGCGATATCCTCAAGGGCCAGGTCAAGGGCAGGGTGGTCGTCGACATGCGCGCCTGAGGCAATCTCGCGGGGGGAGAGGGTCTGTTCGCCGAATCTTAAGGATCATGCTGCACCTGCGAAGACATGCCTGTTTTCGCCTTTCTCTTCCTGATCATCGCCGCGCCCGCGCTCGCCTTCACCGCAGAGCGGGGGACGTTTCAGCACGGCGGGCACGAGCGCATTCACTACTTTTTCGCGCCCGCCGATGCGGGGCCTCAGACGCCCCTGGTCATTGCGTTGCACGGCATGGGCGGCAACGCCAAGGAACTGCGCTTTGGCATCGGCCTCACCGAGGCTTTGGCCGAGATCGGCTTTGCGGTTGTTTATCCGCAGGGCCTGCGATTGCCCGAAGGGTCAAGACACTGGAATGCCGGTTTTGACTTCGTCGCGGTCGATGATCTGGGATATCTTGCAGCGCTCGCCCGTCATCTGATCACGCAGAACGGCCTTTCGACAGACCGCACGGTGGTTTTCGGCATCTCGATGGGCGGGTTCATGGCCTATCACATGGCCTGCCATGGCGGGCTCACCCTCTCGTCGATCGTGGTCGTTGCGGGCAGCATGCACCCCGATGATTTGGAGCGTTGTCCCGGGCGGGGGAAGGCCTCGCTTCTTCATATTCACGGTGCGCGGGACGCCCTCATTCCCTATGATGGGGGCCAGCACTGGGCCCTGGAGGACCTTGATCAAGTGCCTGTGCCCCAGGTGATCGAGGCGTGGGTGCATGCGCAGCGCGCGGTCGTGTCGCCGCCGCTCGTTGATCACGCGCGCGTGCATCCGGCGCGGTATCTTGATGCGCTCGGCCGCGAGACACAATTTCTCACCTTGCCGGATTTCGGCCATGATTGGCCCTCTGAGACGACCGCGGGGTATCGCGCGCTCGATGATGTTGCAGGCTTCCTTGCGCGCCACAGATTGCCCGAACGCCGCTTTGCCCAAGGCGGCTGGGAATGAGCGACAATTTGAACATCGAGAGGCGCTGTATTCCACTTGCGAATAAAAATTAGGCGCGTAGACAATTTGGTATGCATATGGATACCGAGTTTGTCCGCGCTCAGTTTCCAGCATTCTCTGAACCGTCGCTTCGCGACCAGGCTTTCTTTGAGAACGCTGGCGGGAGTTTTGCCTGCCGCTATGTCATTTGGCGGCTCAATCGATTTTTCAAAGAGCGAAAAGTGCAGCCTTATGGCCCCTATGCCGCCTCGGATCTTGCAGGAAGCGAGATGGATGAAGCGGGCCAACGCCTGGCACGCGTCCTTGGCGTCATGCCCGACGAGATCGCTTTTGGCCCCTCGACGACGGCGAACACCTATGTCTTGGCGCAAGCCTTTCGGCAATGGCTGCGCGAAGAAGGCCCTTCTGCCCACAAGCGCGCGATCATCGTCACAAATCAGGATCATGAAGCAAATAGCGGCCCTTGGCGTCGCTTGGCGCAGGACGGTATCGAGATACGCGAATGGCGGATGCGGGAGGATGGTCATCTCGCGTTGGAAGATCTCGAGCCGCTTCTCGAAGGCGCGCGGCTCTTGTGCTTTCCGCATTGTTCGAATGTCCTTGGCGAAGTAAATGACGCCGCCCTGATCTGCCGAAGCGCCCGGCGCGCGGGGGTCTTCACATGCGTGGATGGGGTGAGCTATGCGCCCCATGGCCTGCCGAACGTGGCCAAACTCGGGGCCGATATCTATCTCTTTTCGGCCTACAAAACATACGGCCCCCACCAGGGTATCATGGCGATCCGCCGTGAGCTTGGCATGGCGCTGCCCAATCAAGGCCACAGCTTCAATGGCCATCATCTGCCCAAGCGGTTCACCCCGGCGGGGCCGGATCATGCGCAGACCGCGGCATGCGCGGGCATCGCTGATTACATCGATGCCCTCTACAAGCATCACATGCGCGCGGGCCGCGACGGGACGGGCCGCGCCGAGGTGGTGCATGATATGATGCGCGCGCGGGAAGAGGAGCTTCTCGCGCCGCTTCTCGATTATCTGACGAGCAAAAACAGCGTGCGCCTTCTTGGGCCACAAACCGGAGAGCGCCGCGCGCCCACCCTCGCGCTCGATCTCGGCGCGCCCGCCGCGCCCGTTGCGCGCCGCCTAGCGCGCCAGGGCATTATGTGCGCGGCGGGCGATTTTTATGCGGGCCGCGCCCTCACCGCCATGGGCGTGGACCCTGAAAACGGGGTGCTGAGGCTCTCATTCACGCATTACACGACCGACGCCGAGGTTGACCGCCTTATCAAGGCCCTAGATCACATTCTCTAATCGGGGAGCGCCCCGCAAAAGAGAGGCAGGGCCCGGGCATGGCAACACCGGTCATCATGTGGTTTCGCCGCGACCTTCGGCTTACCGATAACGCGGCGCTTTGTGCGGCCGCCCGCGCTGGCGGGCCGGTTATCCCGGTCTTTGTCATGGATGAATGCGTGCAAGCTCTCGGTGCGGCACCGGCTTGGCGTCTGGGGCTTGGCGTTGAAACGCTCGCGCAGGCGCTCGAAGAGATGGGCAGCGCGCTCATTTTGCGGCGGGGCGAGGCGCTCAAAGTCATGCAAGCGCTGGTCGCTGAAACCGGCGCGAAAGAGATCCATTGGAGCCGCGCCTATGACCCCGCCTCGCAACACCGCGACGCCGCCGTCAAATCCTGGGCTAAAGAGCAGGGAATCAAGGCGCAAAGCCATTTGGGCCATCTGCTCTTTGAGCCCTGGAGTGTGAGCACGAAAACAGGCGGCTTCTACAAAGTCTACACACCGCTCTGGAAATCGGTGCGCGGATCGGAACTTCCCGCGCCTGCGCCCCGCCCCGCGCGGCTGCCTGCGCCGGGTCACTGGCCCCAAAGCGATGATATCAAGAGTTGGGCGCTCGGCGCGCGCATGGCGCGCGGGGCGCACATTGTGCGGCCTTATCTGCGGCTGGGAGAAGCCGCCGCCCGCGCGCGGCTCGATCATTTTTGTGACGCGCTTATCGCCCGCTACGACACAACGCGCGACGAGGTCTTCCGCGATGGGACATCCAACCTCTCTGAAAACCTCGCGCTGGGCGAGATCTCTCCCTTAACCTGCTGGCATGCCGGTCAGGCGGCGATGCAAGACGGCAAGGCCGGCGCGGAGACCTTCCTCAAAGAGCTCGTCTGGCGCGAATTCGCCTATCATCTGCTCCACCATACGCCGCGC
>JBCCTH010000252.1:0-3770 GCA_039198835.1 Pseudomonadota bacterium | reverse complement strand
TTGTGCCGGGGCTCATGCTTTTCAGGCTCACTGTTTTACGGCCGCCAGTCGAGCCCCATGCCTTCGGGCCACCTTAGATCGAAGCCAAGCTCGATGAGCGCCGTTTCCTCAGGCTCTAGCGAAAGCCGCCATTCCATCACGCCCAAAAGACCCTCGACGTCGCGCGTATCGGGCTCGGGTGCCAGGGCCACGCGCACGCTCAGATCTTCTTGCTGAGACGTCGGCACTGCGTAGCGGAGCCGCACTGCCTTGGGGCTCGATCCGAGATTGCGCGCCATGAGTCTGATCGTGTCTTCGCGCGTTTCCTGCCCACGAATGATCCCGCGATCTCCGGCCTGCTGATCGATGAATTCGACCTCAAGGGCGATGGCGCGCTCCGGCCCGAAGCCCAGCGTGTCTTCGCCGCCAGCCGGAATAAGCGGTAAAGCCCCGTTCCCGATTAGGGTCTGATCGCGATACAAAAGCGCTTCGCCGGGCAGAATCGGCTCACCGGAAATGTTTGTGAACTCGGCGGAAACAAAAGCAGTTTCGTCAAAGCGCGGTGACGCCAAGAGATAGGTCTCCGCGGGTAGATCAATCGGGCTCAGCGCGATCTGAGCGGCCTCAGCCCCCGATGGAAGCGTCACCAGGCCCGGAATGTCGTAGCGCACAACCGCGCCATCCGCGTCAACCTTTGCTGCATCCATCGCAACCGCCGCTTCTCTCATCGCGGGCGCGGCGAGCGACATCGGCACCGCCACGTTTTCAAAAATGCGCGCGATACTGCGGCCAACGCCTGTTGCTTGCAGCGCTGAAAAAGGATCGGCGGTGGAAAGTTTGAGGCTGGCATCGATCCAGGGCAGTGGCCCTGATTGGCTGACCGTCACATTGCGCGCCAGTCTGATCGCCCCTTCGGCCTCGTCCAGGCGCGCTTCATAGGCGATCGACCAGCCTGCCGCATTGGAAAAGGCGGGCATGCTCACGATCACTTCGCCCGCTTCCTGCGCGACGATCTCGAGCGTCAAAAGCTGCCAGCTCTCTGTGGCCGGGCTCAGGATCTCCAGAGCCTCGGCGGCGCGGGAAACACTTTCGCGCGCAGCAATCAGCGCCTCTTCGAGCGTGTTTTGGCGGGCCTCAATCGCGCGGCGCTGGGCCTCAATCCTTGCAAGCTCATCGCCCAATGTGGCGACAACGGCGAGCAAGGTCTCGGCGCTGGCCAGCGCGTCGCCGCCGCCGATGCTTTTGAGAAATGTTTCTTGCGCCGTCAAAATATCGAGTTCGGCGTTGGCTGCGTCAAAGGCGGCGCGCGCCCGGGCCTCCTCGGCCTCTGCCGCTTCGAGGCTGCGCCTTGCCTCGGCGACGGCGCCCACATCGAAGAGCGCGGGATCAAAGCGCGTATTTGCGCCAGCTTTCACTGACAAAAGAGCGGCCTCACCGATGAGAACGGGGCGGCCTTGACCCAAGAGCGCCTCGGGCACCAATGTCATCAACCGGTGCTCCCCCGCGGGCACATCGAGGCGCGCTTCAAGTTGCGTGAGCGCGCCGAAAGGGAAGACCTCTGCTGAGACGACAGGCAAGGGAAAGGTGAAATCCTCCGCCCAAGCCGCCACGGGTGTGACAATCATCGGAGCCAGAAAAAGAAGTGACCGCATAAAAAACCCTCTCGAAGCGATGTTCGAGAGGGTCGGCCATTCTCGGCTGTTACGCAATATCAGCCCTTCTTGAGAACCCGATTGCCCAGTGTCTCGGCGATCTGGACTGCGTTGAGGGCGGCCCCTTTGCGCAGATTGTCAGACACGCACCAGAGGTTGAGGCCGTTTTCGACGGTGCTGTCCTGCCGGATGCGGCTGATGAAGGTCGCGTAATCGCCGACGCATTCAATCGGGCTGACATAGCCGCCATCTTCGCGCTTATCGATCACCATGATGCCCGGTGCCTCTCGCAGGATATCGCGGGCCTCATCCTCATCGAGGAACTCTTCAAACTCGATATTGATCGCCTCCGAATGGCCCACGAAGACGGGCACGCGCACGCAGGTTGCTGTGACGCGGATTTTGGGATCGACGATTTTTTTGGTCTCGGCGACCATCTTCCACTCTTCCTTGGTCGATCCGTCTTCCATGAACTTGTCGATATGCGGGATCACGTTGAACGCGATCTGCTTGGTGAACTTCGCCGGCGGGACATCGCTCGTCGGGTTATAGACCGCCTTCGTCTGATCCCAGAGCTCATCGAGCCCTTCCTTGCCCGCGCCGCTGACTGATTGATAAGTGCTCACCACCACCCGCTTGATCCGGGCACGGTCATGGAGCGGCTTGAGCGCGACAACCATCTGCGCGGTCGAACAATTCGGGTTGGCGATGATGTTTTTTTTGCCATACCGCTCGACGTCCTGCGGGTTTACCTCGGGCACGACGAGCGGCACATCGGGATCGTAGCGGTAAAGCGACGAGTTATCGATGACAACACACCCCGCCGCCGCCGCTTTTGGCGCGTAGAGCTTTGTGGCGTCTGAGCCGACAGCGAACAGGGCCATATCCCAGCCGGTGAAATCGAACGTGTCGAGATCCTGGGTTTTCAGCGTCTCTTCCCCGAAGGAGACCTCTGTGCCGAGCGATTTTCGCGACGCGAGCGCGGCGATTTTTTCAATCGGAAATTTCCGCTCATCGAGAATGTTGAGCATCTCGCGGCCCACATTCCCCGTGGCTCCAACAACGACGACAGAGTAGCCCATGGCACGTCCTTTCGATCAGGCAGGGGGGCTATAGGCTTGATGCCGCGCGAAGGGAAGGGGCGGTTGGGCTGGCCATGAGGATCGGGGTTGCCCTCGCGTCGGGGCGCCTTTGTTTTTAGTCTTTCCGGCTGATTGCCTGCGGGTGGCCTTTGCCCCAGAGGCGCTCGGCGTCTTTGGTGACAAGCGCATGCTGTAGTCTGTCGAGTTTAATGAGGGCGCGGCGGGGATCGCCTTCGCGGGCAAGTGCCTTCTCATAGGCCGCGCGCACCGACCCGGCGCGCCAGGGCAAGATCGCCGTCGCCACCCAGGCGCGCAATTCACGCGGCAAGCGATCATATTCGGCCATCGGATCGCCCGCGCGCCGTGTTCGTTTGAGTGTGGTGGCCCCAAGATTGCGCGCCATATCCATCACCTCTCTCGGCTTTGTTCGTCGAGGGATGTTATAACATTACGAAAAGTTCAAGGGCGGAACCGCGCCCTATTTGCCTTTCCCGCGTCGTTAAAGGCTTTGAGCCGCCCAAAAGAGAAGCCGCGCTGCAATAAAGTAGCGCGGCTGTTAGGGGCTTGCGTTTGCAGTGATCTTCACTGCGCCTACGTTACAGCGGCAGTGTCGGGCCTGCTGCATCGTCTGTGTTGCGCACGCGATAAAGGCTTGCCTCTCCTGTCATGGACGGAGCGAGCGTGCGGGAGACGCCGGGTGGCACAGCCATGGTATCCCCCGGGTTGAGCACGGTCTCTCCCCCCTCCCAGTTCAGACGCCAATGGCCCCGCATCGGCATGAGCACTTCGTGCTTGTCAGTCACATAGGGCTCGGCGGGCACCGAGTTGCGCCCCAGAAACTCAACTTCAAAGCCTGGTTTATCGCGAAGGACCGCATGCTCGCCGATCACCTGCGCAGGCTGTTTGTCGGCCAAGGCCATCAGATCCCAATAGCGGGCGACGTAATGGGGCACGATATCGTGCGTTGTGGGTTCAGGCATGCGCGCGAGCACCTCGTCAGATGCTTTTCGGCTGCAGACACTGATTATTCTGCTTAGCCTTTTGATATCCGTACTGC
>JBCCTH010000251.1:0-3772 GCA_039198835.1 Pseudomonadota bacterium | reverse complement strand
CCAACCTCCGCGAAGGCGCGGATGTTGGGATGAGTGACGCCGCCGAACAGAACCTCTATGCGCCGCGCGAGCCGATCTTCCCGCGCGATGTCAAAGGCCGCTTTCGCCGCCTGAAATGGGGGATCATGGCGCTCACACTGGCCGTCTATTACATCACCCCCTGGCTCAGATGGGATCGCGGCGTCGACCTGCCCGATCAGGCTGTGCTTGTTGATCTGGCGGGTCGCCGCTTCTACTTTTTCTGGATCGAGATCTGGCCCCATGAATTCTATTTCGTGGCGGGCCTCCTTATCATGGCGGGCCTCGGGCTTTTCCTTTTCACATCGGCGCTCGGGCGCGTCTGGTGCGGCTATGCCTGCCCGCAAACCGTCTGGACCGATCTGTTCCTCTACGTGGAGAGGCGCATCGAAGGAGACCGCAACGCGCAACTCAGGCTCCTGAAAGCGCCTTGGGGCCTCAGAAAGCTGCGCCTGAGAATGACGAAATGGGCCCTCTGGCTCCTCATCGCGGTCGCCACAGGCGGCGCTTGGGTCTTTTATTTCGCCGATGCGCCCACCCTCTTTAGCGATCTCGTGACGCTGAGTGCGGCACCTGTGGCTTATTCAACCATCGGCGTGCTCACCGCGACGACCTTCGTGCTCGGCGGCTTCATGCGCGAACAAGTCTGCATCTATATGTGCCCCTGGCCGCGCATCCAGGCTGCGATGATGGATGAAGACACGCTCACCGTGGCCTACCGCGACTGGCGGGGCGAACCGCGCGGCAAGGCAAAAAAGGCGCAGCTCGGAGAGGCCCCGCCCGACCTGCGCGGCGATTGCATCGATTGCATGGCCTGCGTCAATGTCTGCCCCGTGGGCATCGACATCCGTGACGGCCAGCAGATGGAATGCATCACCTGCGCGCTCTGCATCGATGCCTGCGACGACATCATGACCAAGCTGGGCAAACCGCGCGGTCTCGTCGATTATCTCGCGCTTTCCGATGAAAGCCGCGAGCGCGCGGGCAACGCCCCGATCCCCGCCTGGCGTCATATTCTGCGCACCCGCACCATCGCCTACACCCTGATCTGGGCGCTTTGCGGCGTCATGCTGGTCTACGCGCTTTTCGTGCGCGCGAGCATCGATTTCACCGTTGCCCAGATCCGCAATCCGCAATTCGTGACGCTCTCGGATGGCGCGATCCGCAACACCTATGACATCCGCTTGCGCAACAAAAACGGGGAGCCGAGGACCTTTATCCTCACAGTTCTGGGCAGCGATGACATCGGCCTGAGCATCGAGGGCCGTGCATCCAATGAAACGCTTGTGCCTGCCGATCAAACCGCGCTGCACCGGGTCTATCTGCTTGCACCGCGCGGCACCGATGCCGCCGCCTTCGAGCGCACCGAAATCAAGTTCTGGGTCGAAGACAGCCTCACGGGCGAACGCGTCTCGGTGGGCAGCCACTTTAACGGAAAGGGAACGAGATGAAGGAGAAACAGCTCACAGGCGGCCATGTCGCTCTCATTTTCTGTTCGGCCTTTTCAATCATCGTGGCTGTGAACTTGACGCTCGCTTTTTCGGCCGTCAGCACATTCCCGGGCCTCGAGGTCAAGAACTCCTATGTCGCGAGCCAGTTCTTTGATGCCAATCGCGCAGCGCAGGAGGCGCTCGAATGGGATGTCAGAGCCGATGTTGAAGACGATCTTCTGACGCTGCGCATCGATGGCCCGAATGGCCCGGTCGCACCTGAGATCACCCGCGCGACGTTGGGGCGGGCGACCCATGTAGGCGATGATCGAGACCTCGTTTTCTTCTTTGACGGCGACGCGCATAAAGCTGTGACGGGCGAAATGGCCCCCGGCAATTGGAACCTGCGCCTGGCCGCGACAGCCGAGGACGGCACGCAGTTTCAACAGCGCATCGTGCTTTGGGTTTCCTTCAGATGAGCGTGGCGGCCTGCCCGGGCTGCGCGAGCGGTGATCCCGGCTTTGCGGAGCGGGCGGTGGCCGATGTTCCCACCCACCACCTTGTTTTGCCCGCGATCCATTGCGCCGGTTGCATCAGCGGCGTCGAGAAGACGCTGCGCGCGCAGCCCGGCATCCGCGCAGCGCGCGTTAATCTGACCCAAAAGAGAGCCGCGATCACAGCCCAGCCTGGCGCGGATCCCAGCCCGTGGATCCTCGCTCTTTCGCGCGCGGGCTTTGAGGCGTTCGAGGCGCATGAGCCCGCTGCGCGCAAGTCAGACGATCTGCTTTTGCCCTTGGGCGTGGCCGGTTTCGCGATGATGAATGTCATGCTTTTGTCAGTGGCGGTCTGGTCTGGCGCGGTGGATACGACCCGCGATTTTCTGCATTGGGTGAGCGCGGCCATCGCCCTTCCCGCGACGGCCTATGCCGCGCAACCTTTCTTTCGCCATGCCTGGGGCGCGCTCAAGGTAGGCCGCGTGAACATGGATGTGCCGATTTCGCTGGCGATCCTGCTCGCCTGCGGGATGTCGATCTATGAGGTGATCCATAGCGGCCCCCATGCCTGGTTCGACGCGGCGCTTTCGCTGACGTTCTTTCTTTTGGTCGGGCGCGTGCTTGATCAAAGGCTGCGCCGCCGCGCGCGCTCTGCCGCCGATGATCTCGCAGCACTTGAGCCGCACCGCGCCCAGCGTCTCGTGGGCCGCGACAAGCTCAGCACGCCCATCGAAGACATCAAGGTGGGCGACAGGCTTTGGATCGCGGCGGGCGACAGGATCCCCGTTGATGCGCATCTGGTCAGCGCGACCGCGAAGATGGACCGCAGCTTCCTGACTGGCGAAAGCGATCCTGTCTTGCGGCAGGAGGGAGAGGCGCTTTTCGCGGGAGAAGTGGCGCTGACCGGCCCGATGGAGATCAAAGCGACCGCCGTGGGGGAGGAAACAACTCTGCGCCGCATCGCCCAGCTCATCGCCACGTCAGAAGGCGCACGCGGGCAGTATCGCTCGATCGCCGACCGCGCCGCCGAGCTCTATACGCCGATGGTTCACATCGTCTCCTTCGCGGCGTTTTTGGGCTGGTGGCTCTTGAGCGGCGATCTGCGCATGGCGATCAATGTGGCCATCGCCACCCTCATCATCACCTGCCCTTGCGCGTTGGGGCTTGCTGTTCCAGCGGTGGCTGTCGCCGCGACATCGAAACTCTACCGCGAGGGCCTTTTGTTGACATCCGACACCGCGCTCGAACGGCTCGCGCAGGTGGAGACGGTTATCTTTGACAAAACCGGCACCCTCACCACCCGCGCGCTCGACGTGCCCCATGGCCTCACGCGCGCTGAGGAAGGCGTGCTGCGCAGCCTGGCAGAGGCCTCGCGCCATCCGATCTGCATCGCCTTGGCCGCCAGACTGGGCGATGGCGCGCCAGCTGCGTCGCTTTCGGATCTCGCGGAGGAGGCAGGCGATGGCGTGCGCGCGCGCTGGGAGGGTCAGATCGTCAGGCTGGGCCGCCGCGCGCCCGAAGACCCAACGACCGTCTTTTCCATTGGCTCGCGCGACATCATCCTCGACGCGCAGGAAGCGCCCTTGGCGCGCGCAAAAGAGGCGGTGGCAGCGCTGAGCCAGATGGGCCTCAGGACGGCAATGCTCACCGGCGATACCGAGGCAAATGCCCATGCCATGGCAAGGGATTTGGGCATTGGCAGCGTCTGGTCGGAGGTGCAGGCTGAAGGGAAGGTTGAGATCGTCAAAGCGCTGAGCGCCGAGGGCACCAAGGTCTTGATGGTGGGCGACGGGCTCAACGATACCGCCGCGCTCGCCGCCGCCGACATCT
>JBCCTH010000250.1:0-3790 GCA_039198835.1 Pseudomonadota bacterium | reverse complement strand
GCCTCGTCTCAATGGCGCCCAAAGCCAAGAACGGGCGCAACTACACGCAATGCGATTCGCTTCTCATCGGGGATAGCTGTGGCGCGCATACCGTTCCTTACATCGAGGTGAAGAACAATTCTTCGCGGGTCGAGCACGAAGCAACGACCTCTAAAGTTGATGATGACCAGCTCTTCTATTGTCGCCAGCGCGGCATGGACGAAGAAGAGGCGGTGGCGCTTGTCGTCAACGGGTTCTGCAAAGAGGTGCTGCAAGCCTTGCCGATGGAATTTGCCATGGAGGCCCAGCAGCTGGTCGCGATCTCGCTTGAAGGATCGGTGGGCTAAACCCCACCTGCACGCGTGTGACGGCCCCCCTCGCAGAACTCGCCTCGGCTCTGTCGCCTGAGCGCCGTTTGCGGATCGTGGATGTGGGCGCGAACCCGATCAATGAGCCGCCCTATGGCGCGCTCATTGATGCGGGCGTGGCCGAGGTCATCGGGTTTGAGCCGCAGAGAGAGGCATTCGAGGCCCTTCAGAAGGTCGCCCCGACACATGCGCGGTTCATCCATGGCGCCGTGGGCACCGGGGGCGAGGCCACCTTCCATAGTTGGCCCAATGCGCCTGGAATGGCGTCGCTCTTTCCGTTCCGAAAGGCATCGGCGCGGTATCTGGGGCGGTTCCGGGGCCTGGCGGGCAATGAGCGCAAAGCCCAGATCACGACGCGCACGCTTGATGAGATCGAAGAGATCGAAAGCATCGACGTTTTGAAGATCGATGTTCAGGGCTCTGAACGTGACATCATCGAAGCCGGTGAACGCAAGCTTGAGGGCGCTATCGCCGTCATCACGGAGATGCGCTTTTATGCGCTCTACGAGGGAGAGCCAGCACTCTGGGAGCTCGATCTTGAATTGAGGCGGCAAGGATTTGTGCTGCACCGCTTCTTGCCCATAGCGCGGGCGCTTTTGCCGTCGCGCTATGTCTCTCATCTCAGCCGGGGCGCGCGAACGCAGCTCATCGATGGCGATGCCGTCTATATCAAGCCGCTGGAGAGGCTCGCCGAGTGGACGGATGAAGCGCTCATTCGGATGGCTCTCGCGGCGGCGGGGGCCTTTCAGAGCTATGACATGGCGCTCATGATCCTCGCGCAGCTCGAAGACCGGGGGCGGATCACGCAAGCCGCCATCGAGCGCTTTATTGCGACCATTCCCGCCAAGCTGCGCGCCGAAGAGGCTGTGACGCCATGATAGTCAGGTTCATAGCGGCCGCGGCCACCGCGGTTTTCTGCGCAGTCTTTGCGTTGATCGTTGATTTCATCACCGATGCGCTGGCCGTCTGGCAGATCATGGGGCTCGCAGCGCTTTCGGGCTTTTTGGGCTCGCTTTTCGGCAACTCTCTGGTGAGCCGCAGACAATGAACATGGACGCCCCAAAAGCCAGCCATGCAGATAAACGCCGCCGGGTTCTGACAGCGGCGCTCAAGCCCTCGCGCCCGATCAGGATATGCGATGTGGGGGCAAACCCGCTCGGCGCGCCGCCTTATCAGGGCCTCCTCGATGATGGCGCAGCCCATGTCTATGGCTTTGAGCCTAACCCCGAGGCCTATGCGAAGCTCCTTGAAGAGCCCACGGCGCATGAAACCTATTACCCCAATGCCATTGGCGCACCGGGGGAACGAACGCTTTATCTCCACCCGAAATCGGGCTTTTCCTCGCTCTTTGAGCTCGATGGGTCGCGCCTTGAGCGCATTGGAAAAGCGCATCTTGAGCGCAAGAACGATATCATCGAGCATCCGCTGACGACGATCGGGCTCGATGAGGTTGAGGGCCTCCCTGATATCGATGTCTTGAAGATGGATGTGCAAGGCGCTGAAAAAGAGGTGCTTGAAGGCGGGCAGGCGCGCCTTGCCTCTGCTTTGGTCATCGTGACGGAAGTGCGGTTTTATCAGATCTACAAAGATGAGCCGACATTCGGCGATCTTGATCTTGTTCTGCGCGCCATGGGGTTCCGGCTTCACAAGTTTCTCTTCACCAAGTCGGTGATGCTGCCCCATGCCCATGAGAAAGACATCGTGCGCAAGGGGCTCACCAGCCAGCTTCTTGATGGCGATGCCGTTTATCTGCGCGACTGCGATATCGAGGTGCTGGAGGATGACGCGCTCACCCATCTCGCGCTCACCGCCGATGCGATATGCGATGCGCCCGATCTCGCGCTCGGGTGCCTTGATCTGTTGATCGCGCGTGGCAAGGCCCCGCCCGGCCTCGCTCAAGACTACATCGCGCGGTTTCGACACCATCAGATCGCCAAGCCCTGAGCACACACCGCTTGATCGCCACCCGGACAGATTACATCTCATTCGAGAAACCCTGAGAGGACGCCATGTTAGAGATCACCAACCTCCATGTTGAATTGGAAGAGGAAGAAAAAAAGATCCTGAAAGGCGTTAACCTGCGTCTGGAGCCCGGGAAAGTTCACGCGATCATGGGGCCGAACGGTTCGGGCAAGTCGACGCTGTCTTATGTGATGGCGGGGCGCGAGGGCTATGAGGTTACCGAGGGGCAAGCGACGCTGGATGGCGAGGATTTGCTCGATATGGAGCCTGAAGAGCGCGCAGCCGCCGGGCTTTTTCTCGCGTTTCAGTATCCTGTCGAGATCCCCGGGGTGGGAAACATGACATTCCTACGCACAGCCGTAAACGCGCAGCGCAAGGCACGCGGCGAAGAAGAGCTTTCGGCCGGTGACTTTCTCAAGCTTGTTCGCGAGAAGGCCAAAAGCCTCAAGATCGATGGCGACATGCTCAAGCGCCCCGTCAATGTCGGATTTTCGGGCGGCGAGAAGAAGCGCAACGAAATCCTGCAAATGGCGATGCTCGAGCCAAAGATGTGTATCCTCGATGAGACCGATTCAGGCCTTGACGTTGATGCGATGAAATTGGTGGCCCAGGGCGTAAACGCATTGCGCGATGGCAAGCGCACCTTTCTTGTGATCACCCATTATCAAAGGCTTCTCGATCACATTCGCCCCGATATTGTTCATATCATGGCCGATGGCCGGATGGTCACGCAAGGCGGCCCTGAATTGGCGCTCGAGGTTGAAAACAACGGCTATGCTAACCTGCTTGAGGAGGCCTGATCGATGGCCCTTCCGAAAGTGAAGCAGGATCTGACAGATTTGGCGCTCGCGCGTGGAGTCCCCGGGGGCGGCCCCTGGCTCAGAGCGGCGCGCGCGGCGGCTCAGGCCCGCGTGGCGCGCCTTGGCATGCCCATCAAGCGCGATGAATATTGGAAGTTCACGAGCCCTGACCCATGGACAGGGCCGCAAGCCGACAACACGGCGGCAGGTCTCAGCGATGTCTTTGACGCCGCCGAGCCGCTGACGCTGGTGTTCACAGACGGTGTTTTTGATGCCGAGGCATCTGATGAGGACGCTCTCGAAAATCTGACGGTTGAGCCTTTGAGAGACGTCGCCCACACCGATCTGCATTGGGCGAAATCGCTTTACGGATCGCTGGAGGCAGCTTCAAACGAAGCTGAAAAACGCAGCGGCGCGCGCCTTTTCAAGCCGGTCGCCCGGCCCTTGGCGGCGCTTAACACGGCCTATGCCGAAGAGGGGCTCTTGATCCATGCGACCGGGGAAGTCACCCGCCCGATCCGCATCGCCTATCGCACGACGGGGGGGGACGCGCTCGTTCATCTAAAATCTGACACATCAACTGTTTTTTCTAATATTGTCTTACAGTCTGTATGCAAATTGAAACCGACAAAGTATCAAGTGTTAAGACTTGTACTCAGAACTTTTTTGTTCAGATATTTT
>JBCCTH010000249.1:0-3795 GCA_039198835.1 Pseudomonadota bacterium | reverse complement strand
CTTCAATCGCCGCAATCTCGATCAGACGCTTCGTGATGAGCGGGCGCGCAATGGACGTGCCGAGAAGGTAGAGGCCTTCATAAAGCGTGTTGGCACGGAACATGGGAAAGACGAAGTCGCGAACGAACTCTTCGCGCACATCCTCAATGTAAACCTTCTTGGCGCCCATCATCTCGGCCTTCGCGCGCGCGGGCTCAAGCTCTTCACCCTGGCCCAGATCAGCGGTAAAGGTCACCACATCGCATCGATATTCAGTCTGAAGCCATTTGAGAATGATTGAGGTATCAAGGCCCCCTGAATAGGCCAGCACCACCTTTTTTGGCATCGACATGAGACAGCTCCGCGTTTCTTACATGGCGCGCGTAGCGATTTTTGCAGTGGCTCACAAGGCACGCTAACCTGGCCAAATCTGGGTAAGTGCCGCGCGTAGGGAGAGAGCTTCGATGACCTTCAAGATGGTGAGCCATGCGTTCCGCATGCTATTTTCAAATTTCGGCGATGCGCTGAAGCTGAGCCTTCTGCCTTTCGTGCTGATCCAGATCGCCGCGATCACCACGCAGATCGCTGTTTTTGGCTCTCTTGACCCGTTTTCGACCGAACAATCCTTTGGGTCTTCGCAAATCATCGTGCAGCTCACCAATGCCGTCGCGAGCCTCATCCTTGGGGCTTGGCTTGCGGTTGGCTGGCATCGCTTCGTTCTTGCCGAGGAATATCCGAGCGGGTTCTTCCCCCCATTCCGGTCTAGCGAAGTGTTCCTTTACATCGGTAAGCTGATGACGCTGGTGGGCTTGGGTGTGCTTTGTCTTTTGCCGATTGGTCTTGGATTGGGGCTCATAGGGTCTGTTCTGGGCGAGGGCGCGGGTATGCTTTTTATTCTGGGAGCGTTTGGCGTTGTCTTGGTGTTTTACCTGCTTTGGGCTTTTACGCGCCTGTCGGTGATCCTTCCTGCGGCATCGGTTGGCAAGAACATGGCGCTCAAGGAAGCCTGGGCCACAACCGAGACGCTGGGCCTGTCTCTTCTGGGGGCTGCTTTGATCGTGGGTCTCTTCGGGGCGGTTCTCCAGGCGCTTTCGCTGGTTTTCATGAGCTCTATTGCGCTTTTTGTTCTGGCCTCTGGCTTGGCAGGGCTCATTGCCACGCTGCTCACCGTCAGCCTTGCCACGACGATCTATGGCGTGGCAGTGGAAGGGCGGCAGCTCACATGAGGCGCGTAACATGAAAGATCACACAACGGGGCAGGTGGATGAAGGCTTTGCCAGCGGTGTGCGCGCCGCCGCGAGAGCCATGCGACGCCTTTTTGAACCCACGCCGCTGCAACGCAACGATCATCTGAGCGCGAAATTCGGGGCCGATATCTGGCTCAAGCGCGAGGATCTCAGCCCGGTGAGATCCTACAAGCTGCGCGGTGCGTTCAATGCGATGACGAAAGCGATTGCCGCCAACCCGGATCAGGAGCTTTTTGTTTGCGCCAGCGCGGGCAATCATGCGCAGGGGCTGGCCTATAATTGCCAAAACCTGCGAAAGCGCGGTGTGATCTTCATGCCCGTGACCACGCCTGACCAGAAGGTTCAGAAGACGCGGATGTTTGGCGGTGAGTGGGT
Organism: Pseudomonadota bacterium; assembly: GCA_039198835.1. Taxonomy (GTDB): domain Bacteria; phylum Pseudomonadota; class Alphaproteobacteria; order Rhodobacterales; family Rhodobacteraceae; genus Shimia_B. The sequence continues at coordinate 2,194 of JBCCTH010000249.1, read as the reverse complement.
CGAAGTGCGTCTGATCGGCGATTATTTCGATGTTTGCCTGCGCGCTGCCCAGGCTTTTTGTGCCCAGGAGCGCGGGCATTTCATCTCGCCATTTGATGATCCCGATGTGATCGAGGGCCAGGCGACTGTGACGCTGGAGATTTTAGATCAGCTCGGGCGCGACCCGGACCTCCTGATTTTGCCTGTGGGCGGTGGGGGCGTTTCTTCGGGAGCGCGCAAGATCACCGATGCGCTGGGCTCGAAGGCCGCGCTCAAATTCGTGGAACCGGCAGGGGGCGCTTGCCTGACGGCGGCGCTTGAAGCCGGGGCCCCCACGACGCTCAATGCAATCGATACCTTTGTGGATGGTGCCGCTGTCGCCCGGATTGGAGAGCGGACATTCGATGTCTTGAAATCGACACCGCCCGAGGATGTGCTGCTCGCTCCTGAAAACCGGATCTGCACGACGCTCATCGAGATGCTCAATATCGAAGGGATTGTGCTCGAACCCGCGGGCGCGCTCGCCATCGACGTGCTTGATGAGCTTCGACGCGAGATCGCGGGCAAGACGGTGGTGTGCCTCACATCGGGCGGGAATTTTGATTTCGAGCGCTTGCCGGAGGTGAAGGAACGCGCGCAGAAATATTCGGGCCTCAAGAAATACATGATCCTGCGGATGCCTCAGCGCCCCGGCGCTCTGAAGGACTTTTTGGGCATGTTAGGGCCTGATGATGACATTGCGCGCTTTGAATATCTCAAGAAATCGGCGCGCAATTTCGGCTCTGTGTTGATCGGCATCGAGACGAAGGACGCCGCGAATTTCAGCGCGCTCTTTGCGCAGATGGAGGCGGCGGGGTTTGTCTATGATGACATCACCGAGAACGATACTTTGGCCAACTTTGTGATTTAACGCGCCTCCCCGCAGATCGGTTCATCGCCCGTTAACGCGGCGCGATGCACAAGAGCCCGAACGTGTAGCCGGGTGCCCAATGTGATGCAGGGAAAACTGAAACCAGCCTTGGCCAAGGCTAAGTTCGCGATTTCTCGCGTGCTCTTGATCGGGCAGTTGGGCGCGAATGCGGGGGCGCTCGGCGCGGCTTTGGGCGCGCGCGGTCTTCAGGTGAGAGCTGCGCGCACCGCCCATGATGCGCTGGCGATGGCGCAGGGCTTTGCACCTCAGGTGGTTATCGTGCATTGGCAGGCTCTTGATGTGGTGGGCCCCAAATTTCTCCGCATGTTGCTCGATGAAAAGCTCGCCGAAATGCCGTTCATCATCGCCAATGCGGCACCGCTCGAGATGTCTTTATCCGAGCGCGAAGAGGCGCTTCTTTCCGGCGCTGATGCGACACTCTCGGCTGAGCCCAAAAGCAGCGAGCTTGATGCCGTTCTCGCGGTGGCTTCGAGACAAAAAGGGCGCGCGGCGGCCTCTGATGAACGGTTGCGCCGCATCCTTTCGCGCCTCAACGAGGTTCAAGAACGCTTTGATTCGCTCGACAGCGATCTGAGTGAGGCCAAAAAGCTTCAACAGAGCCTTCTGCGAGACCGTCAGATAAGCCTCGGCGACGCGCAAATCTCTCTGCTACTTCGATCTAGCGGGCATGTGGGCGGCGATCTTGTCGGCCATTTCCCAATCAATGATGAGGCCTTGGGCTTTTACGCCATCGATGTTTCGGGCCATGGCGTTTCATCGGCGCTGATGACGGCGCGGCTCGCGGGATATCTATCGGGCAGCAACCCGCACCAAAATCTCGCCATTGAAATGAAAGCGGGCGCGGCCTGCCCTCGCTCGCCCGCCGACGCGATCACCGATCTCAATGCCTTGGTGATGGAAGACCTTGAGACAGACCATTACTTCACCATGATCCTTGGCTATGTTTTGCCAGCCCAAAGAAAGGTCGTTTTCGCGCAGGCGGGGCACCCGCATCCGGCGCGCCAGGCGGCGGGCGGGCGAACGGAGTTCATTGTTGTCGGCGGGCTGCCCGTGGGGCTTATCCCCGGCGCGGAATATGCGGAGACAGAAATCACCCTGGCACCAGGCGAGCGGCTGATCCTTCTCTCCGACGGCTTTACCGAGGCGACTCTCCCCGATCAGAGCTTCTTGGGCGAGCCGGGGCTTGCAAAGCTCCTTGATGCGTCGCGCGATCAGACCGGGACGACGCTTCTGGAGACCCTTGTTTGGGACCTGGCTCAAGCCACGGGCGAGGATACCTTTCAG
>JBCCTH010000248.1:0-3812 GCA_039198835.1 Pseudomonadota bacterium | reverse complement strand
CGCCGCAGAAAAAGAGCCCTCTTGCGCGACAGCCAAAAAAGCCGCCATCTGGGCGGGCTTTGGCAGCGGCGCGAGGGCGCGGGGCGATGTGTGGCGTGGCGCGGCACTGGCTTGCGGGGGCTCTCTCAATTTTACCTGCGCCTGACCCATATGCCGCCCCTTTTTGCTAAGCTGCGTTATCAATGGCGCAAGGCGGCTAAGGATTGGTAAACACCGATGGAGAGGCCAGCGCCTCAGGAGACGCATCGCCATGGACACAAAGCGCCAAAGCCTCTCGGGCCCGTGGATGGGCCGCTACAATTATCTGTCACCAGCCGTGCGGCCGGTGGCATTCAACGCTCTCCTTGCCGATGATGACGGCGATATTTCTGGCGAAACGATCGAACCGAACACATTTAGCGATCTCGATCACGACACGCTCATGGCCGGCATCATCGGCGTGCGCGAAGGGACATGGTTGCGCTTCACGAAATCGTATTCGGATTTTAGCAGCCCCAGGATCGATTATGCAGGGCGCGTGAATTCGAAATTTACGCGCGTAGATGGCACATGGAGCTTTCCAAGCGCGCCATGGGAGAGGGGTACGTTTGTTTTGATCCGCGACGCGGTCGCCGTCGATGCCGATGTCAGGCGCGCCCGCCTAACCACTCAAAAGCTGACCTTGCGCAGGCTCTGAGCCGCGCTTTGATCAGATGATCTTGATCCCCGCCGCGGACGCATCTTTCAGAAACGTCTCAAGCCCTTTATCCGTCAAAGGATGGGCGGCGAGCTTTTTGATCACTTCGGGCGGCGCGGTGATAACATCGGCACCGATCAGCGCGCTTTCTTGCACATGGGCCACGGAACGGATGGATGCCGCGAGGATTTCTGTCTCAAAGCCGAAATTGTCATAGATCGTCCGGATGTCCTGGATAAGCTCCATCCCATCGACAGAGATATCATCGAGCCGGCCGATGAAAGGCGAGATAAAGCTCGCGCCCGCTTTCGCCGCCAAGAGCGCCTGATTGGCGGAAAAGCAGAGCGTGACATTGACCATCTGGCCCTCGCCAGTCAGCGTTTTGCAGGCTTTCAGGCCGTCCCATGTCAGCGGGAGCTTGACGGCGATGTTTGGCGCGATCTCGGCGAGCTTTCTGCCCTCCGCGATCATTTTGTCGGCCTCGGTCGCCACAACCTCCGCGCTCACGGGGCCGTCCACAAGATCGCAAATCTCTTTAGTGACTTCCAGAATGTCGCGACCCGATTTCTTGATCAGCGAGGGGTTGGTTGTCACCCCGTCGACCATGCCGAGCTCATGGAGCTCCGCGATCGCGTCGATCTCGGCTGTATCTACGAAGAACTTCATGTCTGCCTCTTTGCGGTTGGGGCGGTGGCGCGTCCCGCCGCCTGGCTTGTCTGCGATGGGCTTGGCGCGGTGTCTGGCATCGTTTACCTCAATGGTCCCATGGCTGAAACCCCATTCCTGATATCGCTAACAGGGCCGCTATGAGCGATCTCGGCGGGTTCTTCCATGAGGGTGATCTGGTGAGTGTGCTCACGACCCAGCCGCTCGGCCGCCCCCTCGATTACAAAGCGCCCGAGGGCGGCTGCTGGGAGGGTGCCTTTGTGGAGGTCCCGCTTGGGCCGCGCAAGGTGCTTGGGGTGGTCTGGGGGGCCGGTCAGGGCGATTATGATATGAGCAAAGTGCGCGCGGTGGGGCGCGTGCTTGATGTGCCGCCGATGGCGCTGGGCATGCGCGATTTTCTGGTGAAGGCGGCCGATTATACGCTGACGCCCTTGCCTGCGATGCTACGGCTGGCGACCCGCGCGCCGGGGCTTTCGGACCCGCCTTCCATGCGTTTGGTCTATCGCGCGGGTGAGCAGCCCCCCGAGCGCCTGACGGAGGCCCGCGCGCGGGTGCTCGGCGTTCTCGAAGAGTATGGCGGCCTGGCCTTTACGCTCAAGGAGCTGGCCGAGAGCGCGAGTGTTTCGAGTTCGGTGGTCAAAGGCCTTGTTAAGCAGGGGGCCGTGCGCGAGGAGGAAGCGCCGCGCGATCTGCCTTATCCGGCGCTTGATGCTGAGCTGCCCGGCAAAGCGCTTTCACCAGACCAGGCGGCGGCGATCGCGGCCCTGCGGGAGGGGGCTTCAACGGGCGGCTACGGCACGACACTTCTCAAAGGTGTAACCGGGTCAGGCAAGACGGAAGTCTATCTTGAAGCCGTGGCCGATTGTTTGCGCCGTGGGGCGCAAGCGCTCGTGCTCTTGCCGGAAATCGCGCTGACATCTGCCTTTTTGACCCGCGTGGAGGAACGCTTCGGGGCGCGCCCGGCTGAATGGCACTCCGGGATCACGATGACAGAGCGCCGCCGCGCCTGGCGCATGGTGGCCAGCGGCGGGGCCGATCTCATCGTCGGGGCGCGCTCGGCGCTCTTTTTGCCCTTTCGGCGGCTTGGGCTCATCGTCGTGGATGAAGAGCATGACACGTCCTACAAACAGGAGGATGGTGTCCTTTACAATGCGCGCGACATGGCGGTGCTGCGGGGGGCGATGGCCGACGCGCAAGTGATCCTTGCCTCGGCCACGCCTTCGCTTGAGACGTGGTCTAACGCGGCGGCGGGCAAGTATCGCCGGCTTGATCTGACGACGCGGTTCGGGGCGGCCAAACTCCCTGACATGGCCGCGATCGATATGCGCGCCGAAGGCAACTCAAGCGGGCGGTGGGTATCGGACAGCTTGAAACGCGCCGTGGAGGCGCGCCTTGGAAACGGCGAGCAATCGCTCCTCTTCATCAACCGCCGGGGCTATGCGCCGGTGACGCTTTGCCGGGCCTGTGGCCACCAGATCGGTTGCGACAATTGTGATGCGCGTCTTGTCGAGCATCGGTTCCTGAAGCGGTTGATGTGCCATCAATGCGGCGAGACACAGGCGATCCCCACGATCTGCCCGTCTTGCGGGGCCGAAGACCGGCTTGCGCCCGTTGGACCGGGGGTGGAGCGCCTGGCTGAAGAGGCTGCGGCGCTCTTCCCTGAAGCGCAGATCGCGCTTTTGAGCTCTGATCTCTTCGCCTCAGCGCGGGCGCTCAAGGCCCAGATCGAGGAGATCGCGGAAGGTGGGGCCGACATCATTATCGGAACGCAGCTTGTGGCTAAGGGCCATAACTTCCCGCTTTTGACATTGGTGGGCGTCATCGATGCCGATCTTGGTCTGCAAGGATCTGATTTGCGCGCGGCTGAGCGGACGTTTCAGTTGATGCGGCAGGTGGCCGGGCGGGCAGGGCGTCAGGATCGGCCGGGCCTTGCCCTGCTGCAAACGCATCAGCCCGATCACCCTGTCATTCGCGCGATCCTTGGCGGCGATGAAGACGCGTTTTGGGCCGCCGAAGCTGCGGAGAGAGAAGCGGCTGGCGTGCCGCCCTATGGGCGAATGGCGGGTATCGTCTTGAGTTCGCCAAATGTGCAGGAGGTTTTCGACGTGGGTCAGGAGATGGCGCGCAATTGCGCGCCGCTGTTGCATATCGGAGCGGAGCTTTTTGGGCCTGCGCCTGCGCCCATCGCGCGGATCCGGGGGCGCCATCGTGTACGGCTGCTGGTTAAGGCCCGCAAATCCGCGCCGATCCAGGCGGCGCTTTCAGCCTGGATCTCGCAATTCAAGCTGCCCGCGAGCCTGCGACTGTCGATCGATATCGATCCGCAATCATTTTACTAGCGTCATTTTTTGGCGCGGGTTTGGCGGTGGCGGCGGGGAAAGCGCTTGTGGGGCGTGCGCCCGGCGATGCCGTGGCGCGGCGGCGGGGAGAGTGGGGGGGGGGGGCGCCGCGCGCCGGGGGGGGGGGGGGG
>JBCCTH010000247.1:0-3814 GCA_039198835.1 Pseudomonadota bacterium | reverse complement strand
CCGGAGCTTGGGCAAGACAGCATCGATGCGGGCACGATCGCCTGCCTCGTGGCCTTCGCCGCTGTGCTCATTTTCATGGGGCTGAGCTATGGGCTCTTCGGGCTTTTCGCCAATGCCGCGCTGATCATCAATGTGGGGCTCATTTTCGGGCTCTTGAGCACGCTTGGCGCGACGCTGACCTTGCCGGGCATCGCGGGGATCGTGCTCACAATCGGGATGGCCGTCGATGCCAATGTGCTCATCTTCGAGCGCATCCGCGAAGAGCTTAAAACGGCGAAAGGCCCGGCGCGGGCAATCGAGCTTGGCTATGAAAAGGCGCTGAGCGCGATCATCGACGCCAATATCACGACCTTCATCACCGCCCTCATCCTCTATCTGATGGGCTCGGGCCCGGTGCGCGGTTTCGCGATCACGCTGGGTCTTGGCATCATCACCTCGGTTTTCACGGCGATCTTCGTCACGCGCATCCTCATTATCATGTGGTTTGAGCGCAAGCGCCCGAAGACCATCGAAGTATGAGCGGCGTTGGTTTCAAGAAAGGCGCGTCGGGGGCAAACCGCTTTGTCGCAGCCCCGGCCCTGCGCCGGGGCGGTTTGGCGGGCTATGCGCCCCAAAGCCACTGTTTCGGGTTGCGACATCTCATGGGAGTTTGGTCATGCGCTTGAGGCTCGTTCCCAAGGAAACCTCTGTCGATTTCTTCTCGCGCTGGAAGATCTGGCTTGGCATATCCGGCCTTCTCATGGTGCTCGCCTTCGGCTCTTACCTCATTCAGGGGCTCAATTTCGGGATCGACTTTCGAGGCGGCACGACGATCCGCACGGAAAGCACCCAGCCTGTTGATGTCTCTGCCTACCGCGATGCGCTCGCGGCGCTTGATTTGGGCGATGTCTCGATCTCCGAGGTCTTCGACCCGACATTCGGGCCCGAGCAGAACGTGGCGCAAATCAGGATCCAGGCGCAGGATGGCCAGGAAAGCGTCTCTTCCGACGTCATAACGTCGGTCGCCGAGGCACTCAGCGCCATCGATCCGGGGCTGAAGCTGCCGTTCCCCAGTGTTGAAAGCGTGGGGCCCAAGGTTTCCGGTGAGCTCATACAGACGGCGATTATCGCTGTCCTTTTGGCCATCGGCGCGGTCTTGGTCTATATCTGGCTCCGCTTCGAATGGCAATTCGCGCTCGGCGCGGTGGCTGCGCTTGTGCATGATGTGATCCTCACCATCGGCATTTTTAGCGAGCTTCAGATCAAGTTTGATCTCGCGATCATTGCCGCGCTCCTCACCATCGTGGGATATTCGCTCAATGACACGGTGGTCGTCTTCGACCGGGTTCGCGAAAACCTGCGCAAGTATAAAAAGCGCCCGCTCAACGAAGTGCTTAACCTTTCGATCAACGAGACGCTCAGCCGGACGGTGATGACCTCGGTGACCACGCTTCTCGCGCTCATTTCGCTTTTTGTGCTCGGCGGGGATGTGATCCGCGGGTTTGTCTTCGCGATGATCTGGGGCGTGATCGTGGGCACATATTCATCGATCTTCGTGGCCTCCGCGATCCTGCTTTATCTCGGGGTGAAGCGCGACTGGTCGAAACCGGATGCCAATGCGGGCACTCAATTTGGCCCCAATACTTGAGGCCTTCGCCGGGTCTCTGACGCAGCCCGGCCTTGTCTGGGTCTTGATCGCTGTCTTCGTGGCAGGGCTTGTCTATGGTTTTGCAGGCTTTGGCGCGGCGCTCATCTTCATGCCGGTCGCCACCGCCTTTCTTGACCCGGTCATCGCGGTGGGCGCGTTTCAGCTTTCGGCCGTGATCTCGCTTCTGACGGTGGTGCCGCGCGCCTGGCGCGCCGCTGACCGGCCCGCCACGATCCAGCTTCTGCTCGCCTCGCTGATCGGGATGCCGCTCGGGCTTTGGGCGCTTGTGACGCTCGAGGGCACCCTTATTCGCCTCGTCGTGCTCGCTGTGGCGGCTATGACGCTCATCGTTTTGCTCCTGGGATGGCGTCGCAAGACCAAGGAAGCGCTTGGCCCGCGTCTGGCCATTGGGGCCGCAACGGGCGCTGTTGGAGGGGCCACCGGGCTCAACGGGCCGGTGATGATCCTCTTTCAGCTCTCCTCAAAAGACGGGGCCGAACGCAGCCGCGCCAACACGATCTGTTTTCTCACGTTGAATTCGATGCTCATGGTTCCGGTGATGGCTCTAACGGGGGTCTTGCCCGCGAGCGCGATCCCGCTCGGGATCATCATGCTCCTGCCCTACGGGCTGGGCGGGCTTTGCGGTCAGGCCCTTTTTGACCCCAACCGGGAGGGGCTTTACCGCCGTGTGGCCTATTGCATCATCGCGGCCGCGCTCGTGGCGGGCCTGCCGGTTTGGGCGTAAAAGACGGGCATGGATGGTGATTTGAGCGTCGAGGGCCTTTCAGTGGCCCGGGGAGGGCGCAGGCTCTTGAGCGGTGTCTCCTTGGCCGTGACCCGCGGAACCGCTCTTTCTCTTCATGGCCGCAACGGCCTGGGCAAAACGAGCCTGCTCCGTGTGCTTGCGGGGCTCCTTGATCCCGCGGAGGGGAGGCTCATCCATGATCCTGAAAAGACGGCCTATTCCGGGCATGGAGATGCGATCAAGGCGTCGCTGACGGTGGCGGAGATGCTGGGCTTCTGGGCCGATCTTTATGGCGCTGCCTCCATAGAGCCCGCGCTCTTGGCCTTTGATCTTGACGCCATCGCTGGGCGGCGCGGCGAAGCGCTTTCTGCTGGTCAGCGGCGGCGTTGCGCGCTCGCGCGTCTTGCGCTGGTCAACCGGCCGATCTGGCTGCTCGATGAGCCCACGGCGGCGCTCGACCAGGCTGGCCAGGCCGAGCTTTGCACCCTTCTGAGCGGCCATCTCAACGCCGGCGGCTCAGCGCTTCTTGTCACCCATGGCGCGCCGCCCATCGATTGCCCGCGCCTTGATCTCGAAGCCTTTCGCGCCACACCGGGCGAGGAAGCGGGCGCGTTCGCCGAGGCGCTTGAATGAAGGCGCTCTTGATCCGCGACCTGCGCCTGGCGCTGCGCAGCGGCGGCGGCTTTGGGCTTGGTCTGGCCTTTTATCTCATGGTGGTGGTGCTCACGCCCTTTGCCATCGGGCCCGGGCGCGCGGGGCTCACAAGCGTGGCCCCCGGCATTTTGTGGCTCGCCGCCCTGCTGGCCGCGCTTTTGACCCTCGAACGCCTCTTTGCGCTCGATGCAGAAGATGGCGGCCTTGAGCAACTGGCGATGGCCATGCCGCTGGAAGCAGCCGTCTTTGCAAAAGCTCTCGCGCATTGGCTGACAAGCGGCGCGGTTCTTGCTGCCCTCGGGCCGCCGCTGGGCGTTCTTTTGGCGCTGCCGCTTGAGGGCGCCCTACCGCTCTTTTGGGCGCTGCTTTTGGGCAGCCCGGCTTTATCGTTTATCGGGGCGTTCGGGGCCGCGCTGACTGTTGCTGTGCGCCGCGGGGGGCTTCTTTTATCGCTGCTCGTCTTGCCGCTCTATGTTCCCACGCTGATCTTTGGCGCGGAGGTCGCACGGCGCGGGGCGCAGGGCCTCGATTATCAAGCGCCGCTTGCGCTTCTGGCGGCGCTGAGCCTTGGTTGCGTGGCCGCGATGCCATTTGCCGCCGCGGCAGCCCTGCGCGCCGGGTTGCGCTAGGGGTTTTGCCAATGCGCGAGAGAGACTAAATGCACGCCATGGGCTCGATCTGGGAATATGCAAATCCGCGCAAGTTCATGGGGTGGACGGGCCATGCTCTGCCCTGGCTCTGGGCGATTGGCCTGGGGCTGTGCGCGCTTGGGCTGGTTTGGGGCTTTT
>JBCCTH010000246.1:0-3821 GCA_039198835.1 Pseudomonadota bacterium | reverse complement strand
TTTGCAATAAGTTCAAACCAATTAAACACTTAGCTTGCCATGCAAACAAATGCGAAGTGTTAATAGCAGTCAAACAAAATATCGCCATATACTGCAAGCCGAGCAAAAATCCACTTTGAGCTCATCGTATATAAAAAGCGTTGAATTTATGTATAAGTTAACTACTATTCTTAAGCTTTTGCGAGAGAAAGGGATCGACCCGTTTCAGGCCGCAGGCGCGCTAGAGCTTGTGGTGCCCAACAAAAACGGCGCGAACCTTCTGACCCCCGAGGAGCAAATCAAGCTCCCGCAAACGGTTTCGCCGCAAAAGAACCTCCCGTCCACAGAAACGAGAGATCCGGTCGCCCAGCGCGCCGAGGCAATCCTCTCCATCCAGCGCGACATCGCAAAGAGACGCCGCCGCCGGATGATGCTGCTGTTTTCGCGTTTGGCGATTTTCGTGGGGCTGCCGACCTTCGCGTTCGGTTATTACTTCGCCTTCCTGGCGACGCCGCAATATGCGACGACATCGGCCTTTTTGATCCAGCAAAACGAGGCAAGCGCGGGAGGCGGCGCGGGCCTGGGCGGATTGTTCGGGTCAAACCAGCTCGCCACCGTGCAGGATTCCATCGCCGTTCAGGGCTATCTCACCTCGCGGGAGGCGATGCTGAGGCTCAATCAGGATTTCGGCTTCAAAAGCCACTTTCAGGATCCGGAATTCGACGCCATCACCCGCCTCTCCGAAGATGCAACCAACGAAGACGCCTATAAAGTTTACAAGCGGAACGTGAAAATCGGCTATGATCCGACCGAGGGCATCATCGATATGGAAGTTATCGCAGGATCGCCGGACGCCAGCCAAACGTTCTCAAACGCGCTGATGCAATATGCCGAAGAGCAGATATCTGACCTTTCGCTCAGGCTCCGCAATGACCAGATGCGCGGCGCGCGCGAAAGTTATGCAGATGCCGAGCGCAAGCGCGAAACGGCGATCTCACGGCTCGTTCAATTGCAAACAGATCTCGGCGAAGTGGACGCCACGGGCGTTATCGCGGCAGCCCAGGCGCGCATCGGAAGCTTTGAAACCGAGCTCGAGCAAAAGCGCATCGAGCTGCAATCCCTTTTGGCGAACCGGCGGCCGAACCAGGGGCGCGTCGAGGGCCTCGAGGCTGATATTCGCTTCCTGGAAGACAGTATCGCGACCCAGAAGGCGCGCCTGACCCAGGCGTCTGACGGCGCGGAATCGCTCGCATCGATTCAAGCGCAAATCCAGGTCGCGCAGATCGATCTTCAAACCCGCGACGCGATGCTACAGCAGGCGCTCCAGGCGCTGGAGGCCGCGCGCATCAGCGCCGACCGCCAAGTGCGTTACATCGCCATTTCGACACCGCCGACCGCCCCCGACACGCCGACCTATCCGCGCGTCTTCGAGAACACCTTTTTGGCCTTCCTCGTTTTCTCGGGCATCTATCTCATGGTGTCGCTCACCGCCTCAATTCTGCGCGAACAGGTCTCTTCTTGATGAAAACCGTCCGTATTGGGGCGCTCGACGTCTCGAACGAGGCAGCGCTCACGATCATCGCGGGCCCCTGCCAGTTGGAAAGCCTGGACCATGCTCAGATGATCGCGGGCAAGATGGCGGAGGCCTGCGCGGCCCATGGCGCGCGCTACATCTTCAAAGCGAGCTATGACAAGGCCAACCGCACCTCGCTCTCTGGCAAGCGCGGTGTGGGGATCGATGCGGGCCTCGAAATCCTCTCAAAAGTGCGCGCTATGGGCATGCCTGTCCTGACCGATATCCATGACCCGGATCAGGCGCGCGCGGCGGCCGAGGTCTGTGATGTGATCCAGATCCCGGCATTTTTGTGCCGGCAAACCGATCTGCTCTTGGCAGCGGGCGAAACCGGCGCGGTCGTCAACATCAAGAAGGGTCAGTTTCTCGCGCCTTGGGACATGCCAAACGTGATCACCAAAGTTGAAAGCACCGGCAATGAGAAAATCCTTCTCACCGAGCGGGGGGCCTCCTTTGGCTATAACGCGCTTGTCGCCGATATGCGCGCGCTGCCCACCATGGCCCAAACGGGCTATCCCGTCATCATGGACGCGACCCATTCCGTGCAGCAGCCCGGCGGGCAAGGCGGATCAACTGGCGGGGACAGGCGCTTTGCGCCGGTCATGGCGCGGGCCGCCGTTGCCCTTGGTATCGCGGGCGTTTTTATTGAAACCCATGAAGACCCTGATCTTGCGCCCTCCGATGGGCCAAACATGATCTATCTGCGAGATATGCCTGCCCTCGTCGCGACCCTCATGGATCTCGACCGCGTCGCCAAGAAAGCGCCGCTCGTGCTATGATCGGGCGCGGGGTCCTACGCGTGAGCCTGGCGCTCTTCCTGGCGCTGGCGATGACCCTGGGCGCACCCGCTTCCGCCCAAGACGCCGACCCGACGGGGACAATCGCCACAGAGGCCAGCATGGCTGAAGACGCCGCAATCGCAGACCGCTTGCGCGCGATCCTGGGTGAATTGGGCGGCTATGATGATGTCACCGTCACAGTGTCTTCCGGGATCGTCACGTTCCGGGGCACCACCCTTTCAACCGAAGACACCGCGCGCCTCAACACGATCGCCGGGCGCATCGCGGGTGTCGTGGCGATTGAAAGCGAGGTGACCGAAACCGGCGATGTCGTCCGCAGGCTCGATCCGGTGCGTGAACGCCTCACAGAGCGCCTCGCCCAGGCTGCAACGCTCATCCCGCTTTTGACAATCGCTATCGTGGCCTTTCTCGCGGTTGTGGCCGTGGGCCTTCTCATCGCGCGCCTGCCATTTATCTCGCGGCTCGCGCCCAATGCGTTCATCGCTGATATCTACCGCATGCTCACGCGGCTGATCTTTGTGATCTTCGGGCTCGTGCTTGCGCTCGATATCCTCGGCGCAACCGCCCTGCTCTCGACAATCCTCGGCGCGGCGGGGATCATCGGCCTGGCTGTGGGCTTCGCTGTGCGCGACACCGTCGAAAACTTCATCGCCTCGATCATGCTCTCCATCCGCCAACCCTTCAGGCCCAATGACGCCGTTGAGATTAACGGCGATGAAGGCCTTGTGATCCGCCTGACATCGCGCGCCACGATCCTTTTGAGCTTCGACGGCAATCATATCCGCATCCCCAACGCGACCGTGTTCAAAAGCCGGATCGTCAATTATTCAACCAACCCGGAACGACGGTTCCTCTTTCAGATTGGCGTCGCGCCGGATGCCGATCTCGCGGCGATGCGTCACTTGGCCGAAGATACAATCGCCGCGCTTGAATTCACACTCGCCTCCCCTGCCCCCTCAGTCTGGACAGACCGTATCGGCGACGGGGCGGTGATCCTGACGGTGACCGGCTGGATCGACCAACGCAAAACAAGCCTTCTTCTGGCAAAAAGCGAAGGCATTCGCCGCGTAAAAGCCGCCATCGAAGCCGCAGGCGTTGATGTCCCCGACACGACCTACAGGATCACCCTGGCGGAGGGCGCCACGCTCTTTGACGGGCCGCAGCGCAGCCCTCAGGAAGGCGCACCGCGCACACGGGCAGCCGCGCTCGCAGCCGACGATATCGCCGAGCCCACGCCCGAAGCGCTTGTTGAGATGGCCGCCGCAGAGCAGGATGATCTGGAAAAGCCGAACCTCCTGCGCGTAGATGCGCCCGAAGAGTAGCGCGAAATACTCTCAGCCCACCGCGACAGGGCTTGAAACCCACCGCCAATCGCCGTAACCCGGCGCTCGCGTTGGGGTGTAGCCAAGCGGTAAGGCAGCGGTTTTTGGTACCGTGTACCGTAGGTTCGAATCCTACCACCCCAGCCA
>JBCCTH010000245.1:0-3826 GCA_039198835.1 Pseudomonadota bacterium | reverse complement strand
GACATGGGCTTACTGGTAGATGGGAAATGGGTCGATCACTGGTATGATACCAAATCGACCGGCGGGGCCTTTAAGCGCACGGAAGCCAAGTTCCGCAACTGGATCACGTCCGACGGCGCGCCTGGCCCTTCGGGCGCGGGAGGCTTTCAGGCCGAGCCGGGCCGCTATCACCTTTATGTGTCCTATGCGTGCCCATGGGCGCATCGCGCGCTGATCTTTCGCGCGCTCAAAGGGCTCGAGACGTTGATCACAGTCGATGCCGTTCATCCTGACATGATGTCAGATGGCTGGACCTTCGTAACCGATGACCAAGGCGCCACGGGAGACAGCCTCTTTGGCAGCGCCTTCGCGCGCGAGATCTATCAGCGCGCCGAGCCAACCATGACAGGCCGCGTCACTGTCCCGATCCTCTGGGACAAAGCGCAGGGGAAGATCGTTTCAAACGAATCGTCTGAAATCATCCGCATGTTCAACTCGGCCTTCGACGGGCTCACCGGCAACACGCTCGATTTCTGGCCTGACATGCTGCGCGAAGAGATCGAGCCCGTGAACGCACGCATTTACGACACGCTCAACAACGGCGTCTACAAATCCGGCTTCGCGACCACGCAAGAGGCCTATGAAGCCGCCGTGATCCCGCTCTTTGAAACGATGGACTGGCTCGATGAACGCCTGTCCGCCCATCGCTATCTCATGGGCGACACGCTCACCGAAGCGGATTGGCGGCTCTTTACAACGCTTGTGCGCTTTGACGCTGTCTATCACCTGCATTTCAAGTGCAATCGCCGCCGTCTGATCGACTATCCGGCGCTTTGGGCCTATGCGCGCGAACTCTATCAATGGCCGGGCGTGGCCGAGACCGTGAACATGGCGCACATCGTGCGCCACTACCATTACAGCCATGAGAGCATTAACCCCCACCGGATCATTCCGATCAATCCAGAGATAAATTGGGGCGAGCCCCATCGACGCGAGGCCTTGCAAGCGGCATGAGCTTTGCGGCAAGTGCCGCCCATGGCAAGGGCGGCACAACGCGACCATGGCGGCGGCATAGATGCCGCAATCGCGCTCCATGGCGGAGAACGGGCCGATTGGCTTGACCTTTCAACCGGGATAAACCCGCGGCCCTATCCGCTCACCGACATCGCCTTCGAGAGCTGGACCGCGCTGCCCGACGCGCGCGCGATGGCGCGGCTTGTCGAAGCGGCGCGGCGATTTTGGCAAGTGCCCGACGGCGCCGATATCCTCGCCGCGCCCGGCGCGTCGGCCCTCATCGCCCAAATCCCATATCTCGCGCCCCCTTCCCGCGTGCGCATTGCCGAGCGCACCTATAACGAGCATGCCGCGAGCTTTCGCATGGCCGGTTGGGAGGTCACGCAGGAGCAAGCGGAGGCGGTGGCAATCGTCCACCCCAACAACCCCGATGGCACCTTCGACCAAGGCACGACCGCGCGCTTTCTCGTCATAGATGAAAGCTTTTGCGACATTGCGCCGGAGCGCTCTCGCATCAAGGAGGCGGCTCTCCCAGGCCGCATTATCCTCAAAAGCTTTGGGAAATTCTGGGGCCTTGCCGGGTTGCGGCTGGGCTTTGCGATGGCCGAGCCACCCCTCATCAACGCACTCAAAGAGCGCCTTGGCCCTTGGGCTGTCTCAGGCCCTGCGCTCGAAATAGGGGCGAAAGCCCTATCAGATGAGACCTGGGCCGCTGCGACACGCGCGACACTCAGCCAGGACGCCAGCCGCCTCGACGCGCTCATGGGCCGGGGCGGCGCGCGGCTCGTTGGCGGCACGAGCCTTTTCCGGCTCTATGATGTCGCTGACGCGGCCACCCGCTTCGATGCGCTGGCGCGCCAGCATATCCTCACGCGAATTTTCCCCTATTCCAGGTCCTGGATGCGCGTCGGGCTTCCCCCCAAGACCGCTTGGGAGCGGCTTGAGAGCGCTGTCGCGCGGGCGTTTGATCCGTGACGCTGAGCCTCGCGATGGTGCTCGATGCCCTTTTTGGTGAGCCGAAATGGCTCTGGGGCCGCCTGCCCCATCCCGCCGTGATCCTTGGAAAGGCTGTTTCAGCGGCAGATCGCTGGATGAACAAGGGCGCCGCGCGCAGGCTCAAGGGCGGCCTTGCCCTGGCGGGTCTCGTGGTTGCCGCGCTTCTTGCAGGCCTGGCGATCGCGGCCCTTGGCGGGGTGGTCGAGGCGCTTTTTGCGGCGATCCTGATCGCGCAGCGCTCGCTCGCTGAGCATGTGCGCGCTGTAGCGGCTGGGCTACGCGACAGCCTCAACCAGGGCCGGCGCGACGTGGCGATGATCGTCGGCAGAGATACCAAGGACATGGACGAACCATCGGTCGCGCGCGCGGCTATTGAGAGCGCCGCTGAAAATCTTTCTGACGGGGTGATCGCCCCGCTTTTCTGGTTCTTGCTCGGCGGGCTTCCAATGATGCTGGCCTATAAGGCGATCAACACCGCCGACAGCATGATAGGCTATCGCACACCGCGCCACGAGGCCTTTGGCTGGGCCTCTGCAAAGCTCGATGATTTGGTCAATTGGGCCCCGGCGCGCCTCACCGCGCTCCTCATTCTGGCCACGCACGGCAGGCTCAGTGCTTGGCCCGATGTCCGCGCGGAAGCGCCGCGGCACCGCTCCCCCAATGCGGGTTGGCCTGAAAGCGCCCTGGCGCGGTCGCTTGACATCGCGCTTTCAGGCCCCCGCGCCTATGGGGGAAAAATGCGGCCCTTTCCTTTTGTGAACCCGGGCGGCCGCCGTCATCTGGCCGCGCCTGACATCGAAGCAGCCGTAAGCGCGCTTTGGCGCTGCTGGAGCCTTGCGTTCTTCGTTGTGATAGCCGTTGAGCTGTTGCTCCGTTAAGACGAGCGAAAAAGGGAGCCCCTCGTCATGATCCGCCAAACCGCAATCCTCCTCGCCTGCCTGGCCTCTCATGCATCTGCGCAATGTGGTGGCTCGTTTTCGAGTTTCATCGACGGGCTAAAAGCCGAAGCGCGGGCCGACGGCATGCCCACCGGCGTCGTTGACGCGTTTTTCGCCGGTGTCGCGCAAGATCCCAACGTCATCCGGGCCGATCGGGCGCAAGGCGTCTTTCAAAAGCCGTTCATCGATTTCTCGCGCTCCCTCATCAGCCAGAACCGGATCGATAACGGGCGCGCAAACCTCTCGCGCTACGCAGACGTTTTTGACGAGATCGAGCGCCGGTTCGGCGTTAGCAGGGGCGTTTTGACCGCTTTCTGGGCCTTTGAAACCGATTACGGCGGCTTCCAGGGCAACTTCAACACCCGCAATGCGCTGACGACCCTCGCCCATGATTGCCGCAGGCCTGAGCTTTTTCGCCCCCAGGTGCTGGCCGCGATAGAGCTCTATCAACGCGGCGGCATGGATCCGGCGCGCACGACCGGCGCTTGGGCGGGCGAGATCGGGATGGTGCAGATGCTGCCCGAAGATATTCTGGAGAATGGCACAGACGGTGACGGGGATGGCCGGGTAAGCCTCAAGACATCAGCTCCTGACGCGCTCTTTTCCGGCGGCAAGATGCTGCAAAGCCTGGGCTGGCGCGCGGGCGAGCCGTGGTTGCAGGAAGTCACCGTGCCCGCCGATTTTGATTGGTCTTTGACCGGCCTTGATACGGTCCTGCCTGCCAATGCATGGGAGGCGCGCGGCGTGCGGGCGCGGGCTCGACGGCCGGACGCTGCGGCATCGCGACGACATCGGCGTCTTCGTCCTCGGCGAGCGGGTGTCCCTCTGGCAGCGGCCAGCCGAAGCGCTCGGACCACCAGCCCTCGAGCCGTGTGAAGCCGCGCTGCATCGGGCCGGCG
>JBCCTH010000244.1:0-3833 GCA_039198835.1 Pseudomonadota bacterium | reverse complement strand
GGCTTTTCGATGATGCAGAGCTCATAGGCAGAGACTGTCCCGGCGATGTATGATGCCGTGTCCCACAGGGTGGTCGAGGGGTAGTTTCCGACCGAATTGGCGAGCCCCGTATCTTCTTGCGTAAACTTCTCGAAATAGTGCCAGGCCACCTTGGCCGCGCGCAGTTCGCGTTCGTTGAGAAAGCCGCGCCTTGGGCGGAATTTTCTCACATATTCATTGCGTTGCGTGTATCCACTGGCAGCAATCTCCTCTTCGACCAGATCATCAAAATAATCATCGGGCATCTCGCACATGCGCGGCGCGGCCACCCGCATGGGCACGTCGCGCACCATTGATGCAGTCTCCGCCAGGCGGCTGCCGCGCATGAGCGCGGGCAGTCGGTCAAGGTCGCTTCCCGCGATCACGGGGATGATCTCTTCTTCCTGCGCCAGAAAGACACCGCGCGCAGCTGAGCCTATCCCCCAAGCCGCGCCTGCGATCGCCAAAGCCGCCCCCGCGAAAAGGCCGAGCGCCAAGCCGATGGATGCCTGCTTTCGTTCGTCATTTGATGCCATCGGATGACCCCAGCCAAACCTTGTTTCCCGGCATGGTTAGCGTGCGAGTAGTTAAGATTTAGAAAAGTCGCACACTGTGTTTGGAAAAGAGGTTGTTAACTGAAAGGGGCGTATGAAGGCGGCACTTCACAGCCGGAGGCGCGCGATGAAACCCGAAGCCGAGCTCAAAACAGAGATCTTCGATGGCTCTGCTGTTGCGGTGCCCGAGCGGCCACGCAATGCGGAAGAAACAGCGCTTCTCGCCGATCGCGGCACGCCCAATTGGGCGCGATATGTCTCGTTCTTTTTCGCTATCGGGACAGGGGCATGTTTGCTTTCACTCGCGGTTTTGAGCGTTTTCTTTCAGTCTCTTGTGGCCATTGATGGCAACCGCTTCGCGCTGCCGCTTCTTCTTTCCATGGCGACTGTTCCCATTTTGGGAGCATTGATTCTTGATTATTGCCATTCCCGGGCGCTGGCAGGGTTTCGCGCAGCCCGCATCAGGACCGAGGCGATGGCACAAGCGGCGATTGGCGGGCTGATCTTCATCGTTCTTAGTCTGCTTCATCCAGCGCTTGGCGCCGCGATTCCCGTCTGCGCCGCGGGGATTTGGGCCGTCATTTGGGCGTTGAAACGCTTCGGCACGCCGGAAAAAATGTGGGATGTTCGCCCATCTGAAGCAGCGGCGATCCTGGCGGGCCGCGATGATGTGGGCCTGCGCCTAGCGGGGCTTGACGCAGGCGAACATGCTTTGGCGCGCCACATACATCGCGCGTTTTCCTGGTCGGCCCTGATCTTTGGCTTTGCGATTGCGTCTTGGCTAGCGGCAGGCGGTATTGTGGCCTTGCCTGCGGTGGCTGCCGTTGCCCTGGTCTCTTATTGGGCGGTCGATGCAATCGGCCATTTCCTGCGCCAGATCTTGCAACCTGATCCGTTAGAGGGGGTGAAGGCCGCGCGCGTGGAACGGCTCGAGCCCAACAGCGGCGCCTCAGATGCGGCCGCCGGGCTCATGGGGCTTTGCGCAGAGGGCATAACAGTCGCGCTTCCTGATGGGACACGGCTTTTGAGCGATATTTCTTTTGATGTCGCCCCGGGCGAGGTGATCGGGATCGTGGGGGAGGCCGCGGCGGGCAAAACGCTTTTGGTGCGCGCGCTCGCAAACCCTTTCGACCTCACCGGCCTCACAATCAGCGGCCGGGCGAGCATCAATGCCAATGATCTTTGGGCGCGTCATAACGCTGAGCGCCGCGTGCCTTTTGTTCACCTGCCGCCTGCGCCGCGCATTCTGCCTGCCAGCGGCATCGATAATCTCACGTGCTTTCAAGCTGAACGATTGTCAGACCGTGGTTTACGTTGTCTGGAAAGCCTGATTTTCAGCACGGACGCGGTTGATCGGATTTCTGCGGCGCCTGATGCATCGCGGCTATCGAGTTCTGACCAGAAAGCGCTCGCTTTGGCGCGTGCGTTTCTGCTTTCGCCGCCTTTTTACATGCTTGATCGGCCTGAAGACTACGCGTCGGAAAAGCTCCTTGCGGCGCTTGTAGATCGGATAAAGATGGAAGCGAATGCGGGCCGGTCCTTTATCCTTGTGACCGACCATCGCGCTTTGCTTGAATGCTGTTCGAAGCTTCTGATGCTCCGCGAAGGCAGGGTCGTTGATTTCGCGCCCGCCGCAGAGATCAGGGGCCGCATGTCGTCAGGTTGGCTGCGCTTTGTGACGCCCAGACGCCTGGAAAGCGAAGATACACTCGCCACATGGATAAGATCTCACTTCAAGCGCGGGGGAGACGAGGCAAATCGCGCCAAAATCTGCAATGTGGCGGCTGAATTGCTGGCCTTCTCCTGCTCTGATGTCGAGGCGATGTCACAGGACCGGATCTGTTTTGATTTCAAGCATTTTGAGGGGTTTGCGCTGCTCAAACTCATCGACCACGGGCAGTTGATCAGCTCCGGTCAGATGCAATTGGCCCATCGCGAGGCCGCCGAGGGCGCGGATATGGGGCGCATGGGGCCGCTCGCCAAGGTGATCCGCATGACCGACGAGGTCGAACAGGAGCTTGTCGACGGTCGACGCACCGTCACCGTGAAAATCGCGACATACGACCCGCGCAAAACCGGCGGAAAAGCCCCAAATGGCGCAGCCTAGAGCCAAAAAGCACATGACCGGGCGGATTTCCGCGCGCGGCTGGTCGCGTGGGCTGCTTTGGATGCTGATTGGCCCTTGCGCATGCCTTGCGCTGGTGGTCGGCGCGGCTCTCGCGATCTGGCCGGTTACCATCGCCGATGATCGCGTTTTTCAGGGCGTGCTGCGTCCAACTGCAACGCCTCTCGCCGTCGATCTCCCACGCCACGCGATCCTCGGTCAGATCACGGCGCATGTGGGCGATGTTGTTCGCGAAGGCCAAACGCTCGCGCTGCTGGACGCGCCCGCCATGGAAGCAAGGCGAAGCGCATTGCTGCGAGAAGCGCGTGGCCTGAAGATCGAGCGCCTGTGCCAACTCTCCGAGAGCATGGCGCAATTTGAAGCGCGCGTCGCCGAAGAAGATGTCGCCTGGGCCGCAGAAGATCGCGCCCGCCCAGCGCGACCCAGCGACCTGACAGCGGGCGGCCATCCATCAGAGCTCTGGCGCGAAGAGGTTTTGGCAGATTGCGCGCTCGGATTTGATGTTTGGCGACAGATTTTATCGTTTGAAGAAGATCAGTTGGCCAACCTTCACCGTCGTAGTGCGCTCCTTAAAACAGAGCTTGCGCTCGCGATGGAGGCCGCGGAGGGAAGCGATCAGAAAACACGGCAGGCTGCCGCTCAGAGCGCGCTCACCGTTTTGCTCGCGCGCAACGGCGTTGAGCGAGAGATCCTGCAAAGCATGGCCCGCATTGATGCGCGGCAAGCTCAATATCGCAGGGGCCGCCTGAAAAACGCCCAAGACTTGCGTGAGAAAATTCAGGCGCGGCTGGGCCATGCTGAACGCCTTCAAGCGCTCATCGGCACGCCGCGCATAAAGGCGCCCAACACCGGCATCGTCACCCGCCTGCGCGATCCCGGCCCACGCCATGAGGCGATTTCTGACCTGCGTTTCATAGAGCTCACCCGCGCGGGGCAAAAGAGCTATGCCCTTGCGATATCTGTCCCCGTTGGTGAGCTCGCCTCTTTGAAAGATGGCGCGCGGGTCCAGCTTGACCTCGCCGGTGCGTTCAACGCGCCGCCGATTGGCGGCGCACTCGATCTCGAAAGACGCTCCCCGAGCGATGCCAATACCCCCACGATCATGGTCAATTTTGATGCAGCTGCCCGGGCCTGGC
>JBCCTH010000243.1:0-3836 GCA_039198835.1 Pseudomonadota bacterium | reverse complement strand
GTCGCCGTGCGCATGGCGGCGATGGATCTGCTCATGCAGGAGCGCGCGGCGGCGCGCGGGGGCGTATCGGCCGGGGTGATGGTATGAGCGGGCTCAAGATCGCCCCGGGCGAAGCGGGCCGCATCCGTCTTTTCGCGCTGTCGATGTCGGAAAGCGAAGCCAAAGCGCTGGCGACCAATATCTCATCGGTGCCCGAAATCGATGGGGCGCGGAGCTATCAGGAAGAGGCGCTCGGCGCGGACGGGCTCGACCACGCCCATATCGAGGTCTTTCCGATCAAGAACCTCGAAGGCCTTGGCCTCGCTGACTATCTGCTTGAGGGCCATGCCGCGCTTGAGATCGATGTGAAGCGCGACCTCCAGAAACTCTCGGCGCTCGGAGGGTGGGTTATGATCGTGCTCTCGAAGGCGTTTCGCGGCGAGGAGCGCGAGCTTGCGCTCGACCCGCGCCTCACCTTCATCGGCAGTTATCGCCAGGATGGTGTGGATTGGGCCCCTGTCGACATAAGCGCAAAGGCCGCCGCGCCTTCGGAGGCAAGCGGAAAGGCCCGCAAGCCTATGTCGGATGCGCGCATCTCCGGCATGGTCGCAACGGCTGTGCTGCTCTTTCTGGCGGCTTTCGTCGTCGTGTTTGTCATGTTGGCGGGCTAGCCCATGGACACCCTCTTTCTGGGCGCGCGTCTCATCGACCCCGAGACCGGCAGCGACCGCATCGGCGCGCTGCGCGTGCGGGAGGGCGCGATCCGTGACATCATCTATGATGCTGCACCCGACCAAAGCGGCGCTCATGTGATCGATGGCGCGGGGCTTTGCCTTGCGCCCGGTCTCGTCGATATCGGGGTCAAGATCTGCGAGCCGGGGGAACGCCATAAAGAGAGCTTCCGCACCGCGGGCATGGCCGCCGCCGCCGGTGGCGTCACGACCGTTGTCACCCGCCCTGACACCTTGCCCGCCATCGATACGCCCGAGGCGCTCGAATTTCAGATGCGCCGCGCGACCGAGGCCGAGCCCGTGCGCATCGCGCCCATGGCCGCTCTCACGAAGGGGCGCGATGGCCGCGAGATGACAGAAATCGGCTTCCTCCAGGATGCCGGAGCCGTGGCCTTTACCGATTGCGACCGCGTCGTTGAGAACACGAAAGTCTTCGCCCGCTGTCTCAGCTATGCAAAATCGCTCGGCGCGCTTGTGATGGCCCATGTGCAAGAGCCGATCCTGAGCCGGGACGCCGCCGCGACCTCGGGCGCGCGTGCATCGCGCATGGGTCTCTCTTCGGTCTCGCCCATTGCCGAACGCATCGCCCTTGATCGCGATATCGCGCTCGTTGAAATGACCGGCGCCGCGTATCACGCCGATCAGATCACGACGGCGCGCGCCCTCCCCACTTTGCGCCGCGCCAAGGACAGCGGCCTTGATGTCACCGCCGGTGTTTCGATCCACCATCTGACACTCACAGAGGCCGATATCGAAGAGTATCGCACTTTCTTCAAAGTCAAACCGCCCCTGCGCGCCGAGGAAGATCGCCAAGCCGTGCTTGAGGCCTTGCGCGCGGGGCTCATCGATACGGCCAGTTCGATGCATACGCCGCAGGACGAGGAATCAAAACGCCTGCCTTTCGAAGAGGCGGCCTCGGGCGCGGTGGGGCTCGAGACATTCCTGCCCGTTCTTTTGCGGATCGTGGAGGAAGGCGCGCTGAGCCTGCCCCAGGCCTTTCGCGCCGCGGCCTTTGCCCCTGCTGCACGGCTCGGGCTGCCGGGCGGGCGGCTCGCGCCAGGCGCGCCCGCTGATCTTGTTCTCTTCGATCCATCCGAGACGCGGATGCTCGACCGTTACGACCTCAAATCGAAATCGAAGAATACGCCCTTCGACGGGACAGAAATGCCCGGGCGTGTCATCGGCACCTGGATCGCGGGAAAGCGTGTTTTCAACGCGGAGGCCTCGCGCGATGCCGCCGATTGAAAGCGCGGGCAGTGCGCTCTTCCTCGCGGGCCTGCTCGGCTATCTGTTGGGGTCCATCCCTTTCGGGCTCGTCTTTGCGCGGATCTTCGGGCTGGGCGATATCAGAAAGATCGGTTCCGGCAATATCGGCGCAACGAACGTCTTGCGCACGGGCAACAAGCCCGCCGCTCTTCTGACGCTCATCTTCGACGCCGGAAAAGCGGGATTTGCTGTTTTGATCGCGCGCGCCTTCGCGGGCGAAGATGCCGCGCAGATCGCCGGGCTCGCGGCCTTTGTCGGCCATTGCTTTCCTTTGTGGCTCGGGTTCCGAGGCGGCAAGGGAGTGGCCACATTCATCGGGCTCATGCTCGCGCTCCATTGGCCGAGCGGTTTGGCGACTTGCTTGACCTGGCTCGCCGTCGCGGCGCTTTTCCGATATTCATCGCTTTCGGCGATGGTCGCGGGCCTCATGGCTCCGGTCTGGATGTTCTTTCTCGGCTACGGGCCGGGGCTCTTGCTTGGGGCGGTCTTGGGGCTTTTGATCTATTGGCGCCATTGGGAGAACACGCTGCGCCTGCGCGCGGGGACCGAGCCGAAAATAGGACAGAAAAAGTGAGATGCGGCTCAGTAAGAGTATTCGCTGTAAACCTGCCTGAGATCGCCGCCCCATGCCCCTTCATAGCGGCTCAAAAGCTCGTCTGCCGGTGAAGTTCCGCTTTCGAGGCTTTCCTTGAGAGCGTTCAGGAAATGCGTCTCATCGGGCACGAGCCCGCCCGCGCCGGGCATCGCGCGCGCCTTGAGGCCCGCCTCGGCGATGGCGACGGCCTCTTTGGCGAGATCGAGCATGCTCACCCCGCCAACCTGCGCCTTGAGCCCCTCAACAGAGGCCGCCACCCGCAGCTCCTGGCGGGTCTCGGCATCGAAGGCTTTTCCGAGATCCCAAGCCGCATCGAGCGCGCCCTGGTCATAGATCAGCCCGACCCAGAAAGCCGGTAGCGCGCAAAGCCTGCGCCACGGGCCGCCATCGGCCCCGCGCATCTCGATGAACTTCTTGACCCGCGCCTCTGGGAACAGGGTCGTGAGATGATCGGCCCAGTCGCTCAGCGTGGGCGTTTCGCCGGGAAGCGCTGGCAGTTCTCCGCGCATGAAATCGCGGAAGCTCTGGCCCAGCGCGTCGATGTATTGCCCGTCGCGGTAGACAAAATACATCGGCACATCGAGCGCATATTCCGCCCAGCGCTCAAACCCGAACCCCTCATCGAAGATGAAAGGCACCATGCCCGTGCGCGCGGCATCGAGATCGCGCCAGATGCGCGAGCGCCAGGATTTATGCCCGTTGGGCCGTCCTTCCCAAAAGGGCGAGTTAGAGAAAAGCGCTGTCGCTATGGGCTGCAAGGCAAGCGCCACGCGCATCTTCTGGACCATGTCGGCCTCGGACGAGAAATCGAGGTTGACCTGCACGGTGCAGGTGCGGCGCATCATCCAGGTCCCGGTGGTGCCGACCTCGCCCATATAGCGATCCATGAGCTTGTAGCGGCCCTTGGGCATCATTGGCATTTCGCCATGGGTCCATTCAGGGGCGGCCCCGAGCCCGATGAAGCCCGCGCCAATCTTCTCGGCGATGTCGCGCACCTCGGCGAGGTGGGTGTTTACCTCGTCACAGGTTTCATGGATCGACACGAGCGGCGCGCCTGAAAGCTCAAGCTGCCCGCCGGGCTCGAGGCTGATATTCGCGCCATCCTTTTCGAGCCCGATGAGATGGCCCGCTTCTTCAATCGCGCGCCATCCATAGCTATCGCGCAGGCCCTCGAGCATCGCCTTGATGGAGACTGGCCCGTCATAGGGGAGCGGCGCGAAGGTTTGAGCGTCATAGCCGAACTTCTCGTGCTCGGTGCCGATGCG
>JBCCTH010000242.1:0-3862 GCA_039198835.1 Pseudomonadota bacterium | reverse complement strand
GGCGTATTTCGCCATGAGCCCCGCTCCGATCGCCGCGCCCAGAGTAATCGCGCGCATCGCGGAGGGCCGCTCGATCAGACGCCCGTAAAGCCCGAGGGCTAGGGCGAAGAAAGGCAGCATGATCGTATCGGTGGAAATGAGATTTGAGCCGATAGAGATGAGCGGCATCGCCACATAGATCGCACCCGCCCAAGCCGCGACCCACGCATCGACAAAGGCGCGCGCCGCCCAAATGACGGCGAGCGCCGTTGCCATGTGAAAGAGCGGCGCGGCAAGGCGCACGGCAAAGGGGGTATCCGCGCCAAGGATGTCGGTGACCGCGCGGATCACCCAGCCGATCAGCGGGGGCTTTGAAAAATATCCCCAATCGAGATGCTGCCCCCAGGCCCAGTATTGCGCTTCATCGACGAAAAGATCCGTGCGATTGACCCAGAGCATCGCCACCCGCCACAGGGTGACGACGGCGATAAAAAGCCAGGCGGCGCGCAACGCGTCAGAGCTTGAAGCCATAGATGAACCAGAGGTTGCGAAGGTAGATGATGATCCCGATGGACTGACCCAGGATGATGATCGGCTCGCGCTGCGCGAAGCCGTAGACCAAGAGCATGATCCCCCCGAGCAGAGAGAACCACCAGAAGGCAAGGGGCATCACCGAGGCCTTGGCCTTTTCAGAGCTGATCCATTGCACGAGAAAGCGCATGAAAAACATCGATTGAGCGAGAATGCCGAAGCCGAGCCACCAAAGCTCGCGCGCGGTATCGATGCGAAAATAGTCGAGGATCGCCTGCATCAGCGCTCTGCATCCGTGAGCGGGCGCACCTTCTTGCGCCGCTTGATGAGCCAGGCCACGCCGATGAGATCATGCAGGCCCGCGAGCGCGCGCCCGAGATTGTTATACTTCGATATCCCCGCCTGCCGGGCCGCATGGGTTACATCGATATGCGCAACATCCCACCCATGGGCCGCAAAGAGCGCGGGCAGGTAGCGGTGCATGTGATCGAAATAAGGCAATTCCAAAAAGGCATCGCGCCGAAAGGCCTTGAGCCCGCAGCCGGTATCGCGGGTGTTGTCATTCAAAAGCCATCCCCGCAGCCGGTTGGCAAGCGTCGAGGCCCAAAGCTTCCAAACGCTATCTTGCCGCGCGACACGCTGGCCCGCCACGAGGCCCAGCGCCTCTTTGCCGCCCGCGAAGGGCGCAAGAAGCGCAGGCACATTCTCGGGCGGGTTTTGCCCGTCGCCATCCATCGTGCAAATGAGCGGCGCTCGGGCGGCGCGCACCCCGGAATGGACGGCCGCCGATTGCCCCCCCGATGCGCCGTGGCGCACGAGCCTGAGATAGGCGCGCGCCTGCGCGAGGCTTGCTATTTCCGCGGCGGTGCCATCATCAGAGCCGTCATCCACGATCACGATCTCATAAGAAGACGCGCCGCACGCCGCCTCTATCGCCGCCACAAGCGGCGCGGCATTCTCGGCCTCGTTCTTCATGGGGACAACAATCGAAAAATCAGGCGTCACAGGTGCGGTCCTCAAAACCGCTTCGGCGTAACCTTTGCGCGAGGGGTCGTCAAACGCCCGGCCCGCGCACCGGCGCGATAAAGGCAGCAAAGCGCTGCGGCTTTTGACGCGCCTTTCATTTTAGGCTTGACCAACCCCGCTTGCATCGCGCACCCACGGTGCGATGGTTCTCAAAGGTCGAAGGCCGATGAGATGAAAAGGGAACACGGTGAGGAGGAGCCAGAGTGGCGCCAAATCCGTGACTGCCCCCGCAACTGTGAGCGGCGAGCGACCCCAACCAAGCCACTGGGCATCCGCCTGGGAAGGCATGGGGGAGCACCGACCCGCGAGTCAGGAGACCTGCCATCAACGGTGCCGCCACGCGGCGCTGAATTTGAACTCAATGCAGGCGGGGCGCCTGACGAGGAGAATACGATGGATCAGCGGCACCACCCGCGAAAAAGCATTTGTGTTCCGCATCAGTATGCCCACGCGCGGAGCATGCGATGGCACATGCGATCACATTCGGCAAAAGCCCCAAAGCGAGAAAACCCGGGTCAGAGGCAAAATCGCTCCGGGTGATCACGGTTTCGGGCGCGGCCCACGTGGGACCCCTAAGACCGTGACCGCAGCAACGCTCTCGGTGACCGACGTCACCTGGCAACCGCCCCGCGCCGGTGCGCTCCTCCTGCATCCGACCGAGTTCACTCTCGCGGCAGGTCGCGTATTGGGGATCGTGGGGCCAAATGGCGCGGGCAAGACCACGCTCTTGCGCCTGCTTTATCGATTTCAAAAGCCCCTGAGCGGACAGATTACCATCGATGGTGAAGACCTATGGCAGATGACGGCGCGCAATGCGGCGCGCAAGGTCGCCGCCGTCTTGCAAGAGCAACCGAGCGACTTCGCGCTCACCGTTGGCGAAATCGTCGCCCTCGGCAGAACGCCGCACCGCAAGGGCTTTGCCGGATCAAGCGGCGCAAATGACATAGAGATCATTGATGCGGCCCTCGAACAGCTCAATCTCATCGCTCTCAAAGGCCGCCATCTCGGCACCCTTTCGGGCGGCGAAAGGCAGCGCGTCTTGGTGGCGCGCGCCCTCGCGCAAGAGCCCAACCTCCTGATCCTTGATGAGCCAACCAACCATCTCGATATTCGCCATCAGCTCGAGATCCTCGATCTGATATCGGCGCTGCCGATCACAATCGTCACATCCTTGCACGATCTCAATCTGGCAGCGGGCATTTGCGATGACATTCTGATCCTCAACAACGGCAGGCCCATGGGCTTTGGGCCGCCAGCCGATGTCTTGTCGGAGGCCCGCGTCTCCGACGTGTTTCAGATCGAAGCCCGCCGCGAGCGGCTTGCGCCCTCTGACACCGATCACCTCACCTTTCATCTTCAGGAAAAAAGGAACAGCCAATGAAGACGATCCTCCTCGCATCCTCTGCGATCATGTTGAGCGCGGGCTTTGCCGCTGCGGCCACGACGGTCGAAAGCTGCAATCGCACGGTCACATTCGAGAACCCGCCCGAGCGCGCGATCTCCAATGACGTCAACCTCACCGAAATGATGCTCGTTTTGGGCCTCGCTGACCGCATGGTCGGCTATACCGGCATCTCCGGCTGGAAGACGCTTGATGAAGAGATGCGCGCGGGCATCGAAGAGCTGCCTGAGCTTTCCGCCAAGTACCCCTCCAAAGAAGTGATCGTGGGCGCGGATGCCGACTTTTTCTTCGCGGGTTGGAACTACGGCATGAAAGTCGGCGGTGAAGTGACGCCCGAGACGCTCGCGCCCTTCGGCATTCAGGTTTATGAGCTCACCGAAAGCTGCACCCATATCATGGACAAGAACAAGGCCAGCATCGAAGACATGTATGCCGACCTTCTGAACCTCGGCACCATCTTTGGCGAAGAAGAAAAGGCAGGGGACCTCGTTGAAGGCTACCGCGCCGATCTCGCAGCCTTCACAGAGACGCTGGAGACCGGCGATCCGCTGCGCGTGTTCGTCTATGACAGCGGCGAAGACACGCCCTTCACGGCAGGCCGCTACGCTATGCCAACCGCGCTGATCGAGGCCGCGGGCGGGCGGAACATCATGGACGATTTCGAGAAAAGCTGGGCCACCGTGACCTGGGAAGAGGTGGTGGAACGCAATCCCGAGGTCGTCGTGATCGTCAACTACGGCGAAGTCACAGCCGAGCAGAAGCGTGAGTTCATGATGTCGAACCCGGCTTTTGCGAACCTCGACGCGGTGAAGAACGACCGGTTCGTCACGCTGGAATATGTCGAGGCGACGCCGGGGCCGCGCAATATCAAGGCGATCAAATCCCTGGCCGACGCGGTTTGGGGTGACTGACGTTCCGATGGGT
>JBCCTH010000241.1:0-3862 GCA_039198835.1 Pseudomonadota bacterium | reverse complement strand
CGTCTCCGCGACGGGCACGCCATGGGCCTGTGCAAAGGCGCGCAGCGCCCCTTCCGCGCGGGAGTAAAGCACGCCGCCACCGGCGATGATGAGCGGCCGTTTCGCTTTTGTGAGCAAATCTGCCGCCTCTTTCAGCGAGCTTTCATCGGCACGGCGGCGCGGAATGCGCCAGATCTTTTCAGCAAAAAAGCTCTCGGGATAGTCACAGGCCGTGGCCTGCACATCCTGCGGGATACCCAGAAACGCCGGCCCTCGGCTCGCCGGGTCGAGCATCGTGGCGACGGCTGCCGGCAGTGTCTTCAAGAGCTGCTCGGGGTGCATGATGCGATCCCAATAGCGGGTGACGGGCTTGAAACAGTCGTTGACCGTGACGGTCGGGTCGCCGAATTGCTCGACCTGCTGCAAAACCGGATCAGGCCGCCGATTGGCGAAGGTATCACCCGATAAAATGAGAAGGGGCAGTCGGTTGGCCATCGCCACGCCAGCGGATGTCACCATATTTGTCGCGCCAGGGCCCACCGACGACGTCGCCACCATGATCTCTTCGGCGCGCTTGGCCTTGGCATAGGCGATGGCAGCGAGCGCCATGCCCTGTTCGTTTTGGCCCCGCCACGTCGGGAGCACATCTTGCACCCGCTCGAGCGCCTCAGCCAGACAGGTCACATTCCCATGACCAAAGATACCAAAAACGCCAGGAAAGAGCGGCTTAACGCCGGCGTCGGTTTCGATCTTTTGGGCCGTGAGCCAGCGCACGAGCGCCTGCGCCATGGTCATCCGATGAAATGTCATCGCACCCTCCCCGCGACTCGGATTTTCGCGGCACAGTAGCGAAAGCAATATTCTAAAAAAGCCCTGAAAGAGAATTTTTATTCCCAAATTCTTCTTTACAGGCATGCCGCACAATGTAAGCTTTGGCGGACACTGGTGGTGCGAGCGCTAACAAAGACGTAGCCCGCCTTGCCACGTCAAAAACAAAGTCTGGGAGGACATCCATGAAAAAGCTGATGATCGCGGCATCCGCCGTGGCAATGCTTGCGAGCGGCGCAATGGCAGGTGGCCATGGCGAACGCTATGTTATGATCACGCACACGCAGGGCACCGATCCGTTCTGGCCTGTGGTTGAAAAAGGTGGCCGCGACGCCGCCGCAGCCGTGGGCGCGACCCTCGAATACAACTTCGACGTCTCGGGCGACATGGCCGCGATGGCCGCGTTGATCGAAGCCGCCGCAGCCTCCGAGCCCGATGGCATCATCGTCTCCCTGCCCGATGCCGCAGCGCTCGGCCCCGCGATCCGCGCCGCTGTCGATGATGGCATTCCAGTGGTGACGATGAATTCCGGCCTTGAAAGCTCAGCCGAGCTCGGCGCGCTCATGCATGTGGGCCAGCCCGAGCGCGATGCAGGCTTTGCCGCGGGCACCCGTGCAATGGCCGAAGGCGTCAGCAAAGGCCTTTGCTTGAACCAGGAGGCCTTCAACACGGCGCTCGTGGATCGCTGCACCGGCTATTTTGATGCGATGGGCGCCGATCTCAACCAGATCGATGTCTCCAACGACCCCGCGCAAATCGAAACCCGGACAGCCGCCGCGCTCGAATCCGATGAAAGCATCGATGGCGTTCTCGCCGTTGGCCCGCATGTCTGCGAAGCCGCGCACAAAGCGATTACCGCCGTCGGCGCAGATGTTCATCTGGCATGCTTTGATCTTTCACCGGGCGTGATGGATCTGATCGATGCCGGGGAGGTTGCCTTCACCATCGATCAGCAGCAGCGCCTCCAGGGCTATATGCCGGTGATCGTGCTGCACCTCTACAACAACCATGCAGGCCTTCTGCCGGGCAACAACGTCGCCTCCGGCCCGGGCTTCGTGGATGCTTCAAACGCCGCAGCCGTCAAAGAGCTCGCGGGCATCGACCGCTAAGGCGATAGCGGAACGAAGTGATAAGACAGGCGGGGCAATGCCCCGCCTGTTTTGTCTAAACTGATTTCAAAAAAGAGGGTGCGATGGCAGATCGGAGCGAAGCCGACAGACGGGTTGAGCAAACAAGACTTCAACGGATGATCAGGCGGCCGGAAATCGGCTCGTTCATCGTGATGGTCGTGATCATCGTCGCGTTGCTTTGGGCCTCGGACGGGCGCGCTTTCAATGCGCTCGGCCTCAAGAACAACATCCAGATCATTGCCCAATATGGCATCATCGCCACTGGCGCCGCTCTTTTGATGATCGCGGGCGAATTCGATCTCTCGATCGGGTCCATGATCGGCTTTGCAGGCATGTCGATCGCGCTCATGCTCAAATGGGGTCTGCCCTTCGGGCTCGGAGAAGCTACGCCGCTCACGGCCTTCGCCTTCACCCTCGCGATGACACTCGCCCTGGGCTGGCTCATCGGTTTCATCGTTGTGCGCTCAGGTCTTTCAAGTTTCATCGTCACGCTCGCCTTTCTCTTTTTCCTGCGCGGCGTTAGCGAAGTTGCCTTCAGATTGATCAACAATTCTACCCAGGTCTCGGGCCTGCCCGATTACAAAGAGACCGATTGGTTCGCCTGGGCCTTCGGCGGTGAGGTTTTCGGCTGGTTCTATGATGGCTGGTATTGGCTCGGTGCCTATTTCCAGACGCTGGGCTTTGAGCGCGGCGATCAGTGGTTTTTGCTCGGCGGCAATCTCAACCGCCGTGGCGAACAATGGGTCGAAGGCTTTGATGCCCGTTTTGCCTGGTGGATCGCCATTGCGGGCGTGGCCTATTTCATCTTGAGCCGCACCCAATTGGGCAACTGGATCTATGCCACGGGCGACAACAAGGAAGCCGCGCGCGCCAATGGCGTTCCCGTCAACCAGGTCAAGATCGGCCTTTTCATGTTCACAGCCTTCTGCGCGACCGTCTTCGCGGCCTGCCAGGTTTATGAGAACAACACGTCAGACGCAGCCAAGGGCAACCTGATGGAACTTTTCGCCATCGCCATCGCCGTTGTCGGCGGCACTTTAATGACCGGCGGCTTCGGCACCGTGCTCGGCGTCATCTTCGGGGCCATGACCGTGGGGCTCGTGGCCAATGCTGTCTTCTTCATTCCGGCCATTGATGGCGCATGGTTCCGGGTCTTTCTTGGCGCGATCTTGCTCGCGGCGGTCTTTGCCAATGAACGCATCCGCAAACGCATCACCGGAGGGATATAGCCATGGCAAAGCCCTATCTCCGCGTTGAAAAACTGGTCAAGAAGTTTGGCCCGTTCGTTGCGCTCAACGGCGTTGATCTCGAAGTGCATGCCGGCGAGGTCCACGCGCTTTTGGGTGACAACGGGGCGGGTAAATCAACGCTCATCAAAACGCTGGCAGGCGTTCACGAGCCCACGAGCGGGCAGCTTTACATCGAAGGGACGCCGGTGAACTTCCGCTCCCCGCGCGATGCCACCTCGGCGGGGATCGGCACCGTTTATCAGGATCTCGCGCTCAACCAGCTCATGAGCGTGACGCGGAACTTTTTCATGGGGCGCGAACTCAAAGGCGGGTTCGGGCGCATGAAGATGGATGAAATGGACAAGATCGCCCATGACGAGATGCTCAAGATCGGCATCGATTTCTCAGACCCGACGCAAGCCGTGGGCACGATGTCAGGCGGACAGCGTCAGACCCTCGCCATTGCGCGCGCGATCTACTTCGGCGCGCGGGTTCTGATCCTTGATGAGCCGACCTCCGCGCTCGGCCAAAAGCAGCAGATGGAAGTTCTCAAAACGATCAAACGCGTGCGCGCGCGCGGCGATATCGCGATCATATTCATCACCCATAATGAGATCCATTCAAAGCTCGTAGGCGATCGTTTCACGTTCCTCGCGCTCGGGCAGGTGATCGGCGCGGGCACCAAGGAGAGCCTCG
>JBCCTH010000240.1:0-3880 GCA_039198835.1 Pseudomonadota bacterium | reverse complement strand
GGCGCAGCCTTTATGGGCGAGCGCGGAGCGCCTCAAGCCGGGGGTCAGGCGGGCCCGGCCGAGGCCAAGGCATAAATCGTATGAGCATGTGGCAAAAGAGCGGGGGCGGCCTGCGCCGAGACACGCTCTGAATGGCCCACAAAAAGCCAGCCACCCGGGCACAGCTTGCCTTCGAAGCGCCGCCAGAGCGCGTTCTGGCGCGCTGCATCAAAATAGATCATGACATTTCGGCAAAAGATCACATCGAAGCGGCCGGGCATGGGCCAAGGATCATGCAAATTCAGCTCTCGGAATATCACCATATCGCGCAATCCCTTTGACGCCAGAAAAGCGCCAGAGGAGGGATCGAAGCTGAAATGCGCGGCCCGCAGCGCGGGCGGCACCTGCCGCATGATCGTTTCATGATATGCGCCGAGCTGCGCGGTTCTGATCACGGCAGGGTCAATGTCTGTCCCCAAGACCTTGATGTCGAGCGCATGCGGGTCAACACCTGCCTCAAGGAGCGTCAGCGCAATCGAATAGGCTTCTTGCCCATGGGCGCACCCCGCTGACCAAAAGCGAATTCGCTCGCCCGCTTGAGCGCGGCGCATAAGGCCGGGCAGCACGGTTTCCCTGAGAAACGCAAAGTGATGCGGCTCACGAAAAAACTTTGAAACATGGGTCGTGAGCGACGCGATAAACCTTTGCCTCTCAGCGCTGTCGCGTCGCGCGACGAGCGCGAGATATTCCTCAAAGCTTGTGAGGGCGAGGCGCGAGAGGCGCTTTGACACCCGCGCGGCGACCATCGCGCGCTTTGAGCCGGGCAAGTGCAGGCCTGCAACGTCGTGCGCGATCTGCGCGAATGCGAGAAAAGTCTCTTCGCTGAGCGCGTCAACGGCCCGGTCGCCGCGCATTGACATCAGCCAAGCGCCTGACCGAGTTCCTTTTCTACTGCGGCGGGCCCGGTCTCTCTCGTTGCCTGCATCTCGTCGCGTGGGGGGGCACCATGCGCGCGCGGCGCAAGATCTTCGGCGGCCAAAATCCGGATCATCCTCTCGTCATCGAGAAGCAGACCGCGCACAAAGCTCTCACCGGCATCCTCGCCCATATTTGGCGCGTCTTGCAGGGCGCTCGCCGGGACCGTCAGGATATCTGAGACCGCATCCACGGTAACACCAAAAGACCGGCCCGCCACGTTGAGAACAATGATCACCGCGCGTTCTTCATTTTCGCCACCGGGCAACCCAAGCCGTTTTGCCAAATCAAGAATGGGCAGGACCGTGCCGCGCAGATTGATCACGCCGCGCACGAAATCCGGAGTGCGGGGCAGGGGCGTTGGCTCTGACCAGTTTCGGATCTCACGCACCAGCATGATATCCATCGCATAATCCTGACCTGCGAGCGTGAATGACAAAAGTTCAAGCGGCTCGCCCGCGAGCGGCGTCTGCGGGCTTTCGCCAATGGCTGCCGGGGCGGGGGGGGAAAGTGGGTCGATCATGGCGGCTCCTTTGGCTTTTGCTCACGCGCTCAGATCAAGCGGGACGGCGGCCTGCCGTCCGCTGCCCGCGGCGGCGGGGGAGAGCGAGGGATCATAGGGGTCGATGATGAGCGCGATCCGCCCATCGCCGAGGATCGTCGCCGCGGCGATGCAGCTCGGTGCCGCGAAGCCCTCTTGCAATCCTTTGATGACGACCTGGCGCTGCTCGAAAATCTCATCGATGATCAATGCGACGGGCCTTTGTGCCTCAGCGCAGGTGATCAGGACGACACGATCTTCGATGTCTCGGCACGTCCCCGGATAGCCCAAAACCTCACCCAGATCGAAGAGGGCGATGGCCTGGCCGTTGTAACGCAGCATTTTTTGGCCCGGCGAGAGCTGCAAGACATCCCGCGCGGCGATCGTGATCGTCTCGTGGATCGTGCTGAGCGGCACGACAAGCGTTTGATCGGCCACGGCGACGGTCATTGCATCGAGCACCGCAAGTGTCAGCGGGAGCGCGATCTCAAACCGCGTCCCCCTTCCGGGGGTGCTTTCGATGTTGATGCGTCCGCCAAGCGCATGGATCGCTGAGCGCACGACATCCATCCCCACGCCACGCCCCGACAGAGAGGAGACTTCATCGGCGGTCGAAAACCCAGGCTTGAACAGCAATTGATCGATTTCGCTCTCTGTGAGCTCGGTGCCCGGCGCGATCAGCCCTTTTGCGCGGGCCCGCGCGAGAACCTTGGCGCGATCTATGCCGCGGCCATCGTCACGAATTTCTAAAATGACCTGACCCGAGCGATGCGAGGCAGACAGGAAAATCCGCCCGGTTTCGGGCTTACCGGCCGCGATGCGCGCCTCAATGGGCTCTATCGCATGGTCGACCGCGTTGCGGATCATGTGCGTGAGCGGATCGGCGAGCCGCTCGATCACGGTCTTATCGATCTCTGTCTCTTGTCCTTCGCAAATCAGTTCGACTGATTTGCCGCTTAGTGTCGTCGCTTCGCGGCAAATCCGGGCCATGCGTTGGAAAAGCGGCTTGACCGGCTGAGCGCGGATTTGCATCACGCTGTCTTGCAGATCCCGGCTCAGGCGCATGAGGTCTTCAAGGCCGATCATGTGATCTGAATTTTGTCGCGCGCCCATCTCCTCGGCCGAGCGTGCGAGCATCGCCTGATTGATCACAAGCTCGCCCACGAGGTTGATGAGCCGGTCGATCCGGTCGAGACCGACGCGGATCGTCGGCGCTTGGGTGATGCTCATCGCCTGGTTGAGGCGAGCCGCGGGCGCTTCGCGCGGCGCAGGCCCGCCAGGCTCGCGCGCGCTCGTTTCTCGCGCGGAGCGCATCAGCGCGCCGGTCGGATCGATGTCTTTGAGCGCTTTCTCGAGCAGCTTTTCTGACATCGAGGGAGTGAGCTCGATCTCCCATACGAGGCAGGGCGCGGCAGGGTCATAATCTTCAAGCGAGGGAATACACGCTTCATCGATGCGAGCTTGCACCTCTCCCAGTGTGGGGAGCGCTTTCAGCAGCGCTTTCGCCTGACCCGATGACGCCTCTAAGCGCAGCGTGAGAGGCGGCGCCCCGGGCAGGTTTTCTGCTTCATTGAGGAGGGCGGCATCGGCCAGGCGTTCTTCTTCTGTCGAAATCCGACCGTCCTGGGCATGGCCAATGAGCTGTGCAAGCCTGTCTGCGCCGCGCTGGAGCCGCCGCACCTCGCCGGGAGAGGGCAGCGCCGCGCTCTCGCGGAACGCGCCGAGCAGAGTTTCGAGCGCATGGGCGAAATCAGTGAGGTCATGGAGAGCAAAAGCCGCCGCGCCGCCTTTGATCGAATGCACGGCGCGAAACACTGAATCAAAATCGTGTCGCGAAGGTGCCGAGCCCGCCAGCGCATCAAGGCCGTCAGTCAGCTGTTCCAGAAGCTCTTCGCATTCCTGAAAATAGCCGACTTTGATATTGGCCATGCGGTCGTCGCCTGGGGGGCCGCCGCTTTCAGCGTCGCGCTTGGCCATGGATCACGCGGCGATCATCCGAAGCGCGCGCACAAGTTTCTCAGGATCAAACGGTTTAACAACCCATCCCGTCGCGCCCGCCGCGCGCGCCTTGGCTTTGAGTTCGGGCGCGCTCTCGGTGGTCAAAACGAGGATCGGCGTTTTCTTGTGCTTGTCTTGGGCGCGCACGCCGTTGATGAAACCGAAGCCGTCCATATTGGGCATATTGATGTCGGTTATGATCGCGTCAGGGTCGATCCCGTCGAGAACTTTGAGGCCATCCACGCCGTCTTCGGCCAGATGCGCTTTTATACCCGCCTCCTCAAGCGTGGATTGGATCATGTTGCGCATTGTGCGGCTGTCATCGACCGCCAAGATATTGATTGTCATTTTGATTTTCCTTCCAGATAGGCGGGCGGCACGCCGAAG
>JBCCTH010000239.1:0-3964 GCA_039198835.1 Pseudomonadota bacterium | reverse complement strand
TCATTGTAGGACTTCTGGTTCAGGATCGTGTCGAGCGCCACGGCGGTCTTGCCGGTCTGACGGTCGCCGATGATCAGCTCGCGCTGGCCGCGGCCCACGGGGATCATCGCGTCGATGGCCTTGAGGCCGGTGGCCATGGGCTCATGCACCGACTTGCGCGGGATGATGCCGGGGGCTTTTGAATCCGCGATGCGGCGCTCGGACGCTTCAATCGCGCCTTTGCCGTCGAGCGGGTTGCCGAGGCCATCAACAACGCGGCCTAGAAGCGCCTCGCCTGCGGGCACGTCGACGATCGCGTTGGTGCGCTTGACGGTGTCGCCTTCCTTGATGTCGCGGTCAGAGCCGAAGATAACGCAACCGACATTATCCATCTCAAGGTTCAGAGCCATGCCCTGAATGCCGCCCGGGAACTCGACCATTTCACCGGCCTGGATGTTATCGAGCCCGTAAACGCGTGCGATCCCGTCGCCCACGCTGAGCACCCGGCCCACTTCGGCCACTTCGGCTTCCTGGCCAAAATTCTTGATCTGGTCCTTCAGGATCGCAGAGATTTCCGCTGCTTGGATCGCCATTCTATCCGACCTCTTTCATGGTGTTTTGGAGGGCTGCGAGCTTCGACTTGATCGAGGTGTCGACCATGCGTGAACCCACTTTCACAATCATTCCGCCAATGAGGCTTTCGTCTACCGACGCCTCGACTTTCACTGTCTTGCCGACCTGCGCTTTGAGTGTCTTGGCGAGCTTGTCGGCCTGCGCCTTCGTCAGGGCCTTTGCCGTCGTGACCTCGGCGGTCACCTCGCCTTTTTCCTGCGCTATCACGGCTTTGACCGCTGCGACGAAATTTGGCACCGCAAAGAGGCGGCGCTTCGCGGCCATGAGCGCGAGCGTGTTCGTCAGAGTCTCCCCAAAGCCCGCCTTTTTGGCCAGCGCCACGGCCGACGCGCCCATTTCCTCGCGCGTGTAAACCGGTGATGCAAAAAAGCCCCGGAGGTCTTCCGAGGCATCCATGGCACCTGCAAGCGCCGTGATGTCTTTTTCCAGGTCTGCGAGCGTCTTGCTCTCCTTGGCAAGCTCAAAGACAGCGGTGGCATAGCGCGCTGCAATGCCGTTTGAAATCGAAGCTGGTTCGGACACGTCCACCCTTTCGACAGTATTCCCGGATTGCAGCGCGAGCGCCAACCGGGCTTTGCGCGGGCGTGGGTGGCTGCGGACCATCCCTGCCGCAAATTCGGCTGCGATGTAGCAGACGATTTCGGGGCTCGCAATGGCAACATCCAACCCGCATGTTTCCGCCATCATACGGCATTTCAGAGGCTTATCGGCGCAAAGCCGCAAATGTCGAAAATTTCTTGCCGAGCCATTTTAACCAACAGGGCCCTCGCAGCCGTCTCAAACCGCGCTGGCCTCGCGCCCCGGAGGCAGGCGCGCAGGCGCAGGAGAGCCCAGTGGAAAAACCCGTGGCTCTTTGCCCTGTGATTGAGGGCAAGGAGCCACCAAGACCGCTCGCTTTTACTTTGTGCCGAGTGATCTGGCAGGTTCAGGCGCGGGTTGCGCGATACCTTCAAGCACCTTGAGAGGATTTGAGATCACCTGCCCGAGCCCCGGGCGCGTGGGCCGCGGCACTTGCTTTTTGACCTCCACAATGAGCGCGCCCCCCCCGCGCCAAGCGGGGATGATCCGACCGACGCTTTCAAAGAGCGGCCCCGCTTTCAGCCAAAAGCGCGTGCGGCGCGGCGGCTGATAGAGCGCGGTGATGTGGCGCACCGTTTCCAACCCATGATAGGCCAGACGGCTTTCGATCTGCGGCGGCGTGAAAGGCCGCGAATAAGAAAAGGGTGTCCCCTCGCGGCGCGCCCATGCGCTCAGCCTGTTTGGGACGATAAAAATCGCGCGGCCTTCGGGGGCAAGCACGCGGTAGCATTCTTCGAGCAGCGCGGCCGGGTGCTCTGAGGTATCGAGCCCGTGCAGCACGAGGAGCTTATCGGCGATCTCATCGGGCAGCGGCCAGAGGGTCTCTTCGCAGAGCACCGAGACATTGGGCTGCCCGGGCGGCCAATGCATGACGCCTTGAGGCCCGGGCATCAGCGCGATCACCCGCGCGGCGTCTTCCAGAAAGGGCCGCAACATGGGCACAGCAAACCCAAAGCCGACGACAGCCTGGCCTTTGACGTCTGGCCAGAGGGTCGTGACCTGATCGCGCATGGCAAGCTGTGCCGCGCGCCCCAGCGAGGAGCGGTAGTAGAAATTTCGCAGGGTCTGAACATCTAAATGCATGGTACTCGCTCGCGGCGAGCTTAGCGGCCTCGAGGTGGCAATGGCCACCATTGATCGCGCGAACGCCTTGCAAAAATGGTTTGAAACACCCACGTCCGGCAGCCGCCTAAGCAACGAGCGCCGCAGCGCGGAGCGCCGCTTTGTGAAGCTAAAATGAGAGAAAGCCCTTGAAGGCTGCTTAGAAAAACCGAAACTTAACCTTAACAGGCCACGGTTTCACGGCAGGCCGGGCGCGCGTCATCGCCGCGCATGCCCCGCCCGCCGCGCGACCCCGAGCAGAGAGGAGCACGCATCGTGCCTTCATTTTCGACGACACTGGAACAATCAATTCACTCTGCTTTGGCGCTCGCAAATGCCCGTCGCCACGAGCTTGCCACGCTGGAGCACCTGTTGCTCGCTCTCATCGAAGAACCGGACGCCGCCAAGGTAATGCAGGCCTGCTCGGTCGATCTTGAAACGTTGCGCAAGACGCTCGAAGACTTCATCGAAGACGACCTCTCGACGTTGATTACAGAAATCGAAGGGTCGGAGGCGGTGCCCACCGCCGCGTTCCAACGCGTTATTCAGCGCGCCGCGATCCACGTGCAGAGTTCGGGCCGGACCGAGGTAACGGGCGCAAACGTGCTTGTGGCGATCTTTGCCGAGCGTGAATCAAACGCGGCCTTCTTCCTCCAGGAACAGGACATGACACGCTATGATGCGGTGAACTTCATCGCGCATGGTGTCGCCAAAGACCCGTCCTTTGGCGAGAGCCGGCCCGTTTCAGGCGCGCCAGAATCAGAAGAAGAGATCACCGCCGCCACCGAGAACCCGGGAGAAGGCAAGGAAAGCGCGCTTGCGAAATATTGCGTCGATCTCAACGCCAAAGCCGGAAAAGGCGATGTTGATCCTTTGATCGGGCGCGGGCACGAAGTGGAGCGCTGCATCCAGGTGCTCTGCCGGCGTCGCAAGAACAACCCGATCCTCGTGGGCGATCCAGGCGTGGGCAAGACAGCCATCGCCGAGGGTCTCGCGCGCAAGATTGTGCAGGGCGAAACGCCCGAAGTCTTGTCGGGGACCACGATTTACTCGCTCGACATGGGCGCATTGCTCGCCGGAACCCGCTATCGCGGTGATTTCGAAGAGCGGTTGAAAGCTGTCATGACAGAGCTTGAAGAACATCCCGATGCCGTTCTCTTCATCGATGAGATCCACACGGTCATCGGCGCGGGCGCAACCAGCGGCGGGGCGATGGATGCTTCGAATTTGCTGAAGCCAGCGCTCCAAGGCGGCAAGCTGCGCTGCATGGGCTCCACGACCTACAAGGAATTCCGCCAGCATTTCGAGAAAGATCGCGCGCTCTCGCGGCGGTTTCAAAAGATCGACGTCACAGAGCCTTCGGTGGAAGATTCGATCAAGATCCTCAAAGGCCTCAAGCCGTATTTCGAGGATCACCACAGCGTGAAATACACCTCTGACGCGATCAAAAGCGCGGTCGAGCTATCTAGCCGTTACATCAATGACCGGAAGCTGCCCGACAAAGCCATCGATGTGATCGATGAGGCGGGGGCGGCCCAGCATCTCGTTTCTGAATCGAAGCGGCGCAAAACCATCGGCCAGAAAGAGATCGAAGCCGTCGTCGCCAAGATCGCACGGATCCCGCCAAAGAATGTCTCGAAAGATGACGCCGAGGTCTTGAAGGATCTCGAAG
>JBCCTH010000238.1:0-3969 GCA_039198835.1 Pseudomonadota bacterium | reverse complement strand
GTCGCGCTCGGGATCGCCGCGATCAAGCTCTTGACGCTTGGCGCGCTCGCCTCGGGCCGCAATGCCGGCAGGGGCCTCACCTCGAACAACACGCAATATGCGCTCACCGGCAAAGGCCGCCCCTACCTCTCAAACGGGCAGCTCGCTGGCGCGCCGCATCGTGGGCCCGCGAAAATCATTTGCAACGCCCATGGCACGCATTGCCGGAAGGTCCATGTCCAGCACGGATGGTAAGCCTCAGACCATCTTGATGACGTCTTTATCGATGGCGAGCATATAGCCCTTGCGGGCGATGTTTCGGACGAGGAGTTCGCTCACCATCTGGTTGCCAAGCGCATCGCGGAGCCTCTTGATGCGCGTGGCCCCAGCTGCCTCCTCGCAATCTGACGCTGACCGGCCGGAGACCATTCCCTCTAACTCCGCGCCGGTCAGAACGTCGCCATCCATCCGCGCCTCGGCCAGAACGCTCAGCGTCTCGATGGCGGCCTCGGTGAGCTTGAATTCCATGTTGTTGAGATAGACGACGTTTTCGTCGCGCGAGATCAGGAGCGAGTTGACTTGGATGCCCGTGCGCTCGATCTCACCCATGCGGCGATTGAGTGTGATCAGGGCGATGAGAAAGACGAGCGTCGCCACGAGAAGCGACGTGGCGAACACGAGCAGCACGAAAATCGCGATGCGATAGCTCGCAAGC
The DNA here is from genome assembly GCA_039198835.1 of Pseudomonadota bacterium. Classification (GTDB taxonomy): domain Bacteria; phylum Pseudomonadota; class Alphaproteobacteria; order Rhodobacterales; family Rhodobacteraceae; genus Shimia_B. The sequence continues at coordinate 3,275 of JBCCTH010000238.1, read as the reverse complement.
GTATCGGAAAACGCGGTGCCGGAGCTGGCGAGGATCTCGAGGAGCTTGATCTCAGCCTCTGAGGTCAGATCATCGTTTTCGACGAAGAGCCTTTCGACGCGGGCATCAAAGGCATTGGCATCGGGCAGCGTAAAAAAGAGCGCGATGGCCGCGATGACGAGAATTGCGACAATGGCGGCGAAGCCGAGCAGGATCAGGCGGCTGCCGGCCTGGCGCGTCTCAGTAGCGGAGGAAGTAGCGTCCCGCACTGTCTCTCTTTCCTGCAAGTCCCGCATCGTCGAATACGGAAACGATATTGAGGAGCGTCCAGCCGTCAACCGCGATGCGCGGGCTGAGCTGAACACGGGCATTGGCGGGCGTGCAGGCCCCTGAGACCTGCGCGACGCCGTAGTGAAGCCTGAGCGGGCTATCCTGCTTGGCCTTGTAATCGGCATAGCAGGCCGCTTGGGCCGCGCCAGCGGCGGCGCTCAGCGCAAAGGCAAAAGCGAGGGCGGGAAGGAACCGTGTCATGCCGCCAAGCTCGCGCCGCCGGGCGGGATATTCAATAGCCCCCGGCGCCCGGAGCGCCGTTATTCGATAACATCTGCGCGCTATTGAGCGACTTTGAGCGCCTGGCGCACCTTCCTCCCACCACCTGGGCCTGATGCCCCAAACGGAGGAAAAGAGACATGTATAGATCATTCGCTGCCCTAGTGCTTTCCGGCGTGCTCGCCGTTACCTCGCTCAGCCCGACCCAGGCCCATGCGGACAATCGAGAAAACCTCGCCAAGTTTCTCGTGGGGGCCATTGTGCTCTACGGGATCGCCGATGCCGTCAATGACAACAAGCGCAAGAGCCCCAGTGTCACCCGCCATGCGCCCAAGACGGTCTACCACCATACCCACCGGCCCGCTCCGAAGAAAAGGCATGCCGCGCCTGCGCGCCGCAAGCATCTGCCCGCGGGATGTGTGCTCACCCACCGTCAGCATTATGGCGAGAAGCGCACAGTCTTCGGCAATCGCTGCTTGAAGAACAATTATCGCCACTATGCCAGCCTGCCCAACCAGTGTTTCCGCCGGTTTGACACGGTCAAGGGCGTGCGCGTGGGCTGGGGCCGCCCCTGCCTGCGGCGCGCGGGCTATAGCTGGTAAATCAGCGTGAGCAGGCCGCGGCCCGCTGGTCACGGGCAGCGGCAGATCGGGAGAGGGGAACATGGGCCCCTCTCCCTTTTTCGGTGTCATGTGAAAACGCGGCCCATTTGGGCTTGCGGCTTGGGTCTCTGGCGCGTTTCATCTTTTGATATGAGACGTGAAGGCCCCGATTTCAGCTTTGAAAACGCCGCTTTCGCGCGCGGATTTGCGCATGTGGCGGGCGTGGATGAAGCCGGGCGCGGGCCGCTTGCGGGGCCGGTCATGGCGGCGGCGGTGATCCTTGATCCGTCAGATATCCCGGCGGGGCTCAACGATTCAAAGGCGCTTTCGAAGAAGAAGCGCGAGGCGCTCTTTGCGGAGATCACCACGCGCGCGCGGTGGGCCGTCGGCGAGGCGAGCGTGGCTGAGATCGACGAGATCAACATCCTGCGCGCCTCGCATCTTGCCATGCTGCGCGCGCTTGCGGCGCTCGGGCCCGTGGATCTGGCGCTCATCGACGGCAACATGACCCCTCGGGATATCCCCTGCCCCGCTGAGCCCATCGTGAAGGGCGACGCCCGGTCACTGAGCATCGCGGCGGCCTCCATTGTGGCCAAAATCTGTCGTGATCGTGTCATGTATGATTTAGCGCAACACCATCCCGGCTACGGGTGGGAAACCAACCAGGGATATCCATCAAAAAGCCATATTTCAGCTCTACGACATCTTGGTGTGAGCACACACCATAGGAGAACCTTCCGCCCAGTACGCGAGATGTTGTAGCAAGAAAAATACTTAACGCATTGATTCAAAATAGCTTTTGACTTGAGAATCAGGTCTGACTCATCTTGAGGCCAACAAACCAGCGCTCGGCAGAAGCGCAATGAAGGCCCGGGGCACCCGGCAAAGAGGCAGACGCGATGGGACACGCGAAGGGCGCGACAGCGCTTCCTTTGGACACGATACTTATGGGCGATTGCATCGACACGATGCGCGCGCTCCCGGAGGCTTCGATCGATCTGATCTTTGCCGATCCGCCCTATAATCTTCAGCTCAAGCAAGAGCTTCACCGCCCCGATGCCTCGCGCGTGGACGCTGTGACAAATGACTGGGACAAGTTTTCAAGTTTCGCCGCCTATGACCGTTTCACCCAAGACTGGCTCCAGGCGGCGCGCCGATGTTTAAAACCCACGGGGGCGTTGTGGGTCATCGGCAGCTATCACAACATCTATCGCGTCGGCAGCGCGGTTCAGGATGCGGGCTTTTGGCTGCTCAACGATGTCGTCTGGCGCAAGTCGAACCCGATGCCCAATTTCCGCGGCACACGGTTTACGAATGCGCATGAGACGCTCCTTTGGGCATCGCGCGATGAAGGCGCGAAATACACCTTCAATTACGAGGCCATGAAGGCGCTCAATGAGGGCGTGCAGATGCGCTCTGACTGGATGATCCCGATCTGCACCGGGCATGAGAGATTGAAGGATGCGCGCGGGGACAAGGCGCATCCCACGCAAAAGCCCGAAGCGCTCTTGCACCGCATCATTCTGGGGACGTCCAATGAAGGCGATGTGATCCTCGATCCGTTCTTCGGGACGGGGACAACAGGGGCCGTGGCCAAGATGCTCGGCCGAAGGTGGATAGGGATCGAGCGGGAAGCCGATTACATCGAGATCGCAGAACGGCGGATCGGAGATGTGAGGCGGCTTGAAAGCGCTGCGTTGAAGACCGCGACGAGCAAGCGCTCGGAGCCGCGTATCCCGTTCGGTCAGCTTGTAGAGCGCGGCATGTTGCGCCCCGGCGAGGTGTTGACCGGGCCGCGCGGGCAGACCGCGAAAGTGCGTGCCGACGGCACCCTGATATCGGGCGAGCTTTCGGGATCGATCCATCAGGTGGGGGCGCAGCTTGAAGGCGCACCGTCCTGCAACGGCTGGGCTTATTGGTATTTCGCGCGGGATGGGAAGGCCGTTTCCATCGACATCCTGCGCCAACAGATCCGTTCGGAGATGCGTCAGCGGCCGAACTAAAAGACTACCGCCGGTGCCTGTGGCCTGACACATGGCATCAACTTCAGCCCCGCCTTTTGGCGGGGCTTTTTTTTGCCCAAAGGAGGCGCGATGTCATGGCCGCCCTTCCGGGCGGGGCGCTGCCGCTTCTCTCACCGGGGAC
>JBCCTH010000237.1:0-4000 GCA_039198835.1 Pseudomonadota bacterium | reverse complement strand
TGAAGAAGCCAGTTGAAGGCGTCAAAGGCGGGGGGATAGGCGGCGGCCAAGAAGAGCCATGCTATCACGACGACGGAAAGCCCGAGAACCGCGATGCCCATGATCCGCACCATGATTGATGAAATCGACGTCATCTGAGGGCGGTAATACGGCCCTATCATGAATGGCGATAACGGTCTGTCCCCGCGGTTGACGTCAGCCATTGCTTGCTCCCTGCCAGTTTGCTCGCTGAATCACGTATATAGGGCTCCCAAAGACGCGGTCACACTTTTGACGCCCGAAAAGCGCGGTGAAACCGCGCAGCGGAGCGGATTTTCAGCCTTTGTGATCACAGTTCGAAGACGTGTGATCACAGTCTCAAACCCATGTAAAACCGTCAGAAACCGGAGCCCTGCTGCCATTCAGCGGGGTTTGCGACCTCGAGTTTCCCCGCCCGAATCGTGGGCGGGAGCGCTTCGGCCTTTCCGCATTCAAGCGCGGTTTCCGCGCAGCGTGAAATAGACGCCTCCCGCAAGCAGCATCAGGTGAAACTGCATGCCCTGCCAGGGCCCCCAATAGACGATACCGATCACCGACGCGACGATGATGGTCGTGGCCAGGCCCCCGAGCCGTGTGACCACATCACCAAAAAGGCGCAGGAGCGCGTTCTCCGGGCTTAGCGATTTCACAATGCCGCCTATGATGAAGGCAGCGGCCGCTAGGATTTCGCCCAGACCCGCCAGCGCCCACATCCAGACCGGAAAGCCGTAGCTCGCTGCGCCGCCCGCCAGATCAATGAACTTCATCGCGCCTTGATTGGCGATAATCAGAGCCAGCGGGATACGGATGAACCAATGGGCACCGGGAAGCGTCACCTGCGGGAGGTACCCCCGCTCAAGCGCGTCACGGGACATTGAATTAAGCACATTCGTTGCATTTGCGGTCATAGTCGCACGCCTCCTTCAGCGAGTGAGTTGAGTTGTTGCGGACAGTTCACCAGAGAAACGGCGCGAGGCGCTCCTTGGATGTGCGGCAACTTGTCAACCTCACGGCGCGGTGAAGAGAGCGTGAGGCTGCCCGGCTGAGCCAAAGACTTCGATCGCTTCCCGCAAGAGCTTTTGGCGCATCTTATAGGGATAATCCTCATACCCGTCCGCCGACACAAGGAAGGCACCCGGCCCGGCGATCACGTTTTCAAAGAAATAGCCTGTGAGATCGCCCTCGGTGGCATCTTCGATGACCAAGGCGTTGACGGTGACGTCGCGCGATTGCGCGCGGGCGCGCATCACACTCGGCTCGACCCCTTCATTGGAAACGCCATCGCTTGAGACATCGATCACCCGCCGGGCGCAGGCGGGCGCGTCGTCGAAGGCCGCTAAAGCCACGCTCAACGCTTCGCCGATGGCTGTTGAGAAGTTGCGCCAGATGCGCGGGTCACGGGCGACCCGATCCGCGAATGCGCTCAGGTTTTCATGGGTTTCAATCCGCGTCCAAGGGACAGTCAAACGTTGTCTTGAGGCCCCTGTCCATTGGATCAGCGCGAGCGCCGCGCCCCCGGATACGAGCGCGTCGGCGATCTGATCATCTCTCAAAGCCAAGGCGAGCCCTTCCATCTGCGTCTGATATTCCCCGCGATCAACGGAGCCCGACACATCGACAGCGAAGAGCAAAGCGAGATCGCACCCGAAAGCCGGGCGCGCGAAGGCCAGAAAGAAAACGAGAGCGCGCATACCCGAAGCTTAGCGATGGACGCGCCGCTCACCACTCACTTTTCAGCGGCTCAGAGCGGGGCGATGGCCCAGTAATCGAGATCGAGAAGGACCTCGGGCAGGTATTTGCCATCCTCCCCCCGCAGGTTGCCCGCTCCGCCCGTTGTCGCGACGAGCCTGAGGCGCAAAGCGCCGATCCCGGGGGCGGATGTCTCTGACTTGTCGAGGACTTCGCTCCAGGCTTTGACAGTCATGCCCGCGGTGCAGGGGTTGGCATGGGCGCCCGCATTGAGCCCCACGATCATCTGCGCGTTGGCCAGCCCGTTGAAGCTCAGAGCGCGGGCGAGCGAGATAATGTGTCCGCCATAAATGAGACGCGTGCCATCGGGGCGGATGGTTGCATCAAAATGGACTTTCGCGGTGTTTTGCCAAAGGCGTGTGGCGAGCATGTGCTCGGCTTCTTCGATGGTGACGCCGTCGACATGGTCGATGATTTCCCCGATCTCATAATCGCCCCAGCGATGTGGCTCACCGGCGAGGGTGAAATCGTAGGTCGAGAAATCGAGACCTTCGGGAAGCGTGAGGTCAGCGGCGGAAAGGGCGGGCTTGAGAACGGGAAGGGCGGCCTCGGGCGCCGGCGCATCTAAATCGCCCTTGCGCACCATCACCCAGCGCACGTAGGACATGATCTCTTCGTTGCTCTGGTTGAAACCCCGCGTCCTCACCCAGACCACTCCTGTCTTCCCGTTGGAGTTTTGCTTCAACCCGATGACTTCGCTCTCTGCGCGCAGCGTATCGCCGGGATAGACCGGCTGAAGAAAATGCCCTTCCGCGTAGCCGAGATTGGCCACTGCATTGAGTGAAATGTCGGGAACAGTCTTGCCAAAGACGATGTGAAAGGCCGCCAGATCATCCACGGGGCTCTGCGGAAGGCCGCACTCTGCGGCAAAAACATCGGATGAATAAAGAGCATGTCGCGCCGGGTAGAGCGCCTGGTAGAGCGCGCGTTCGCCGCCCGAGACAGTGCGCGGCACAGCATGTTTGATCGTTTCGCCGACGCGGTAATCCTCAAAGAAACGCCCTGGATTGGTCTTCATGGTCAGAGGCTTCCGAGTTTGAGGTCTGGGCTATAGGTGCCTTCGACCTCTTTGGTCACAGCCTGGCCGCAGCGCATGACGCCCGCGGTTGCGTCATGGGCATAGCTTGGGCTTCCGTAGAGTTCCCAGCCCTGCGCCAAGGCTTCGGTGACTTTGTGGCAAAAGACCGATGTGTCATCGGCGGTGAGATAGCGATAGGCGCGCATCAGGCGGCTTCAAGCGCGGCGATGGCTTGCGCCTTGGCGAGGGTGGCGCGAGCCGTTTCCACATGCAGGTTTTCAACGATGCGCCCATCCACCACAGCAACCCCCTGCCCCTGGGCCACGGCCGCGTCAAACGCCGCGATCTGGCGCGCCGCCAGATCGATATCGGCCTCAGAGGGTGCGAAGGCGGCGTTGGCTATCTCGATCTGCGCGGGGTGGATCAAGGTCTTGCCGTCAAAACCAAGGTCGCGCCCTTGCGCGCATTCGGCTGCGAGCCCCGCTTCATCTTTGAAGGCATTGTAGACGCCGTCAACGATGACAATCCCCGCAGCGCGGGCGGCGAGCAAAGCAAAGCTCAGCGATGTCAAAAGCGGCGCACGGTCGGGCCGCGCGCGGGTGCCGAGATCCTTGGCCAGATCGTTGGTGCCCATGATCATGCCTGCCATGCGCGGCGCTTTGGCAATGTCAGCGGCATTCAAAATGCCTTGGGGCGTTTCGATCATGGCCCAGAGCTCTGTGTTTTGAGCGCCGGGCACGGCATCGAGCAAGGTCGCGACGCGCGTGATATCCTCGGCTGATCCGACCTTGGGCAGCAATATCGCCTGCGGCGCGATAGTCGCGACAGCGTCAAGATCGGCCTGGCCCCACTGCGTGTCGAGCCCGTTGACGCGCACGATCTGCGCGCGCGCGCCATAGCCGCCCTGAGAGAGCGTTTCAGCGAGGAGCGCGCGGGCATTTTCTTTTTCATCGGCGGCCACGGCATCTTCGAGATCGAAGATGATCGCATCGACGCGCAGCGTCTTCGCTTTTTCAAGCGCGCGCGCCTTGGAGCCGGGGATGTAGAGAACAGAGCGATATGGGCGTTGGGACATTGGGCCACCGTGAAACAATATTGCGCGCCTCATGGCATGATGATTGCGAATAGTTCAAGCCATTTTGCGCCGCGTTGCAGCAATCCGTGCGCCGCGCGCGAAAGCGCACGCTCCGTTAACCAGATTTGCACCGCTGGCCC
>JBCCTH010000236.1:0-4005 GCA_039198835.1 Pseudomonadota bacterium | reverse complement strand
CGGGCTACCAGGTCCCCTTTGCGAGCCGGGAAATGCCGATGCCCTATGGCTGGGGCACCGGAGGGGTGCAGGTTTCGGCGGCGGTGCTGACGCCGGAAGACTGCTTCAAGGTCATTGACCAGGGCGCCGACGATACAACCAATGCCGTCTCGATCCGCACCTTCTTTGAACGGACGGCAGGCGTGGAAACGACGACCGCGACGCAGGATGCGACCGTCATCCAGACCCGTCACCGTATCCCCGAAGAGCCGCTCACCGAGGGGCAAGTGCTTGTCTATCAGGTGCCTATCCCCGAGCCCCTGCGTTTTCTTGAGCCGCGCGAGAGCGAAACCAGAAAGATGCATGAGCTTGAAGAATACGGCCTGATGCATGTCAAACTCTACGAAGACATCAGCCGCCATGGCCATATCGCGACATCCTACGCCTATCCCGTAAAAGTCGAGGAGCGCTATGTGATGGATCCCTCGCCGATCCCCAAATTCGATAACCCGAAGCTCGGCCAGAGCGCGGCGATCCAGCTTTTCGGCGCGGGGCGTGAGCAGCGGATCTATGCGTTGCCGCCGCACACCCAAGTTGTGAGCCTCGATTTCGATGATCACCCCTTCGAGGCCTCGAAAGCAGATCATCCCTGCGCGCTTTGCGGTGCCGAAAACACCTATCTCGATGAAGTCATTACCGATGATGCAGGCGGGCGGATGTTTGTCTGTTCTGACACCGATTATTGCGAGCGCAGGCAGGCGGCGGGCTTTACGGGGGCTGCGACCTACAAGCGCCCCTTCTCTTTCGCGGGCACTCCGGCCGGGGAGGAAAGCCCATGACCCCGCTCCTTTCAGCACGCGGCCTCACAAAGCGCTATGGGGCGCATCTCGGCTGTGCAGAGGTCTCTTTCGATCTTTATCCCGGTGAAGTGCTCGGGATTGTTGGAGAAAGCGGCTCGGGCAAGAGCACCCTTTTGAACTGTCTGGCCGGGCATCTGCGCCCTGATGGCGGCCAGGTGATCTTTGACACGCGGGCGGACGGCCCGCGCGACACGCTCAAAATGTCAGAGCCCGAGCGCCGCATGCTGGGCCGCACAGATTGGGCCTTTGTTCACCAACATGCGCGCGATGGTCTGCGGATGGGCGTGAGCGCAGGCGGCAATGTGGGCGAGCGCCTCATGGCCGTTGGCGCGCGCCATTACGGCGACATTCGTAGCAAGGCCACCGGCTGGCTCGAGCGCGTCGAAATCGATGCGGCCCGTGTTGATGATCGGCCCAGCACCTTCTCGGGCGGGATGCAGCAGCGCCTTCAGATTGCGCGCAATCTCGTCACCGGCCCGCGGCTTGTCTTCATGGACGAGCCGACAGGCGGGCTCGATGTTTCGGTGCAGGCGCGGCTCCTTGATCTTTTGCGCGGGCTTGTTCGCGACATGGGGCTTTCGGCCGTCATCGTCACCCATGATCTGGCGGTTGTGCGCCTCTTGGCGGATCGGCTCATGGTCATGAAAGATGCGCATGTGGTCGAAACGGGCCTGACGGATCAGGTCCTTGACGATCCACAACACGCCTATAGCCAGCTCCTTGTGAGCTCTGTTTTACAGGTTTGACCATGATTGCGCTCAAGGACGTCTCTAAAACCTTCAAGCTCCACAATCAGGGTGGCACGGAAATCAGCGTTTTGTCGGGCGTGTCGCTTGCCGTTGAACCGGGGGAGTGCGTCGCGCTCGTTGGGGCATCGGGCGCAGGTAAATCGACACTCATGCGCATGATTTACGGCAACTATCTCACTCAAGCGGGCTCGATCAGGATCGGTGAGACAGAGATTGTTGGCGCAGAGCCGCGCGCCGTCATCGCGATGCGCCGCGAGATTTTGGGCTATGTCAGCCAGTTTCTGCGCGTCGTGCCGCGGGTGCCCACGATCGATGTCGTCGCAGAACCGCTTCGCGCGAGAGGTATCGACCAGGCCAAAGCCACAGCACGCGCCGAGGCTCTTTTGAGCGAACTCAACATCCCTCAAAGGCTCTGGGCGCTTTCCCCCACGACCTTTTCAGGCGGCGAACAGCAGCGCGTGAACATCGCGCGCGGCTTCGTGCATGACTATCCCGCGATGCTCCTCGATGAACCCACGGCAAGCCTCGACGCCGCCAATCGTGACGTCGTTTTAGGGCTGATCGAGGCGGCAAAGACCCGCGGCGCGGCGATCGTTGGCATCTTCCACGATCAGGCCGCGCGCGAACGCGTCTGCGACCGGGTGATCGACATCAGCGTCTTTAGCCCACAAGAGGCGGCATGATGATGAGCGGGCGCGTGATCGCCGTGGTGGGCCCGTCTGGCGTCGGCAAGGACAGTGTGATGGCGGGCCTTGCCGCCACCTTGCCAAAGGCGCATCTGGTGCAACGCGTGATCACGCGCGCAAAGGAGGCCGGCGGCGAGCCCTATCACCCCGTCACAGACCAAGAGTTCGACAAGCTCGTCGCGCGCGGTGCGTTTTGCATCCATTGGCGCGCCCATGGTCTGGCCTATGGGATCCCCCGCGATCTTTATGATGAGCTTGCCCTCGGCAAGGTCTGTCTCGTGAATTTCTCGCGCACAGCCTTGGAGAAAGCGGCGCGCCTTTTTCCCAACTTTGTCATTCTCAACATCACCGCCGCGCCGGGAACGCTTGCGCAGCGCCTGAGCGCACGGGCACGCGAAAGCGAAGATGAGATCGCGCGACGCCTGGAAAAGGCTGTAAAGACCCTCCCTTCCCATGGCGATATCCGTCATGTCTCAAATGACGGCCCGCTCGCTGAAACGGTTGCGCGTGCCGCGCAGATCCTCGCCATGCCCGGGCCACAAAGGCCGCTGCTGGGCCAAACGCCTTGTGACGCGCATGCAGGTAAAGGGACCAACCCATGAAGCTTGACGCCCAGCCCCCCATCCGAGACGCCGCGCCGACCACTCATTCAGGCTCAGACTTGTGCCTCGCCAATGCGCGGCTCGTCTTGAGCGATCAGGTGCTTCGGGGCTCTTTGACCATCGAAAATGGCACCATCACCGACATATCAGAAGGCGATCATGCCCCTTCAGGGGCCGTCGATTGCGCGGGTGAGCTGGTGTTGCCGGGGCTTGTCGAGCTTCACACCGATAATGTCGAACGCCATATCGAGCCCCGGCCCGATGTCGACTGGCCCCATCTTCCCGCGCTCATCGCCCATGACGCCGAACTTTCGAGCACGGGGATCACGACCGTCTTTGACGCCATGCGCGTGGGCTCGATCCATAGCTCGGGCAAAGCGCGCTATGTCGATTATGCCCGCAAACTCGCTGACGAGCTTCTCGCGGCCCGGGCGGAGGGCGTCTTTAAGATCAGCCACTACCTGCATCTGCGGGCAGAGATCTGCTCGGAAACGCTCCTTGACGAGCTCGCGGCCTTCGGCCCTGAAGATCGCATCGGGATTGTGAGCCTGATGGATCACACGCCGGGCCAACGCCAATTCCGCGAGCTTACCGCCTTGAAAACCTATGTCGCCAAAAAGCGCGGCATGACCGATGCTGAATTTGAAGTGCATGTGGAAAACCTGCTCGGGCTTCAACGACGCTTCGGCCAAGCCCATGAGGCGGGAGCGGTCAGCGAGGCGCGCCGGCTCGGCGCGGTGCTTGCAAGCCATGACGATACCACATCCTCCCATGTCGAGACATCAGCCCGTCATGGCGCGGGTTTCGCGGAATTCCCCACAACGCGGGAGGCGGCGGAGGCCTGTCGCGCGCAAGGGATCGCGATCATGATGGGCGCGCCTAACCTCATCAGGGGCGGCTCGCATTCCGGCAACGTCGCGGCCGCGGAGCTGGCAAAGCACGACCTGCTCGATATCCTGTCGTCGGATTACGTTCCCTCTGCCCTTCTCCTCGCCGCGTTCCAGCTTGCCGATCTTTGGCAAGACCTGCCCCGCGCCGTTGCAACGGTCACTCAGAACCCGGCTAAAGCCGCGCGCCTTGATGATCGGGGCTGCCTCGCGGTGGGCAAACGGGGCGATGTTCTCAAGGT
>JBCCTH010000235.1:0-4039 GCA_039198835.1 Pseudomonadota bacterium | reverse complement strand
GTCAAGAACATGATCACGGGTGCCGCGCAGATGGACGGCGCGATCCTGGTTGTGAACGCAGCCGACGGCCCCATGCCGCAGACGCGCGAGCACATTCTTTTGGGCCGCCAGGTGGGCATCCCGAAGATGGTTGTCTTCATGAACAAGGTCGATCAGGTCGACGACGAAGAACTTCTCGAGCTCGTGGAGATGGAGATCCGCGAGCTTCTGGAGAGCTATGAGTATCCCGGTGACGATATCCCGATCATCGCGGGCTCGGCGCTGGCGGCTCTCGAAGGCCGCGACGATGCGATCGGGTCGGAGAAGATCGCCGAGCTGATGGCGGCTGTGGACGATTACATCGACACGCCCGAGCGGGCGGTGGACCAGCCGTTCCTGATGCCCATCGAGGATGTGTTCTCGATCTCGGGGCGCGGCACGGTTGTGACGGGTCGCGTTGAGCGGGGCGTGATCAACGTGGGCGATTCGATCGAGATCGTGGGGATCAAGGACACGCAAACGACGACCTGCACGGGCGTTGAGATGTTCCGCAAGCTGCTCGACCGCGGCGAGGCGGGCGACAATATCGGGGCGCTTCTGCGCGGGATCGACCGGGATGCGGTTGAGCGCGGTCAGGTGCTTTGCGCGCCGAAATCGGTGACGCCGCACACGAAGTTCGAGGCGGAAGCCTATATCCTGACGAAGGAAGAGGGGGGGCGTCACACGCCGTTCTTCGCGAACTATCGCCCGCAGTTTTACTTCCGCACGACGGATGTGACGGGGACAGTGACGCTTCCTGCGGATACGGAGATGGTGATGCCCGGGGACAACCTGAAGTTCGAGGTTGAGCTCATCGCACCGATCGCGATGGAGAACGGTCTGCGCTTTGCGATCCGTGAAGGCGGCCGGACGGTCGGCGCGGGGGTTGTGTCGAAGATCATCGAGTAGGAGGCGTTTCGTCAGAAACGCTCTCCGGTGGGCGGCAGGGGCTTCCGCAAGGAAGCTCCCGAGAGCCCACACTGTAGAATAAGGGCTCCTCGCCTCACCGCCGGGCGCCCGAATTCTTGCAAAGAATTCGGTCCGAAATCCGTCACGGATTTCGGGCCCCCAAGAAACAAAGGCCGGGCAATTGCTCGGCCTTTCTCGTTCTGGCATCTCGGGCCGTGCGGCCTAAACTCTTTTAAGTAAAAAGGAGCGGGCCATGGCTACATCTCCCATATCGCAAACAGAGCGCGCCGCTTTCGCCTCCGATGGGGCCGTTGCTTTGCGCGGCGTCTTCGACCTGCACTGGCTCAAGCTGCTTTCCGAGGGCATCGCCTATGATATGGCGCATCCCACGCCCAATCTCGCGCGGCACACCAAAGACGACGATGCGCCCGCCTATTGGGAAGGGTTTTGGGCGTGGGACCGTGTTCCGCAGTTTCGAGAATTCGTCCATGCCTCCCCGTGTGGTCAACTGGCGGCCGCGCTTTTGGGCGCGCCTTCAATGAACCTCGTCATGGATAACTGGTTTCTGCGCGAGGCGGGATCGCGGTCTCGCCCGCCATTCCATCAGGATCTCGCCTATTTCGATTTCGAGGGAACGATGTGCGTTCTCTGGTTGCCCCTTGAGCCGGTTACCAAGGAAAACGGGATCGCTTTCGTCAAAGGCTCGCATCTTTGGGACAAGCTCTTCATGCGGATGCGCTTTGCCGATGGGTTTGAGAGCGGCGGGCCCGAGGTTGTGAACGGTTTGACCTACCATGTACCGCCGGATGTGAGCGCGGCACCTGATGACTTTGATCTCCTGCAATGGGATTTGGATGCGGGAGATTGCATTTTCTTTGACATGCGGACCCTCCATGGCGGGTTGGCCAGCGTCACGCCCACCCAGACTGTGCGGCGCTTCACGCTGCGCATGACCGCCCCTCACGGGGTCATCCGCTATCGCGGGGATTGGGCCAAAGGCGAGCGGGCGCAGTTCGAGGCGGCGGGATACGGCGAGGGGGATCGGATCGCCGGGCCGTTTTTTCCGCAGCTTTGGCCGACGCCTTGAGGCCTCGCCAGATCGGCGCGCCGCGTCCGGGATCATCTTTCGCTTTTTGGCCCTTGAGGGCGCGCTTTTTCGCGCCACTTCTCGAGCCAGATATCGCCGGAGGTTGAGATGGTTACTTGGCTTATTTTGGGCATCGCCGTTCATTTCGTGGCGGTTTTTCTGCCCGCCGCGTTTCTTGTGCCGCGTATGGGCTATGGCGCTTACCTGGGCTCGCGCGATGGAGAGCCGGAGGCCACGGGCCCATATGGCCGCGCCCGGCGCATTCTGCGCAATTCAAATGAGAGCATCGCCGCGTTTGTCGGGTTGGCGGTGGCTGCGATCGCGCTTGATGCGGCGGCGGGCGATGCGGTTGTGTTGCCGGTGGGCAGCGCGGGCGATGTCAATATGGAGCTCGCCACGCTGGGCGCGATGATTTTCGTGATTGCCCGGCTGGCCTTCATCCCGCTTTACCTCTTTGGCGTGCCGCTGATCCGCTCCGCTGTTTGGACAGCCGGTCTCGGCGGGCTTGTGCTCATGGCCTTTGCTCTGATCTGACCATCTGAACCCTTGCAGAATGGCTGACCGCGCGGTACGTGGCGCGGCAGGCCTTAGGGGTATAGCTCAGTTGGTAGAGCGACGGTCTCCAAAACCGTAGGTCGCGGGTTCGAACCCTGCTGCCCCTGCCATAGCACTTCCCAAATCTTAACCCGAACGTGTCGGCTTTGTGCCGCTTTTGCCTGTCAGCCTCATTTCAAAGGACTGAGGAGCAAACGATGTTGGGTCTTTTGAATTCTTTGGCGCGCGCGCCGTGGTGGCTTTTGGCGGCGATGGCGGTTGCTGTGGCCTATTTCGGCAACATTCACCCTGACTTCTCCTTTGGTCAGCCGCCTGATCTCTTGGGGATGCTTGAGCGCGCCGCGCCTGACATCGCCCCGGCCATCGCTTGGCTCGAAAGCATGGGTTTTCAGAGCCAGCAGCAGAGCTTTGGCATTCAAAAGGAAACCTGGATTGAAAGCCGGGCTCCGGTTCTGGCGATGGCGCTTGGCGCCGCGGCGGTCCTGCGGTTCTTCCTGGCGACGCCCAAGGAGCGGACCCAAAAAGACAGCGACGAATTTCTCAACAGCTCGAAGACGATCAATGCGATCTTGAAAGACGCGCCCGGCGCGATCTCTGACGATGCCTGGAACGACCCGTTGCGCGCGCATGCTGACCCTGGGCCAGCGGCGCGGAGCCAAGCGAGAGGTGACGCGCCGCCTTTGCGTTTGCGCGCCAAGCCGGCACGAAAGAAGGCGCTCGTCGATCCGGTTGCGGCTCCGCAGCATCCGCAAAAGCCCAAACTGCGCTCAGGAAAGCCGAGCTTTCTGCGCGGGGTTTCGGCGAAAAAGTCAGCCGAGCGCAGCGCGGTTGAAAGCGCTTTCCGCTCGAAGATGGAAGCTGACCCTTTTGAAAAGCTGGCGCGACAAGCGCGGGGCTGAAGAGCTATCAAGCTGTGGCGGGGGGTCACGGGCGGCCACGGGCCTCTCAGGGCGGTGACCTGGCGCAGGCAGCCTCTCAGGGCTGATGGGTTGAAACCCGTCGCGGGCGCGCGTATCTCCCGCAAATCTGTGGATGAGGATGCACGTCGATGAACCCGCTCAAATTCATCTCCGAGACCCGCGCTGAAGTCGCCAAGATCGTGTGGCCGACGCGGCGCGAAGTGCTTGTGACGACTGTGATGGTTTTCATAATGGCTGCGCTCACGGCGGTCTTCTTCACGCTGGTTGATCTGGGGATCCGGACCGCGCTGACCGGTGTGATTGGCTTGATGTCGTAACCACGTCTCTGGCCGGTTGGGGAGGGCTTGCCTCCCTCCCGGAAGCCCGCTATCTCACATGAAACAAGTGGCGCGCATCGTTTCAGACGGCGCGCCCCTTTCATTTTTGGGAGCCCGGATTGGCCGGGCGATTGGTTGAGAAAGGCCCGAGGCAATGGCGAAGCGCTGGTACTCCGTGAGCGTCCTGTCGAACTTCGAAAAGAAGATCGCGGAGCAGATCAGGCAGTCGATCG
>JBCCTH010000234.1:0-4152 GCA_039198835.1 Pseudomonadota bacterium | reverse complement strand
TCTCGATCTCAAGATCGAAAGCCCCGAAAAGCGCCGCTTGAGCGGCGACAAGCCGCCGCTTCTCACCGCGGAATGAAAAACTTGCGCGCTCCGGATTATGTCCGGGGCGCTGCCGCGGCACTCGTCTTCGCGGTCTTGACCGCGCCAGTCGCGCTGGCAGATAAAGACAACCTGCGCTTTTCTGTCCCCGTCGCATGCACGCTGGGAGAGACCTGCTTCCTCCAGGCTCTCATTGACCATGATCCAAGCGAGGAGAGCCGAGATTTCGCCTGCGGCACCCTCACGCGCGACGGACACCAGGGCAGCGATTTCGCCTTGCAGGACCTCGCCGCCATGCGCGCTGGCGTCGAGGTACTTGCCGCTGCCAGCGGAACCGTCACAGCGATCCGTGACCGGCTGCCTGACATCAATGCCAATGACCCTGACGCCGATTTCGGCGAGGAATTCTGCGGAAATGCCGTGCGCATCAACCATGGCGGCGGGTGGGCCACGCTCTATTGCCACCTCAAGCGAGGCTCGGTGAGAGTCGCGCCAGGCATGCGCGTGGATCGCGGCGCGCCGGTGGGAGAGATCGGCCTCTCAGGCTCCACCACCTTCCCTCACCTTCATTTTTCGATCTTCAAAGATGACGTCGAGCTTGATCCATTCGCCGCCGGAATTTCGCGATGCGGTGAACCCGGCGCAACGCTTTGGGAAGACCCGGTGCCGTTGCAGCAAGCGGGCTTTCTCAAGGCGGGCTTTGCCGATCATGTGCCCGCTTTCGACGACATAGATGAGGGTTTGCGCAACGCCGATAAGCTGAGCGCGACCGGGCCAATCGTGGTTTGGGTCTCAGGGTTTGGGGCGCGCGAAGGCGATGAGTTCGCGCTCACAATCTGGCATGGCGAAGATGTCTTTTTCGAACGCATCGAGACTTTGGACCGGCGCCAGGAAACCTGGCAGCGCTATCTCGGGCGTCGCGCCGGCGCGGACCCCTGGCCAAGCGGCACCTATCGAGCCGAGGTCACCCTCAAGCGAGACGGCACGCTTCTGGCTGCAACCGAGCTCACAGCCACGATCCCGGCCTCATAAACGCTTCAAGATCAGGCCCGCCCGGCGATGATCGATGCGCCGGGGGCGGGCGGGTGGGCCGGGCATCGATTATCGCCGGGCGGGCCTATTTTTCAGTGAACTTAAGCTCGATGCGCCGGTTTTGGGCGCGGGCGGTGGCCGTATTGAAAACGTTGAGCGGCTGATATTCGCCAAAGCCATTGGCGCTGAGCCGCTCGGGATCAAACCCCAAAAAGTTCACCATGTAGAGCACGACAGAGAGCGCGCGCGCCTGGCTCAGTTCCCAGTTATTGGCAAACTCTCCGAAGCCTGAAAGCGGAATGTTATCGGTATGGCCGTCGACCTGTAGCACCCAGTCGATCTCGCCGGGGATTTCAGCGGCAGCGTCGCGGAGCGTTTGAGCGATCCGCGCGATCTGCGCGCGCCCCCCATCGCTGAGCTCCGCTCCGCCGGGCGGGAACAGAACCTCGGACGAAAAGACAAACCGGTCACCCACGAGGCGCACGCCCTCCTGGCCCTCAAGCGCATCGCGAACGCCCGCCAGAAATGTCGATTGCGCCCGCTCGAGATCGGCGGCGCGCGATTCAAGTTCGGCGCGCAGAGCCTCCTCTGCGGCGAGCCTGCGCTCCGCCTCTTCGGCGGCGCGTTTTTGTTCTTGCGCCACAAGCGCGAGCGCGGCGTTCAGGTCACGGCCCATATTGACGATCTGCGCGTCGCTATCGGCGGATTTGTCTTCAAAATCATCGAGCAGTCCGCGCAGGATGCGCACATCTTCTTGGAGCTCCGCAACGCGGAGATTGAGCACTTCGACGGTGCGCTGAGAATCAGCCGAAAGCGCCTCTTCCTGTTCCAGGCGCTCATTGGCCGCCGAAAGAAGCGCGTCGCGGCGCTCAACTTCGGTGAGCTGGCGGGCGGCTTCGCCCTCGGCGGCGAGCTGCGCCGCCAAAGCCGCTGCAAGTTGGTCGCGCAGGCTTTCGAGCGTCTGGCCCGCCTCGGCACGGGCGGCAGTCGTTTGTGCGAGCGCCTCTTCCAGCGATACCACACGGGCATCGGCATCGGCCCGCGCGGCAAGCGCGGCGGCCAAGCGCGCATTGATCTCGTCGATATCAGCATTGGCCGCAGCAAGGAGCGTCAGTGTGTCCTCGGCCTCCTGGCGTCGGGCTTCGAGCTGTAGCGCCATGGCCGAAAGCTCATCCTGGGCCTGCGAAAGGCGCGCCCGCAGCGCCACGGCCGCCGCTGCCGCGGCGAGCCTTGCTTCTTCTTCCTCGCTGAGTTCGCCCTGGGTTTCAGCAAGGCTTTCACGCAGCGCCTGGGCCGCCGCCGCCTCGGCGAGCTTCGCGCGCTCTTCTTCGGCCAAGGTCGCTTCGGCTTCCGCCAGCCGCGCTTGAAGCGCGGCCACTGTCGCTTGCTCGGCCAGCGCGGCCTGCTGTTCGGCGCTAAGCTCGGCTTCGGTCGATTGCAATTGCTGTTGCAGCGCCAAAAGCGTCGCCGCTTGGGCCAGGCGGGCTTGCTCTTCTTCGCTGATCTGGGCGAGCGCGGCTTCAAGGGCTGCGCGCACCGCCGCCGCATCGGCCAGAGCGCTGTCACGCGCGGTGGCTTCGGCGGCGACCGACTCTTGAAGCGCGCCGATGCGCAAGGCCTGCTCAGCGGCACGCGCCGCCTCAGCCTGCCGGGCCTCTTCGCTTTGCGCGAGTGTATCGCGCAGGGCCGCGAGGCTCTCCGTGAGCGAAGCCGTCGTACTCTGGGATTGAGTGAGCGAAGAAAGCGCAGCGGCAAGCTGCGCGTCAACGCTCGCCTTTTCGCGCTCAATCGCGCTGAGGGCAGCGGCAAGTTGGGCGCGCGCGTCAGTTTCGGTTTCAAGCTGCGTGGCCAGTTGCGCAAGCGAAGCCTCCCGCGCCGCGGCTTCATTTCGCAGGTCGGCCACAAGCGCTTCAAGCACCGCGCGTTCCGCATCGGCGCGGCGGGCTGCGACTTGCTGCGCATCGATCTCGTCACGCGCCGCCGCGAGCGCGAGGTTGAGCTGTTCTTCCCGGGTCAAAAGCTCCGCGATCTCGGCCGCGCCCGCATCGCGCTCACCTGTCAGCGCCACAATCGAAGCCTCATTTTCAGCCTGCTGCGCCAGAAGAGAGGCGACCTGCTCTTCAAAGCTGGCGATCTCTATTTGCGCGGCACTCAGAGCCGCGTCCTTTTCATCTCGCTGCGCGGAAAGCGAAGCGATCAACGCGGCCTGGCTGCGCACCTGGCTGCTCGCATCATCAAGCGCGAGCCCCAGATCATCGACACGCTGGCTCAGGTCGCGGTTGGCGTTGCGCTCAAGCCCGAGCGCTTGCGACAGCGCAGCGACCTGACCTTCCAAAAGCAGCACCTCATCGGATTGTCGGGTGATCTGATCGCGCAAGACAAATTGGACCACGATGAAAATCGTCAGCACGAACATCAAAACCAGAAGGAGGCCCGTCATGGCATCGACAAAGCCCGGCCAGATCGAGCTTTGCACGCGTCCGCCTGCCCGCCTGCTCAAGGCCATCGATCAGCCCTCGCTCTTTTGCTTTCCACCACCGCCATTGGCGGCCACACGCCCGCCCGTCTGGCGCGCGGGTTTGAGCGCGCGCGCCAGGCTCGCAATATCGGTGCGCAATTCCGCGACAGATTCCTGCCGCCCAGCCGAAACCTCTTCCAAAAGGCGCAGAAGCTGCACATCGATCGATCTCAGGCGCATCCGGCTTTCCGCATCGATCCCGTCGCCCGTGGCAGTGCCCGCCTTCTGCTCCATCACGGCAACCAGCCGCTCCTGCCCCTGGGCCACTTGAGAAAGCGCCGCCGCGTTAGGATCAGGTTGTGCAAGGCGGTCCGCCACCCGTTCCATCGCTTCGGTGAGCTGGGCGATTTTGTCATCGGTCATCGAGCGGCTGATGTCTGATTGCGTAAACATCATCTGCATGGCTTCCATCTGCTCGGCCATGTGATCGAGCACCTGCCCCATCGCACCCGCTTCGCTGAAGGTTTCGCCTTCGCCGCTCGACAGCGAAACACGCGTGATCGAAGACACCCATTCCTCAAGCTCACGGTAAAACCGGTTCTGACCATGGCCCGCGAAAAGCT
>JBCCTH010000233.1:0-4179 GCA_039198835.1 Pseudomonadota bacterium | reverse complement strand
GATTGGCGTGCGCGCGGTTATGGTTGCGCTGCCCATTGAAGAGAAATCTGGCGCGCCCTGTTCTTCGGGTTTGCCGGGCAAGATGCATGCTTGCGGCCATGATGGCCACACGACCATGCTTCTGGGCGCGGCGCGCTATCTCGCCGAGACGCGCAATTTTTCAGGTCGCGTTGCGCTGATATTCCAGCCCGCCGAAGAGGGCGGCGGCGGCGGGGATATCATGGTCAAAGAGGGCATGATGGACCGCTTCGCCATCGATGAAGTCTATGGCATGCACAACGCGCCAAACCACGAAGAAGGCGCGCTCCTGACGGCGCCGGGCCCTGTGATGGCGGCCGTCGATACATTTCACATCGATATCGAAGGCAAGGGCGGCCACGGGGCCATGCCCCATGAAACCCGTGATCCCGTGATCGCGGCAGTGGGGATGGCCAGCGCCATCCAGACCATTGTGAGCCGCAACCACCAGGCCACGCAGGACCTTGTCGTATCAGTCACGCAAATTCACACCGGCACAGCCGATAATGTGATCCCCGATACCGCCTATATCAACGGGACGGTGCGCACCTTTGACAAGGCCGTTCAAGCGATGGTCAAAGAGCGGCTTGCCGCGCTCATCGCCGGCCATGCGGCAGCCTATGATGTGGAAGCCGAGCTGCGCTATGAAATGGGCTATCCCGCGACCGTCAACGATGCCTCCAAAGCCGCATTCGCCACCGAAGTTGCCCGCGAGATCGCCGCGCAAGTTGATGGCGCGGTTGAGCGGCAGATGGGCGCGGAAGATTTCAGCTATATGCTTGAGGCGCGGCCCGGAGCCTATCTTTTTCTGGGGCAGGGCGACGGGCCGACCTGTCACAACCCGAGCTATGATTTCAATGATGAGATCGCCCCGATCGGGGCCTCCTTCTTTGCCCGTCTCGTAGAGCGCGCCGCGCCACTCAAGGCAGCCAGTTAGGAACCCGGCCATGAATGACCTCACCCAGATGGACATGGCCCATGCGCTGAGGCCCTGGCAATATACCGGGCCTGATCTGCGGCCCATGGTGATTGAGCGGGGCGAGGGCTGCCGCGTCTGGGATGTGGACGGACGCGCCTATTTTGATGCTGTCGGCGGTCTCTGGAACACAAATATCGGGCTAGGGCGGCGCGAAATGGCCGAGACCATGGCCGAACAGGCCGAAAAGCTCGCTTTTTCATCGACATTCGGAGACATGTCCAACGCGCCAGCGGCGGCACTCTCGGCAAGGCTGGCCCATCTCGCGCCCACCGGTCTTGGCCATGTGCATTTTACAACCGGCGGCTCTACGGCCATTGATAGCGCTTATCGGTTGGCCTGCTTTGTCCAGGCGGCTCGGGGCTTTGAAGGCCGCCATCACATCATCGCGCGCGAGCATGCCTATCACGGGTCGACCCATATCGCGATGTCAATCGGCAACCGCGACGGAGATCGCGCCCCCGAATTCAGATATGAACGCGGCACCATCCACCATATCAGCGCCCCCGATACGCTCAGGGGAAAGGCGAATGTGGCATCTTGCGTGGCAGAGCTCGAGGCCAAGATCGCTCAGATCGGAGCCGAGAAGATCGCCGCCTTCTTCGCGGAGCCGATCCAGGCCTCGGGCGGGGTCATCATGCCGCCAGAGGGCTATCTGGCGGCCATGGCGGCGGTTTGTCAGCGCGAAGGGATCCTTTTCGTGGCCGATGAAGTCGTCACAGCGTTCGGGCGTCTGGGCCACATGTTCGCCAGCGAAGATCGCTATGGCGCGCGTCCTGATATCTTGTGCTGCGCGAAAGGGCTCTCTTCTGGCTATCAGCCCATCGGCGCGATGCTCTTTTCCGATGAGATCTGGGAGACGCTCGCCTCAGAACCCCGATGGTATACCTCTGGCTTCACCTATTCCGGGCATCCGATTGCCTGCGCCGCCGCGCTCAAGAACATCGAGATAATCGAGCGTGAAGGGCTTTGCGCGCGCGCTTTGGAGATGGGCGCGCGCTTTCATGACGCGCTGAGCGCGTTGCGCGCTTTGCCGCTTGTGGGCGATGTGCGGGGCGAGGCGCTCATCGCCTGCGTGGAAAATGTGGCTGATAAAGTGACGCTCGCGCCCTTGCCGGAGGCGCTCGATGTGGGCAAGCGCATCTCGGACGCGGCGCAAAACCGCGGGCTTCTCGTGCGCCCACTGGGGCATCTGAATGTCATGTCCCCTGCGCTGATCCTCGAAGACAGCGATGTTGATTTCATCGTCGAGACGCTTTCGCTTGCGATCCGTGTGGTGGCCGATGGGCTCACGCGCGAAGGCGTGAGGATCGGCTGATGGCGCTCAAGGATTCCGCTCAAGATGTCGATCATGCCTTCACGCGCCGCGATCCGCGCGGTCTGAGCTTCGAAAATGCCTTTGGTGGCGCGCTTTCGTTCATGCGCCGCCCCTATACGAAAGACCTCAGCGGCGTTGACCTCGCCATCACCGGCATTCCCTTTGATCAGGCCGTCACCAACCGGCCCGGAACACGGCTCGGCCCCCGGGCGATCCGCGAAGCCACAACGCTCCAACCGTGCGATCCGCCCTTCGGCTGGGATATCAACCCGCTCACCGAGTTCCGCCTGGTCGATTACGGCGATCTGGCCTTCGATTATGCCCGCATTCAGGATTTTCCCGACGCGCTCACAGCCCATATTGCTCAGATCCTCAAGAGCGGCGCGGGCAGTCTGGCATTGGGCGGGGATCATTATATTTCCTACCCGATCCTAAGAGCTTACGCTGAGGCGTTCGGGCCCGTCTCCCTTCTCCAATTCGACGCCCATACCGATACCTGGGCCGATGATGACCCCGAGCGGATCGACCACGGGACGATGTTTTACAAAGCAGCGAAGGCGGGCATCATCGATGTGGATCGGTCCGTCCAAATCGGGATCAGAACGGTCAACCCGGATACCCTTGGCGTTCCGATCCTTTATGCGCCTCAGGTCCATGAGGATCCGGCGGCGGCAGTGCTGAAAATCAAGGAAATACTTGGGGATAGGCCGGTATACCTCACATTCGATATCGATTGTCTTGATCCGGCCTTCGCCCCAGGAACCGGGACACCTGTCGCAGGCGGGCTGTCATCTGCCCAGGCGCTTTCGATGCTGCGTGCGCTCAAAGGGCTCAACATGGTCGGCGGCGACGTCGTGGAAGTGTCACCGCCCTATGATGCGGGCAATTCAACAGCCATTGCGGCCGCTCATGTGGCGATGGAGCTTTGCTGCCTTTATTGTTATAATAAAAGGGAAAATCAGATTGCCTAACCAGCCCGTAAGCGGCAATGACCTGCCGCGTTTTGCCGGTTTGCAGACATTCATGCGCCTTCCCGCAGTGGAAAGCGCCAGCGGGCTTGATGTCGCCTTCCTCGGCATCCCGATGGATATCGGAACGTCTTGGAGATCGGGCACGCGCTTTGGGCCCAAGCAATTGCGCCAGGAAAGCGCGATGATCCGGCCCTACAACATACAGACGGGTGCCGCGCCCTTTGACGCTCTGACCTGCGCCGATCTTGGCGACATTCCGATCAACACGTTTTCGCTTTCGGCATCAATTCGTTTGATTGCAGAATATTACGAGCAGCTTCTAAAGCACTCTGCGATCCCTTTTGCGCTTGGCGGCGATCACACGATCACGCTTCCGATCTTGCGCGCGATGGCGAAAAAGCACGGGCCTCTGGCACTGGTGCATGTCGATGCCCATGCCGATGTCAACGACGAAATGTTCGGCGAGCGCGAAACCCACGGGACAGTCTTTCGCCGCGCCTATGAAGAAGGTCTTCTTGAGCCCACGAAGGTCTTTCAGGTTGGGCTTCGGGGCACGGGCTATACGGCGGAAGATTTTACAGAAGCGCAGGCCTGGGGCTTTCACATGACGCTCGCGCCCGACCTCTGGCACAAGAGCCTGACCCCGCTCGCCGCGCAAATCAAAAGCAAAATCGGGGATCACCCGACCTATTTCACCTACGATATCGATAGCCTTGATCCGGCATTCGCGCCTGGCACGGGCACGCCCGAGATCGGCGGGCTCACGACCTGGCAGGCGATGGAATTCATCCGTGGCCTGCGCGGGCTGTCTATTGTGGGCTGCGACCTCGTAGAAGTTTCGCCGCCCTATGATCCGTCGGGCAACACTGCGCTGGTGGGGGCAAACCTCATCTTTG
>JBCCTH010000232.1:0-4230 GCA_039198835.1 Pseudomonadota bacterium | reverse complement strand
GGCCACCGGGGCCGCACGCGAGAACGAAATTCTCGCCGTGACGTTCACAAACAAAGCCGCGCGCGAAATGAAAAAGCGCGTGGCAACGCTTTTGAACCGGCAAGAAGCCGGGCTGCGCTGGATGGGGACCTTCCATTCCATCTCTGTGCAGATCCTGCGCCGCCATGCGGAGCTGATCTCAGGCGCGCCCGCCATGTCGCGCGCGCCAACAGCCTCAAGCGCGGATGGGCTCGCAACACAAGACGAGGGCGCTGACGCCTATGATCTGGGCCCGGTTCCCAAGCCTCGAACCGAAGCAATGACCGCGCCTTCGCAAGACGGCGATCTTTCGCAGCGGCTACACGGGCCTCATCTGAAGTCAAATTTCACCATCCTGGACACCGACGATCAGCTCAGGCTTCTCAAACAGCTCATCGTCGCCAACGACATCGACGAGAAACGCTGGCCGCCGCGCATGCTCTCAGGCCTCATCGACAGCTGGAAAAACCGCGCCTGGAGCCCGGAGAAAGTCCCCGCACAGGAAGCAAGCGCCTTCAACCACCGCGGGATCGAGATCTATGCCCAGTATCAGAGGCGTCTTTTAGAACTGAACGCGGTGGATTTTGGCGATCTGCTGTTGCATTGCGTTACGATCTTCCAGACCCACCCGGATATCCTCGCGCAATACCAACGCTGGTTTCGCTACATTCTGGTCGACGAGTACCAAGACACCAATGTCGCGCAATATCTCTGGCTTCGCCTTCTCGCGCAAAGCCACACCAATATCTGCTGCGTGGGCGATGACGATCAGTCGATCTATGGCTGGCGGGGGGCTGAGGTGGGCAACATCCTGCGCTTTGAAAAGGATTTTCCCGGCGCGAAGGTTGTCAGGCTCGAACAGAATTATCGCTCAACGCCCCATATCCTGGCCGCCGCTTCGGGCGTGATCAATGCCAATGAAGGCCGCCTGGGCAAGACGCTCTGGACCGAGGCGCAGGAGGGCGAGAAAGTCCGCCTGATCGGCCATTGGGACGGCGAGGAAGAGGCCCGTTGGATCGGCGACGAGATCGAAGCGGCGCAAACAGGCACGCGCGGCATGGCCCCCTTCGGGCTTGATCAAATGGCCATTCTCGTGCGCGCCTCTCACCAGATGCGCGCTTTTGAAGACCGTTTTCTGACCATCGGTTTGCCCTACCGGGTCATCGGCGGGCCGCGCTTTTATGAGCGCCTCGAGATCCGCGATGCGATGGCCTATTTCCGCCTCGCGGTCTCGCTCGACGATGATCTGGCTTTTGAGCGCATCGTGAATACACCCAAGCGCGGGCTCGGAGACAAGGCCGTGCAAACGATCCAGCAACTGGCGCGCTCGAATGGGGTGAGCCTCGTTGAAGGCGCGCGGATTGCTGTCCAGACGAGCTTGATCAAAGGCAAAGGCGGGGCCAACCTGCGCGCGCTCGTTGCCGGGCTCGACCGCTGGCACCGGCAGGTGCGCGATGCGGCCGATCGCCATGTCGAAATCGCGCAGGTGATCCTCGATGAAGCGGGCTACACCGCGCACTGGCAAAATGAAAAGACGCCAGAGGCCCCAGGCCGCCTCGAAAACCTCAAAGAGCTCGTCAAGGCGCTGGAGAATTTCGAGAACCTGCAAGGGTTCCTGGAACATGTTTCGCTCGTGATGGATAACGAGCAGAGCGATAGCGGCGAGAAGGTCTCGATCATGACGCTCCACGCCGCCAAAGGCCTCGAATTTCCCATGGTTTTCCTGCCAGGTTGGGAAGACGGGCTATTTCCCTCACAGCGCAGCATGGATGAAAGCGGGCTCAAGGGCCTCGAAGAAGAGCGGCGGCTCGCCTATGTCGGCATCACCCGCGCCGAAGAGGTCTGCACGATCTCATTTGCGGGCAACAGGCGGGTGTTCGGGCAGTGGCAAAGCGCGATGCCCTCGCGCTTCATCGATGAACTGCCGGCCGAGCATGTCGATGTTTTGACAGCCTCCTCCAGCCTGCATTCGGGCGGCTACGGGATGATGGGGCAGGCGTCTCCCGTGATCCAGGCGTCGCAATCGTCAGATCTCCATGATCGTGCCTCGCGCGCCGATGTCTATAACTCTCCCGGCTGGAAGCGGCTTCAAGAGCGCTCAAAGCAGCGCGGCATGGCGCAGCCTTCGGAGGGCCGCAACATGGTCATTGATATGAATGCCGTTTCGGCTTTCACCATCGGTGACAGGGTCTTTCACCAAAAGTTCGGCTATGGCGAGGTGATGGATATCGAGGGTGACAAGCTCGAGATCGAGTTTGACAAAGCCGGCGCGAAAAAGGTGGTGGCGAAGTTTGTCACGAATGCCGCAAGCGGGGATGATACCCCCTTTTAGCCCGTCCGCGCGCCCAGCCTGCCCAAAGTGCGCGCCACTAAGAAAAGCGGCGGCCTCCATTGGGAGAGCCGCCGCTTTGGTCGAAGATCCTCGACAGGGAGGAGGTCAGAGGCTTCGAAGCTTATGATCCATAGACCGTCTCGATAGAGATCTGGCGCAGGTTCGCGCGTGCAATGCCAAGATCATCAAGCTCGCGGTCCGAGAGCTCCTGAAGCTCTGCATAGGTTTTGCGAAAGTCTCTGTAGCGCGCGAAATCCTCCAGCCGCTCCGCTGCATAGGCGCGGATGCGGGTGACAAGGTCAAATCGGGCGGTGATCGGTGCGGTTGCGTAAGCCATTTTCTACTCTGTGGGTTTTCTACCAGCGGCTCATCCGCTGATGCGTGATACATAGGCGCTCGCTGCGGGTGCGAAACCGAAGAAAGCGCAGACCCGGCATGCAAAAAATGCAAAGCGCGCCGGCGCTTTGACGCCTTGCTCTTGCGCTTGGTGTGATGCAACGCGATCTATCTTCGGGGAGAGGCTCATGGCGCTTTCGCGAGACGACATCTTTACCGCTCTGAAAGCGCTGGCTTTGCCGGGCGGGGGGGATCTGGTCAGCCGTGATATGATCCGCGCGCTCTCTATTGAGGGGGGCGCGGTCAGGTTCGTGATCGAAGCGCCCGATGCCCAGACAGCCCAGGCGCTGGCAGAGACCCGCGCGCGCGCAGAAGAAGTTGTCAGCGCGCTCGATGGGGTGGTCTCTGTCTCAGTTGTGCTCACGGCCCATGCGGAAACGCCCGCCCAAGCCTCGGGCAGACGGCCGCCCGGCCCGCAGATAAAGGTCGGCCGCCACCCGAGCAAGCAATCCGGGCCGGTCAAGCCTTCGGGCATTGGCCGCATTATCGCGGTGGCATCGGGCAAGGGCGGCGTGGGTAAATCGACGGTTTCGGCAAATCTCGCCGTGGCCTTGGCGCGCGAAGGCCGGCGCATCGGGCTTTTGGATGCCGATATCTACGGCCCATCGCAGCCGCGCATGATGGGCGTAGAGGGCCGCGTCGAAACCAAAGACGGCAAAATGATCGAACCGCGCCAGGCCCATGGCGTCACCTTGATGTCGATCGGGTTCATGGCCGAAGAGGGGAAGGCCATCGTCTGGCGCGGGCCGATGCTCATGGGCGCGCTCCAACAGATGATCACCCAGGTGAATTGGGGCCGCCTCGATACGCTGATCGTCGATCTGCCGCCGGGCACCGGCGATGTTCAACTCACGCTATGCCAACGCGTCGATCTCTCTGGCACGATCATCGTGTCGACACCTCAGGACGTCGCGCTCATCGATGCGCGCAAAGCGATGGACATGTTTCGCACGCTCAAGACACCGATCTTCGGGTTGATCGAAAATATGAGTGTCTTTCATTGCCCCAAATGCGGATATGAGGCGCAGATCTTCGGTCAGGGCGGGGCGGCCGCGGAGGCCGAGCGCTGGGGCGTGCCGTTTCTCGGGGCGCTCCCCATTGATCTTGAGACCCGGCTTGCCAGCGACAAAGGCACCCCCGTGGCGGGGATGGGCGGGGCGATGGCAGATGCATTTGGGTCTTTGGCCCGACGTTTGATTGAGGGCGGGATCGCCTGAGATAGCGCATGCGCAATCATGGGAAATTATGGTCCAGTCTTGAGATCAACGGATATCGCACGTCTCGAAAGCGAGTGATTCGGGAAAACCCAGGCACTTTTTAGTCGTTTAGCCGCGCAGCACCGCACGATTTGCCAAATTATTGCGTCAATTTGGGAATTTATGGTACGCCTCGATCTCTCGGCGCTTTGCCCCATAAATCGGGACTCATGTAGACTTATGCACAACATGTGCCCTTCAAGTGCCGTAGGATTGCTGGAAAGCAGG
>JBCCTH010000231.1:0-4291 GCA_039198835.1 Pseudomonadota bacterium | reverse complement strand
GAAAGCTTCAAGCGCCGGGTCCATGAGGGGCGAATGGAAGGCATGGGACACGGCTAATTGGCGCGCGGTGATCCCGCGCGCCTCGGCGTTTTGCGCGAGGCGCTCGATTGTGGCGGCATCACCGCCGAGCGTCACATCCTTGGGCGAGTTCACCGCCGCCAGAGAGGCGAGGCCGCCGCTTGTCTCAAGAAGTTCGAGCGCCGTCGCTTCGTCACATGCCAGCGCCAGCATCGCGCCTTCTGCGCAGAGCTCGCGCATGAGCCGCCCGCGCGCGAGGATCATCTCAACTCCGTCTTCGAGCGAAAACACCCCCGCCAGATGGGCCGCGGCATATTCCCCCACGGAATGCCCCATCACGGCGCCGGGCTTAATCCCCCAGCTTTCCAGCATCCGCGCAAGCGCGACTTCATAGGCAAACAAAACCGGCTGCGTGTTTTCGGTGCGCGAGATCAGATGATCGCTCTTGGCGAAGAGAAGCTCTTTGAGCGGCTTGGCCAGCCGCCCCTTCATGAGCCCGCCGATCTCATCGATTTGGCAGGCGAAATGCGGCTGCGTTTCATAAAGGACGCGCCCCATTTCCGGTCGCTGCGCGCCTTGGCCTGAAAACAAGTAGAGCAGGTCGCCCTGGGCGGATGTGCCGGGCGCCGTTTGCCCGATATGGATCGCCCCAGGGTTTGAGGGGGCCGCGCTGAAAGCCGCAAGCTTTGCGCTGGCCTCTGCGGCATCCTCGGCGCGCAGGCTCAAACGATGCTCAAAAAGATCGCGCCCGCGATTGGCGCCATGGGCATAGCTGGCGAGATCCGCGCCTGGCGCGGTGAGCCGCTCCGCCGCGGCCTCGGCCAGTGTTTTAAGCGCGCTGGCGCTGCGCGCACTCATGGTAAGAACGTGGTGCGGGCGGGCGGGCACCTTTGCTTTGGTCTTGGGCGCGAGCGCCGTTTCGCGTTCGGCAGCTTTGAGCACGACATGGGCGTTCGTGCCGCCAAACCCAAAAGAGCTTACCCCCGCGGCCCGCGGCCCTTCGCCAAGCTCGCGCATCTCGGTTTGGGGTCTGATGGGCGTTGTCTTCCAGTCCACATGGGGGTTTGGGTGATTGAAGTTCAGAGTGCCGGGCAGGGCGCGGTGATTGAGTGCGAGGGCTGATTTTATGATCCCCGCGATCCCGGCCGCCGCTTCGAGATGGCCGATATTGGTCTTGACCGAGCCGATGGCGAGCGGGTCTTGCCGGTCGCGATGGACCGCGCCAAGCGCATGAAGCTCGATCGGATCGCCCAGCGATGTCCCTGTCCCGTGGGCCTCGACAAAGTCGATATCGGGCGGCGTGAGCCCTGCTGCCTCGATGGCGCGTCGAACGACCTGCTCCTGCGCGGTGCCGCTCGGCACGGTCAGCCCGTTCGAGCGGCCTGAATGGTTGGTATCCGAGCCTGCAACGAGCGCGATGATCTTGTCGCCTGCCGCCAGGGCATCAGAGAGCCGCTTGAGCACGACAACGCCGCATCCCTCTCCCCGTCCATAGCCATCGGCACTGGCATCGAATGTTTTGCAGCGCCCGTCAGGCGAGAGCGCGCGCAGCTTGCTGAAATAGATGAATGTCTCGGGAATGAGCATCATATTGACGCCCGCCGCCATCGCCGCATCGCTTTCGCCCATTCTGAGCGAATTGCAGGCCAGATGAAGCGCGACAAGAGACGAAGAACACGCCGTATCAACGGCCATGCTCGGCCCGTTGAGGCCCAGAAGGTAAGATAACCGCCCGGCTGACGTTGACGCGACATTGCCGATGCCGAGGTAAGGCCCGATGTCGGTGAGCGGCGCTTTCCTGACTTGGTGCTGCATGTAATCGTTCGTGGAAATGCCCACAAAAAGCCCCGTGCGGGTGCCTTCGAGCGACGCGCGCGTCAAATGCGCATCCTCAAGCGCATGCCAGGCGGTCTCAAGGAGCAACCTGTGCTGCGGATCCATGTAAGTGGCTTCGAGCGGTGTCAGCCCGAAAAAGGCCGCATCAAAGCGGTCATGGCCCGAGATGAAGCCCGCATGCTT
This sequence comes from Pseudomonadota bacterium, assembly GCA_039198835.1. Lineage (GTDB taxonomy): Bacteria > Pseudomonadota > Alphaproteobacteria > Rhodobacterales > Rhodobacteraceae > Shimia_B. The sequence goes on along the minus strand of JBCCTH010000231.1, from coordinate 2,254 downwards.
GGTGTAATAGCATCCCGGTTTTTCGGGATCGGGGGAGTAATGCGCAGCGACATCCCAACGATCTTTAGGCATTTCGCTCACCCCGTCGCGGCCTTCCGAGAGCATCTCCCAGAAGCTTGCGATATCGGGTGCGCCAGGAAAGTTACACGCCATCCCGGTGATGGCGATTGGTTCGCTCTGGGTGGCTTCAATGGTGTCGAGCTTCTTTTGCAGATCCATGGCCAAAAGGGCCAGGCGATTGCGCGGCAGTTCGGTCAGGCGACGATAAAGATCGGTCATGAAAAATGGCCTATTTGCTTGTATTCTGCGCCAAGCGGAGGTCGACCTCATAATCCGAGAGGGTCTCCAGTTCGGCCAGTCTGGCTTCAAATGAGTCGTCTATGAGCTTGGGGGAGGCGGGGTCAGGCTTCGCTTTCATCTGCGTTTGCAGCGGCGCGCCGGCGGCGGGGCCTGCGAGCGCCTGCGCCAGAGCATCAAGGCTTGCGGCTTCAAAAATCTGCATCGGGCGGATCGGTCTTTTCAGCCAATCCTCAAGGTCATGGGCCAGTTCGACGGCGGCTATTGAATGGAGCCCGAGATCGGCAAGCGAGGCGCGCAGCATGCCGTGCCCCGCCGCGCGGCCTAGTTGCACATGCATCCACGCCACGAGCCAATCTTCGATATCGGCGCGCGTTGGCTCGGCGGCCAGCGGCTCAGCGGTGCGCGCGAGAGGCGGCTTTTCCCAATCAAAAAGGACAGGCAGCGCGCCCTCCTCGAGGAGCTCGGCGGCATGCGCGCGCCGCAACTTGCCGCTCGTCGTGCGCGGCAGCGCCAGGCGGCGGATCATGGTGATCCTTTGCGCATCAAGGCCGAGGTGGCGCGCAAGATCGCTTTGCAGCGCCGCGACAAGCGCCTCATATTCGGCGATCCCCGTTTGCTTGGCCTTTGGTAACTCGCAGATCAGACCGAGCGCTTCGCCCCCATCGGCGCTCATCACCGGATAAGCCGCCACATTGCCCAGGGTCAAAAGAGGGTGCGCTGCCGCGGCGACGGTCTCGATCTCTTCGGCATGAAAGTTGCGCCCCTGATGGACGAGCACGTTCTTGATGCGGCCCAAAACATAGAGTTCGCCGTCGATGAGCTGACCCAGATCGCCTGTGCGCAGCCAATGCGGGCGATCCTGGCCTGCCAGGGTCGCGTTGAATGTGGCCGCTGTTGCTTGTGCGTCTTTCCAATAGCCTTGGCCCATGCTGGCACCGGCGAGCCAGATCTCACCGGTTTGACCATCGGCCAGCGGCAGGCGCGTTTCCGGGTCAACGATTGCGAGACGATGACCGCTTACGACTGATCCGACCGACATAACATCGCGCGCGCCCTGCGCAGCATTCAGCGCGCGCGCTTGCATCGCCATGCCTCTTCCCGCCGATGTGGCTTGTAGCGTGAATTCTGCCATGCCGTAGGCGGGGCAAAGCGCGGCCTCGGCAAAGCCCGCTTCGGCAAATGTCAGCGCGAAGCGCTGAAGCGCGGCAGGCCGGATCGGCTCTGCCCCGCAAAATGCGATCTCCCAGGTCGATAGATCGAGCGCATGTGCCGTTTCGCGCTCTAAAGGGGCTCTGCCAAGGATCTCATAGGCAAAATTCGGCGCCCCCGAGAAATGCGCGCCATGGCGCGATATCGCTTCAAGCCAGCCCAGGGGCGCACGCGAAAAGGTTTCAGGCCGCTCCAAAATGAGATCATGGCCTGAAACCAGTGCGAAGATCGACGAAACAAGCCCCATGTCATGATGAACAGGGAGCCAGCTCAACACTTTTGACGCCTCGCTCAGGCGCGCCTTGTCCGCGAGCCCGTCAACATTGGCGCAAACAGCCTCATGCGAAATCATCACGGCGCGCGGCTTGCCTGTCGAGCCTGAGGTGAACTGAAGATAGGCGAGATCAGTCGCCGCGGGCGTTGAAGCTTTCTGACGGTCGGTGGCCAGAAGCTCATCCGCGGCCACCAGTGGCAAGGGCGCAGATGCGTTCGCGGGCACACTTTCGCAGACCATGACGAGGGGCTGCGTCAACGCGACCATGGCCTCGAGCGTTTCTGCCCTGCGTCTCAGGCCGCCCGGGGGCACAGCGACCGGGAGCATCCCCGCCAACTGGCAGCCAAGGAACACCTCAAAAAAAGGCGCGCCGGGGGGAAGGGCTATGAAGACGCGCTCGCCCGCGCTCCCCCGCTCAAGGAGCGAGGCTGCCACGCGGCGCGCGTTTTCCAGCAGATGCGCGGTCGGGAT
>JBCCTH010000230.1:0-4318 GCA_039198835.1 Pseudomonadota bacterium | reverse complement strand
CGTCTTACGTCTTACGTCTTACGTCTTACGTCTTACGTCGAAGCGACCGCGCGCCGCGGTCTCGCGTAAGGCTAAAAAAGAAGAAGCGGGGCGCTTGTTCCACAGGCGCGCTCCAGCGTGCGTTAGACGCGAGAAGGTGCCACGGGCCGAAGCGTTTTGCCGGGCCAGGGGCGTTGCGGCTACCCGAACTGATCTCGTGCCCCGCCGCCCTCAGCGCAGGCTCCGAAGTGGCCCAAATACCTGGTAATGCAGAGCCTCAAGGATGACGGCATTCGTGTTGAGCGCGAGCGCCGTATTTGTGCGGCCATCCCGCTCATAAATTCCAGCGGGAAACCCCTCCGCCCCCGCAAGACCGATCACCTCTTCGCGCGCCATGTGAGCATAGGGCGCGTCAAAGATCGCGGCCCATCCGAAAGCCGCCTTCGTGCTGAGCGTGCGCTTTGCCTCATGAAAGCTCCCATCTTCGGCGATCACAGCCCAGTCGCGCCCATTGGCGCTCACCGAGGAATAGGCGAAATGGGGCACTTCATCGAGGTGATCCTCTGAAACCATCGTGATGATCCCTTGGGCCGCATAACGCGCTTTTTGCGCTTGAAAGACCCGCTCTGCGAGCGCGCGGCTCTCGGCATCAAGCCCGAGTTCAAGCGCGAGCAACAAGTAGGGCTCGCTCAAGACCGGGGTGATCGCGCCAAAATTCGACGCGCGGCGCAGATCGGTGGGGATCTCAACGCCCTCCACATCGCGCCAGGCCACAATGCGCTCGGCTGACATCGCGCGCACCACGTCGAGCCCCCAAAGCGCGGCAGCGCGCGCGCCATATTGCTCATACCCGATCCGGCCTTCCTGCAAGCGCAGGCCAGGCGCGCCCGCCGCACGGGTGACGCCAATAAGCTCACCCTTCTGAGCCATCGACGCCAGATCCCACCCCGCAAGCACATCGCGGATCTCTGCGCCGTGCTGCGGGAAGTGCTTCTCGATCACGCGAAGCCCCATCAAAAGGCGCGCAATGTCGAGGGCCGACCAACCAACGCCGCCTGCCACGGCCTCGTTGGCGTAATTGACCATCGTAAGGCGCTGCGTGTCGTAGACTTTGTTCGGCAAAAGCCCTTCATAAAGCTCAAGCTCGGCAAGGCTGGCGACAAATGCATGCACCCTGGCATCGAAATCACCTTGCGAAACGAGACCCAAGCGACGGGCCGAGACAAGCGCGAGCAGATAAGAGCCCTGATCCCAGAGCGTTGCCGAGGGGAAGTCCGCGACAGCATCGACGAACCCGGTTTCCGGGCGCGTATGCGCTTCAAAATAGCGCCATGCGGCCTGCGCAGCACCTTTTTCGCGCGGCGTAAGCGGCGCGCGCTCAGCCATTGAAATCTCGGCGTTCCCAAGCGCCACGCGGCCCTGAAACGCGCCCGAAAGCGCTTGCGCCGCGCCATCAAGAAAAACAGCCGCACCCGCCGCAAGGCTCAGGCCCAGAACGAAAACAAAAGGCGCGCGCGGAACGCGCCAGGACGGTCTATCGCTAGGCATGGTCGGCCTTTCTGATCTCGGGAAGTGGAGTGCGGGGTAAAAAAGCGGCGCGATCTGACATTCGCTCAGGTCGCCAAAGCGCCGCCTTAACCGCGCGCGTCAATGCCCAACCGCACCAGGCCAGCCAAAAGGCATTGACCAGCAAAAGCGCGCCGGAATGTGCCACAGAGCCCAACACATGCTGGCAAACCCCGTAGATCAGAGCGAAAGCCATGAGCGCCAGAAGCGCCAGATGCGGCCAGACAAAACGCAGCGACCCCTTGAAGAGAGGGGTCTTGGGCGTCGGTCGAAACTTGATCTTCTTCCCTTTCAAGGCCTGCGCAAGGGCCTGCGCCACGATCGGCAGCGTCGCCAGAGACAGCACGCGCCCCTGATTGGCGTCATGCCCCTTAGAAGCCACGGCGAGCGCAGCTTCATTGGCAAAAAGCAACGGCAGAAGATGCAGGAAAAACGTCGATGAATAGGCATCGATGGGCGCAAGCCCTGTCAGGAGCGTAAAAATCGGCGCAAAAAGGAGAACGGCGAGGATTATGGCGTTGAGGTAAGACCAGAATGTCGCCGCATAATGCAGTTTGATGCGCCAGGGCATGCCCGCGCGCCAAAGCGGGTTGTGGCGCAGCATCAAATCAAGCGTGCCCCCGGCATATTTGAGCTTTTGCGCCGCCCAGGCATCCATGCTCCAGGGCGAGAGCATCTTGGATTCGATCTGCGGGTGATAGACCGAGCGCCACCGCTCAAACGAAGAATGCAGGAGCATCGAGGTGAAAATGTCTTCCGAGACATGGTAGCGGAACGGCTGAAGCGGGGCGAGGCGCGCCATGAACGGGCGCAGACCGCGCCGTGATGACGGGTCAAAGATGTTTGCGCGATCTGGCCCGTTTTGTGCGCAAGCCTCCTCAAAAAGCGGCTCGCGCCGATGGATCGAGCCAGCGCCACAGCAGAAACTCGCCCCGTTTCTGTTGCGCCGTCGCTGGATCACGTCAAAAAAAACGAGGCTCCCCGAAAGGAAGGGATCGCCCCCTGCGTTTGGCGTGCCACCGAGCAACGCGAAAAGCCGCGCGACGGGTGCGGGCAAGCCCACGCTCCAGGGGCGACCTTCGGGAATGTCATAAAACCAATGCGGCGTTTGCACCCAAGCGACATCTCGCGCGCGAAAATAGCCCAACGTGTTTTCGAGAAATCCCGGGAAGAGCCGGGTATCGGCATCACAAATGACGATGAAGCTTCCATCGCTTCGCAAAAGGGCATTGCGCAGATTGCCCGCCTTGAAGCCAGCGTTGCTCGGGCGCGTGAGATAGCGCACGCCCAAGCGCCGCGCGAGTTGCGCCGCGAGCGGTCTTTGACCATCGTCGAGCAGATAGATCGTTGCGCGCCATCCTTGCGGCACGCGCACAGCCAGAGCATCTGTGAGCGTTGCCTCTAAAACCGCCATGTCCTCGTCATATGTGGCGATCAAGATATCGACGCTCAGATCGCTATCCTCGGGCAGACAGGCCTCCTCGGGCGTCTGCGGCGGGGGTTCGCGCGGTGTATCGCCTTCGTCCCAGATGTCGAAAAAGAAAAGGAGCGTGCCGATAAACATGCCAGTTTCGGCAGCCGCAACGATAGCCGAGAAGACAAGCGCATCCGGGTTCAAAGAGTGCATCCAACGCCATTGTAAATACCAGAGCCCGATGCCAAGCGTGAAGGCCGCGAGAAACTGCCAGGTCAGCGCGCGGCGGCGCGAAAGCTTGGGCAATGGGGGCGGCAAGACATGTTCGAACGCGCGAAAGTAATCCGCGCGCTCGGCATGGCTCTCTTGGCGGCTAGCTCGCGGCTGCAAGGCGAGGTGCTCCGTTATCGTTGACGCCCGATTTCTGCCCGTTCTCGAACGCCCTGTCGCGCTCCACCGCGCTCACGCCCTCCAGCGGCTCCCAGCTTTGCGGCGATCCATCGGCAAAAGCATGGGCCACAGCCCAACGCCCATGGGCAATCATGCCGTCGATAAGCGCGCTCATTGCCGCGCGTGTCCCCTCCATGAGGATCGCGTTGCGCAAATAAGAGCGTGGCTCTGCCACCGCGCCCGCGCCTAAGACCACGGGCCCCCGAAGGCTTGCGCCTTTGGCAACTTGGGCACCTGCGGATATAAAAGCTGGCCCCTCAATATCGGCCAAACGACCGATCTGTGCCGTTGGATGCGCCCAAATGGAAGGCGCGATACGCTCTGCGTCGGGCGCGAGCCAGGGCAATGCGCCGTCAAGGGCCATTTGCCAGGCCGCCGCATAGTCACGCCCACACCCGATATCGATCCACTCGAACGGTGCTTGAAAGCTCTCTAAGCGCCCGCCTGATGCGAGGATAGCGGGCAAAAGGTCTGTCGCGATGTCAGTGCCATCACCCACGTCGAGATGCTGTGCGACGCGCGGCGACATCACATAGATGCCCGCATTGGCAAGCGTCGAGCGCGCAGCGCTGGGCGCGGGTTTTTCCTGAAACTCAAGGATCTGGCCTGATGGATCGGTGACCATGATCCCGTATTTGCCAGTGTCGCGCGGCGCGACATTGACCGCCGCGAGCGTGATATCGGCATCTTTACGCCTGTGATGGGCGACCATGGCCGCCAGATCAATATTGGTGAGCGCGTCACCGCAGATGACGATTGTGTCGCGCGCCATCCCGTTATGGTTGTCTTTCCAGCGTGCGAGCGTCGAGGCGGAACCGAGCGGCGCGGCGACCCATCTTTCGTTCCTCTGGCGACCCTCATTGAGGTAAAAGATCGATTGGCCGAGCCTGTGACCCTGCCCAAAGTGAT
>JBCCTH010000229.1:0-4342 GCA_039198835.1 Pseudomonadota bacterium | reverse complement strand
GTGGCCGCGTTTGGCAAGCCCGAGCAGAACACGGTGACCATGGCTGCTCTTCTTGGGGCGATCATGCCAGACCTATCGCTTTATATCATGGGTGGGTTCGCGCTCTACGTGATGAGTATCGCGCCCGAGATTGTCTTTGACGAGCTCTATTTCAGCGATGCCTGGCAGCGCGTTTTCGCAATCGATAACTCGTTTGTGCTTTGGGGGCTCGCGCTCGGGGTGGCGCTTTGGCTCAAGTCGCGTTGGGCGGTCGCGTTTGCGGGCGCAGCACTTCTCCACATCGCTTTTGACTTTCCGCTGCACAATGAAGACGCACGCATGCATTTCTGGCCGCTGAGCACCTGGAAGTTTTATTCGCCGCTCTCTTATTGGGATAGCTCGAGCGGAGGTCGGATCGTGGGGGTGATCGAGATTGCCGTGATCCTGGCTTTGGTCGTGTATCTTCTCGGGCGGTTCAAAAGCTGGCAATGGCGCGCCGTCTTTGGCGGGCTTGCTGCCTTGCAACTCGTGCCATTCTTCGCGTGGTTTCTTTTCTTCTGAAAAGAAAAAGCGCGCCCGGTGGGACGCGCTTTTTTCCGTGAGCTTGAAGCGTTTTAAGCGGCTTCTGCCTGGGCGGCCGCACGGCGCTCGCTCTCTTCGCGGCTCAGCGCCACGGAGGTCCGCACACCTTTTGAGACAAAATCCATCAACCCTTCAACCACGCGTTCGTTAGGGTCAATCCCGGCGCAGGAGAGCACTACGCGCCCATCGCGCGAGCGCGCCCAACGCGCGATCTGCTCGGGGCCATTGCCATATTTCTTGTCATCTGCGATGGCGTCATCCAACGCCGCCAACACAACCGCCGCAAACAATTTGCGCGCGCGGTTGCCCTGTTCATTATTGAAAGCAGTTCCGTCGACGAAATCTTTCATCGTGGTTCCTTTGTTATTGCTCTTGCGGGTCTACAGCGTTCAGCCCTTATGACCCATATTTGGTGATTCGGGCTTGTGATTTCGACATGCCAGATATGCATCTGTTGCATGTGTTACCCGTTTGGCGCACCAGACCGGGCGCTTGTCTCCCTGACGTCGGGTATATATAGGCTCCCTCACAATCCCATCAACCTTTTGCCATGGTTTCGTCACATGCCAAAAATCAACGGTAACGAAATCCGCCCCGGAAATGTTCTGGAACATAATGGCGGCCTTTGGTCGGCCGTGAAGGTTGACCATGTGAAGCCCGGCAAGGGCGGCGCATTCGCCCAGGTCGAGCTTAGGAATCTGCGCAACGGCTCAAAGCTCAATGAGCGTTTCCGAAGCGCTGACAAGGTGGAGCGGGTGCGCCTTGAGCAGAAGGATCAGCAATTCTTATACGAGACGGATGGCATGCTTGTCTTCATGGATATGGAGACATTTGAACAGATCGAGTTGCCCGCTGAGCTGCTGGGCGACCGCCGCCCGTTTCTGCAAGACGGCATGACCGTTCAGATCGAGTTTTACGAAGCTGAAGCGCTCAACGCGACAGTGCCCCAGAAAGTCACCTGCAAGGTCGTTGAAACCGAGCCGGTCGTGAAAGGCCAGACGGCCGCGAACTCGTTCAAACCGGCGATCCTTGATAATGGCGTGAAGGTGATGGTGCCGCCGTTTGTGGGGCCCGAGGAGATGATCATCGTCAATACTGAAACGATGGAATATTCCGAGCGCGCCTGACGCGCTTTGCAGGTTCTGGCCGGTGCCACGCCCTCACGAACCACATTGGTCATCTCACCGCGACGTTTCGGCCGCGTTCCCTATACCGCGAGGTCCCGGATCAAGCCCGGGACTGTGCCTGTTCAGGTCAGAGAAATCTGCGCGTCACCGGCCCGCAACGCGCCTTTGATCCGGTTGAAGCGCAGATAAGCAATCGCTTGGTCGCCAGCGCGGGTATGGAGCATGCCCACCGCCTTGCCGTCTGATGTGATCTCGGTGCCGGGCTCTGCCGCGCCAACCACTGCCACGGTCACGAGACCCTTTTGAAGCTCGGTTTTGTGCTTCATCCGCGCGGTGACCTCTTGACCAACATAGCAGCCTTTTTTGAAATCAACGCCGCTGAGGCGCTCAAAGCCTGCTTCCAGGATATAAGTATCGCCGCTGAGTTCCGCGCCGAGTTCGGGGATGCAGGACGCCACGCGCAACGCCTCCCACCCGGGGATCGATGCTTTCTTTGTGCCATAGGCGCGCCATCCCAGGCTCGGGTGGCGCGGGTCAATAAAGCCGCCTTCGGGTGGCGCCCCGAGGCCTTGCGCGACGACGCGGTCATCCCAATCGAGCGTGACCGGCGTGCGCAGCCTATACATCGAAAGACGTTGCGCGAGCCCGCTTGCGGCAGCCTCGGCCACGTCGATCAAGATCGCGTCACCATCCGGCACCAGAAAGAAATCAGCGATCAGCTTGCCCTGCGGGGTCAGAAGCGCGGAATAGACAAGCCCTTCGCTTGTTTTAGAGACGTCGTTGGTCACAAGGTTCTGCAAGAATTCGAAACGGGCCTCGCCGCCGATCCTGATGAGCTTTTGGGCCATGGGCTTCTCCCGCCTGAACCCTTGGCATATAGAGGCGCGTCAAACGGAGAGACAAGATGCCAGCGCCGATTAGCATCATCATTCCAACGCTGAACGCAGAGACAGAGCTTCCCGGAGCGATCGCCGCCCTCATGGAAGGGCTCGAAGCCGGGCTGATCCGGGAGCTGATCATTTCCGATGGCGGCTCAAGCGATGGGACGATGCAGATCGCCGAGGCAGCCGGGGCAGAATGGATCAGCGGCGATCCGAGCCGTGGCGGGCAGCTTCGCCGGGGTGCCGAGACCGCGCGGGCGGACTGGCTGCTTTTTCTCCATGCCGATACGCAGCTCGCCCCAGGTTGGACCGAGGCCGTCAGCGCACATATGGCGGCGGGTGGCGCCGGGTATTTCTGGCTCAGGTTTCGCGCGGTGGGGATCGGCGCGTGGCAAACCGCGCGCTGGGCCAATCTGCGCAGCCGGTTTTTTGGCTTGGCTTACGGCGATCAGGGGCTCCTTATCCGGCGCACCGAATATGCAGCGGCGGGCGGATATGATGACATCCCGCTCATGGAGGATGTCGCCTTCGCGCGCCGCCTGCGCCTCACCCCCATCGGACATATCGCGCGAACCGGCGCGGCGCGGTATAAAAAGGGCGGCTGGTATCGGCGCGGCGCGTCGAACCTGATCACACTCGCGCTCTACTATGCGGGCGTCTCACCGGCGCGCCTGGCCGCGCGCTACCGGCGCTAGGGCGCGAATTGAAGCTTGTGGAGTTTCGCATAAGCGCCGCCCTTGGCCATGAGCTCTTGATGCGTGCCCGTCTCAAGAGCCCGGCCACCATCCATCACGACGATCTTGTCCGCGCCACGGATGGTCGACAGGCGATGCGCGATCACGAGCGTCGTGCGCCCTGCGCTGAGACGGGCGAGCGCCTCTTGAACTTTCATTTCGCTTTCGGCGTCGAGCGCTGAGGTTGCCTCATCGAGGAGCAGGATGGGCGCGTCTCGCAGCAAGGCGCGCGCGATCGCCACGCGCTGCCGCTGCCCGCCTGAGAGGTTTGACCCCCGCGGCCCAACCTCTGTCTCGACGCCCGCCGCGAGCGACGGCAGAAAATCGCTGACAAAAGCCGCGTCGAGCGCCTGTTCAAATGCGCCCTCGGGCGGCGATGCGCCGAAGGTGATATTCTCGCGGATCGTTTCGTCAAAAAGGAGCGCGTCCTGCGAGACGACCGAAAAGAGCCCGCGCAGCTCGGCTGGGTCCGCTTCGCTGATGTCGCGCCCATCGATCATGATGCGCCCGTTCAGCGGCACAAGGCGCGTGAGCGCGTTAAAAACAGTGCTCTTGCCCGCGCCCGACGCGCCAACGAGCGCTGTCGTTTGCCCGGCCTTCGCCACGAAGCTCAGACCGTTAAGCGCGGCGGTTTCGCCGAATGTGACTGTCACATCCTCAAGCATGATATCGCCCGCGCCCATTTGCTGCGGGCGCGCGGGCGCTGAGACGTTCGGGCGCGTGTCAAAGATCGTTTGAATGCGCTCAAGGCTTGCCGCCAGGGTCTTTGAGACGCCGCTCAGATTGCCCAGACGGCGCAGCGGCTCGAAGGCCAGCGCGATGGCCGTGAAAAAGCTCATGAATTCGCCCACGGTCTTTTCACCCGCGACGTTCTCACCGGGATCGGGATCTTTGGCGTTCTGCTTTATGGCGGCGGCGAGATCGTCGCGGGTGAAAAGACCGTGGGCGAATTCATGAGCTTTTTCACGGCCATCGCGCTGGCCTTCGAGCCGCTGCGCCGTCTGGGCAATCTGAGCGGCGTCTCAAAGACCCTGGCGGC
>JBCCTH010000228.1:0-4347 GCA_039198835.1 Pseudomonadota bacterium | reverse complement strand
CTCATAGCCCCAATCCCAAAAGAAATGGGCGTTGCGCTCGACCCAGGTATTGGGGCCGATGGCGGTTGTGCTGAAATCGTCGCGTGTCGAGTCATCGCGAAAGCGGCTGCACGTCGAAACGGTATGATAATCGTCGAAGTTGATCCGGTTTGCCAATGTGGTGCCCACATTCACATGGGCGGTATAGGGGATCACGGAGACCGATGTGACGCCTTCCTTGCCGGGCTTGTTGTCAACAACCGAGCTAAAGAAAGAGGCAGACGCGGTTTTAAGATTGGCGATCCTGTCGCCGCTCATCGAACCGGAGACGTCAACGACCAGCGATATCTCGATATCGGCGATCTGTTCTTCGGCCCCGCCCGCACTTTCTGCGAGCAACGAGGGCACGCCGACCATGTGCAAGAACGCTGTGCGAATGCGGCCATCGGCCTCCGCCGAGACTGATTTGCCCGCGAAGAGCGGATCGACAGTGATCTTGCTGTCATCCATGTAATCGCCGAGCCCGGATTTATCGAAATACTCGTTCACCACCGCTTTTGGATCGAGCGAGTTGTCGAGATCGGCGGCGGCGAGCACGGCGCGGTCGAGTGTCTGTTGCATCTTGATGCGTTGCGCTTCCATGCGCACCACATCCACAGCCAAGCCGCCCATGATGATCATGATCACAAACACAGCCAAGGCAAAGACGATGGCTGTGCCACTTTCATCGCGGGCAAACCCATCTGCTTTTGACTTTAGGCCGCGCCATTGTGCGCGGATCCCCCGCTTTGACCCTAACGTCATCCTTAACCCCGGTTATGGGAGCTCACCCAAGCTCGCCGCGTTGCTATGTCGGCGTTTGGCGGCTCAAATTGGGCAGAATTGTGATTTTTGGGAAAATTCTAGCCAAGAATATAGCGCTAGGGCCGATTTCCGCTCCAAAGACTTGTTGCAGGCATTTTTGTTTCCAGAATGGAAAAAGCTTCTCAAGGGAGGCGAATTCCCTAAGGTGCGGGTGGGCGTTGGAGGAGACGCTCATTATCCAGAAAGGACGCGCCGATGGATCGCGCATCAGAACCTTCATTCCGCGAAAGTGTTGATCTCATGTTTTCCAGAGCCGTCGAGCTCATGGAGCTTCCGCCCGGGATGGCAGAGAAGATCAGGGTGTGCAATTCAACTTACACGGTGCGTTTCGGCGTCAAACTGCGCGACACGATCCACACCTTCACCGGCTATCGCGCTGTCCATTCCGAGCACATGGAGCCTGTGAAAGGCGGCATCCGCTATGCGCTGTCGGTGAACCAGGATGAGGTCGAGGCGCTCGCGGCGCTGATGACTTATAAATGCGCTTTGGTTGATGCGCCCTATGGCGGCTCGAAGGGCGGGCTCTGCATCGACCCGCGCGCCTGGAACGAAGAAGAGCTGGAAAAAATCACGCGCCGCTTCGCCTATGAGCTCATCAAGCGCGACCTGATCAATCCGTCTCAAAACGTGCCCGCGCCCGATATGGGGACAAGCCAGCGCGAAATGGCCTGGATGGCCGATCAGTATCAACGCATGAACACGACCGATATCAACGCGCGGGCCTGTGTGACCGGGAAGCCCGTGAATGCCGGTGGCATTCAGGGCCGGACAGAGGCAACCGGCCTCGGTATCCAATACGCCTTGCAGGAGTTTTTTCGCCATCCCGGGGATGTGGCGGCTGCGGGGCTCTCGGGCGGGCTCGACGGCAAATCCGTCATCGTGCAGGGCCTTGGGAATGTGGGCTACCACGCCGCGCTCTTTTTGAGCCATGAGGACGGCGCGCGGATCACCTGCGTCATCGAGCGCGACGGTGCGGTGAGCAACGCTGATGGTCTCGATATTGAGGCCCTGAAGAGATGGATCAGCGAAACAGGCGGTGTCAAAGACTTCCCCGGCGCGACCTATGAGGCCGACGGCGCGGGCGCGCTCGAAAAGCAATGCGATATCTTGATCCCGGCTGCGCTCGAAGGGGTCATTCACCGGGACAACGCGGCGCGCATCAAAGCACCGCTGATCATCGAGGCCGCCAATGGCCCTGTGACCTCGGGCGGCGATAAGATATTGCGCGAAAACGGCACCGTTATCATCCCTGACATGTATGCCAATGCGGGCGGGGTGACGGTGTCTTACTTCGAGTGGGTCAAAAACCTCTCTCATATACGCTTCGGGCGGATGCAGCGGCGTCAGGAAGAAAATCGCCACCGCCTCATTGTTGACGAGCTTGAACGCATCTCGCGCGACAGTTCGATCAACTGGACGCTCTCGCCTGATTTCAAGGAGAAATATCTTAAAGGCGCGGGCGAGCTTGAGCTTGTGAGGTCGGGCCTGGAAGACACGATGCGCCAGGCGTATAACGACATGGCGGAGGTTTGGCGCGCGCGCTCCGATATCCCAGATTTGCGGACGGCGGCTTATCTTGTCTCGATCGAGAAGGTGGCGAAAGCCTATGAGGCGAAGGGGCTTTGAGGCCGAGCGCGGCGGCGAAGTGAGTCTTGGAGGTCACAGATGAGCAACGAAATGCCGATGCGCCGCGACGCACGCACCTGACTTGACCCCACATGCGTTAAGCATCAGTTAACCCTCCGAGGAGCAAGGGAGAGCAGTATGGAGCAATCAATGATGAAGAAGCTTGCGACAAGCGGCATCGCATTGGCGGCTGCGCAAGTCGCCGTTGTCGCGCCGGCCCTGCCTGCCTTCGCGGCTGGTCAGAGCATTGCGTCAAAGCCATTGGTCACTGATCCGTTGGCATCAGAGGCCCATGCCCGGGCGCTCCAGCCCGTAGGTGAGCAAAACGGCGTCGCGGTCTATGAAATGACCGGCTACATTGTGTTGCAGAAAGCCGACCGCGCCATGCAGGAGTTCATGCTCGTCTCAGATATGGGCCTTTGCCCCTGGTGCGGAAATGCCGGTCACGGCGGCGCGGTTGAGGTGCAACTGGCCGATCCGAATTTCAGGATCGAGGATGGCGCGCGGATCACGGTGCGCGGTGCCCTTGAGACGCTCGATGCTTCAAACCCTGCGCTTTCGACTCGCATGATCGGTGCGGAAATCCTCTAGCCGCCCCGCCTGCGCAAGAAAGATTGAGGCCGCCTCACCCCGCCTCACCCCGGGGCGGCTTTTCTTTTGAGCGCTCAGCGCACGCGGCTGTCGCCCCTTAGCCCGGATTTGGCGGAAATGGTCGCAGGGCGCGCGCACAACCTTGCTAGGCTCGCGCCGAAATGCTGGTCTCGGCCAGCAAGGCGAGGGGGCAAGATGCGCTTTTCAGGATGGCAAATCTTAAAGCAGGGCCTGAGCGGCAATCGCGGCTGGAAACCCCATTGGCGCAGCCCCGACCCCAAGGCGGCCTATGACATCGTGATCGTGGGCGGTGGCGGCCACGGCCTTTCGACGGCGTTCTACCTCGCCAAGGAATACGGCATCACGAATGTTGCCGTGCTCGAGAAGGGCTATATCGGCGGTGGGAATGTCGGGCGGAACACGACGATTGTGCGCGCCAATTACATGCTGCCCGGAAATTCTGAATTCTATTCGCATTCTCTCAAGCTCTGGGAGCGGCTGGAAGAGGATACCAACTTCAACGCGATGCATTCGCAGCGCGGCATCATCAACCTGTTTCATTCCGACGGCCAGCGCGATGCTTATGCGCGGCGCGGCAATCAGATGATCAGCCAGGGCGACGATGCGATCTTGCTCGATACCCAAGGCGTGCGCGAGAAGGTGCCTTATCTCGATTTCGAGCAAACACGCTTTCCGATTTATGGCGGGCTTTATCACCCGCGCGGCGGGACGGCCCGCCATGACGCTGTGGCCTGGGGATATGCGCGCGGGGCGGATATGCGCGGCGTTGATATCATTCAGAATTGCGAAGTCACGGGGATCGACATCAGCGGCGGGAAGGTCACCGGCGTTCAGACCTCGCGCGGGCCGATCAAGGCCAAGCAGGTGGCGCTGATCACGGCGGGGCGGTCCTCGCAGACGGCGGCGATGGCGGGCATGCGCATTCCCGTGGAGAGCCATGTCTTGCAGGCTTTCGTGAGCGAAGGGCTAAAACCCTGCATTGACCATGTCATCACCTACGGGATGGGACACTTTTATATCAGTCAATCCGATAAAGGCGGGCTCGTCTTTGGCGGCGATCTCGATTTTTACGCATCCTACGCGTCGCGCGGGAACTTGCCCATGGTCGAGCATGTCGTGGAAGCGGGCATGACGCTGATGCCGATGATCGGGAAAGCCAAGATGCTGCGGTCCTGGGGTGGGATCATGGATATGACGCCGGACGGCTCACCGATCATCGACAAGACCCATATCGATGGGCTGATCTTGAATTGCGGCTGGTGCTAT
>JBCCTH010000227.1:0-4372 GCA_039198835.1 Pseudomonadota bacterium | reverse complement strand
GCGCATGTAAACATCCGCGGGGGGTTTTTATCCGGTGTTGGTCGTTGGCGCGCTGTTCAGGCCCATCCCGGCCGGGCGCGCTAATCCGCGCGCGCTCCGCCGGATCAACAGAGCGCACCCCGAGCGCGCAGAAATTGCCGGGCTCAACGAGAGCGGGCAGGTCGGGGTAAAAGCCCTCAAAGCCGCGCTCGCCAAGAAAATAGGCCACAGGGGTGCCATGGAGATTGCCGCTCGCGGTCGTTTCAAGCAGGTGAAGATCGGGATGGGCATCGAGCCAGAGAACAAAAAGCGGCTGTCCGGATGCGGCAGCGTGCTGCGCAAGGGCGGGGACGGTTCCCACCGAAATCGAATGATCGCCGCCCAGAATGACGGGCATGTCGCTTGAGCGCGCGGCATCGAGTGTCGCTGCGCTGATGATTTCGGCCCAGGCTTTGACATCGCCCAAATGGTGAACATGGGCGTTCGCGTGGTTGCGGTGAGAGCGCAAGGGCGGCGCGAGGTTGCCGCGGTCTTCAACGCGGTGCCCGAGCATGGCGAGGCTTTCGACGATAGAGGCGCAACGATAGGCGTCAGGCCCCATGAGGCAGCCGGGTTGATGGGTGCCCGCCTGCGAGGGCGCGCCGAAAAGTGCGATTGTTTTTTGCGTCATGTCTTTCTCCGTTGTGTCAGATCATGCCGAAACCGGCGGCGCCGTGGGAGCGCGCAAACTGACGACTTTGATGTTTAAGGTGAGCATTTTGGTTGTTAGACTAACAAAATGAAAAGTCTCAGCGTCGAAAATCGAAAGCTCATCTCGGAATTGCGCCGAAACGCACGGGCGTCAGTGACAGAGCTTGCCGCGCGCACGGGCCTGTCTCGCGCCACCATCGCCGCGAAGATAAAAGCGTTCCAGCAAGACGGCACGATCCGCCGCTTCACCATCGATCTCGCTGAGCCCCTGGAAGAAGAAGCGATCCGCGCGACATCTCTCATCGAGCTCGATCTCTCCAAGGCCGATCGCGTGCATCGCGCGCTCTCGAGGCTGCCTGAGATCACAAGCCTGCACACAACCAATGGAAAATGGGCGCTCGTCGCGCAGCATGAGACGCGCTCGCTGGCGGCGTTCGATGCGCTGCTCAATCGCATTGGGAAACTTGAGGGCGTCGCCAATGTCGAGACCTGTCTCCATCTGACGCGGCTTGTTTGAGAAGCCCCAGCGTAGCTCTTGACCCGGTGCCGACGTTGGGCGCACCTGCGGCCATGCGAATTTATCTTCATGGCGCGGGTCTCAATGCCGAAAGCTGGGGCGAGGTGGATGGGCACGCGCTCAATCTGCCGGGCCATGGCGGGCGGCCTCGCGCGCGGCGCGCGCGCGCCGAGTGTTTCGCCACAGAGATCGCCCGTGACGTGCCCCAAGGTGCGACGCTCATCGGCTATTCTCTCGGGGGCATGGTGGCGATGGCTTTTGCGGCCGCTTATCCCGAGCGGGTGCGCGCGCTTGTGCTCGTTGATACGCCGATCCGCGCGCCTCTCAGGATTATCTCATGGTACACGCCCTTCGTGGGCCCTGTCGTGACCCGCGTGCCGGGCCTCAAAGCAATCGGCAAAGCCGTTGGGAGCCGGATCGAAAACCCGGAGGGCCAGGCCCGGTTTCGCGCTCATATCGAAGCGGCTTCTCCTTCTGGGATGGCCGATGCGCTCACTGTGGCGGGGCGGTTTGACGGCGCGCGGGTTCTGCCGTCTCTCAAGATGCCCATGCTCGTGTTATGCGGGAAGCGCTCGCTTCTGACGGGGAAGAAATATCGCGCCTTCGTGCGCGAGGCCGCGCCCCATGCCCGGATCGTCGAAATGGAGACCGGGCATCATATTCCCTTCGATGACCCCGCGGGCCTTGAGGGCCAGATCGCTGAGTTCATCGCGGGCCTTTGAGGCGAGACGGGGCGCAGCCCCAGGCTTGACCCGGGGCCTCTTGCCCTGGCTCCGGCCCCGGCGTTTTGTCAGAGGTCCCGGGTCAAACCCGGGACTGCCCCCTCAAGAGGGTCACCCCAGCACACTGAAGCTCGATTCCGCGTTGATCTCGCGCTTGCGCGAATAAAAGCCCGCATTCACGTGCTGGCCAATATAGGGCAGCGCGAAGCTCAGCGGATCGGTGTCATGCTCGGCCGTCTCTTCATGGGCAACGAGCGCTGCCATGAGTTTGCCCGCGATGGGGGCGTTTTTGTATTGATTGCCAGAGGTGCCGCAGGCCATGAAAAAGCCTGGCAAGCTGGATTTGTCATAGATCGGAATCCAGTCCGTCGAGGCGTCATAGAGATCAACCACGCCGCGCATCCGAGAGGGTATGCCAAGCGACGGCACGCGCTGCGCGTAGCGTTGAGCTTGGGTTGTCCATTGATCAGTGAAATCGCGGGTATACTCCGTGTCGTCCTCGACCCAGTGATGCGGATCGCATTCGGGGTCCTCGGAGCCGATGAGAATGTTGTTGCCGTGTTCCGGGCGGCAATAAAGCGCGATATCGCTGTCAGAGACGATCATGCCGCGCCTTTCAAAATCGAACCCTTCGGGCGCTGGCACATGCACAACTTCTTGCCGAAGGGGGCGTGTTTCAATCGTCATGTCGCCGGTGACACCCGCCATTTCGTTGAGCGCTGCCGAGGCCGGGCCCGCAACGTTGATAACCACCGGCGCATGGGCCTCGCTGCCATCGTCGAGAGCAACCCCGCGCACACGGCCACCCGCTTGCAAAATCGCCGTCACGCGCCGCCCCAACATCGCTTTCGCCCCCCGGCGCTCTGCGGCAGCGAGAATGTTTTGCGCCGAAAGCGCGGGATCGGTGACGTAGCCCGCCTTGGGCCAAAAGACCGCGCCATTCAGTTGCCCGCCCGTGGGTTCGCCAAAGCCTGGCTCGTCTCGGCGTTTGGCGGGTGTGTACCGATCAAGCTGATAAATCGGCAGGGCTTCGCGGATCCGATCATTGCTCCAATCTTCGAACGGGCAAGCGAGCTTCGCTGAATTTTCCATGTGTTTGACGAGGGCGCCGTTGGCCTCGGTTTTCATCACGAGGCAGCCAACTTCCTTGAATTGGGCCAGCGCCTCGTCTGCCGGGGCTTCCAGATAATCCGCCCAATCGCGCCAGTAATGATAGCCTTCCCAAGCGAAAGCGGTGCCATCGAACGTCGAATAATGCATACGGATGATCGCACAACTGCCCGCGGTCGAGCCGTGGCCTGCCTGGCTGTTGCGATCAATCACGAGCACCTTGCGCCCCGCCTTGGCGAGTTCAAAGGCCGTGGCCGCGCCGATCACGCCAGCGCCGATCACAATGACATCTCCTGTCGGGGTCATGGTCGGTTTCCTCCGATATGTGCTTTGGTATAGGCCGCGAAATCCGCCACGATCTCGGGCCGTGGCGCGCGCCCGGTAAAGGCGAGCAGATAGTGGGGCACATTGGCCAGCCGCTCGTCCCAGCTTTCGTTGAGTTCGGCGGCATCATAGCCAAGCTGCATGTAATAGAGCACGCGCGCGCGGATCAGAGCCTCGTCGGGCGGGTAGGCATGGCACTTGAACATCTCGGTGATGCTGGCGATGACCCTTGCATCAGCGGCGGCGAGCCGCAGGCGCACGGGCTGCGCGCGCCGGGCCCAATCACGGACGGCAAAATCAAGCGTGATGTCGAACAAAGTGGGGTTCACGACGCATTTGTGTATGTTGCAGATTGCTTCGCAGATGCTCGCCGCTTCACGCTGCGCCTGCGCGATCATCCTGCGCGGATTTTGCGCTTCCCATTCGTCGAGCAGGGCATCGAGCAGCTCCGTTCGGCTCTTGAAATACCAGTAGAAGGAGGAGCGCGAGACACCCATGCGCGCGGCCAGCGAGAGGATCTTTACCTGCTCGATACCGCTTTCAACGAACGTGTCCATCGCCGCATTGAGCCAGTCTTGCCGGGTCACCTTGACGTTGCCCGATAGCGGGGCCTCATCGGGGTTGTCGCGGTGCAGGAGCGTTGCGGCGCGCGTCATGAGAGCGGATGCGCGCCGCCCTCGGCGCTCCTTTTGGCGATAAAATCGTTGAGCGCGCCCATCTTAGCGGGGTCTATGGGCGGGCCCGGTTCTTCGAGAATGGCTTGCCACTTTTCAGTGGCGCGCTCATGGGCGGTCAGGCCGCCGCGCTCTTCCCAGGTGCCGAAATTCGACCAATCGGCGATCACGGGCTCGTAAAACTCGGTCGCGTAGCGGGCCATCGTTTGAGTTGCGGCAAAGAAATGACCTTGGGGCGCAACCTCGGCGATGGCATCGAACCCGATTGCGTCTGCGGTGGCCTCGGTGGGGGTGCAGAGATCGGCGATGGTGTTGACGACCTCCATATCGCAAATCAGCTTTTCGTAGCTGACGGT